>JAIETA010000286.1 GCA_019745575.1 Reyranella sp. | reverse complement strand
GTCGTCGGCGGCGGCGGTCGCCATCGAGCGCGCCGAACCGCCGGTCACCCAGCCGCCCCAGCTGAAGCCGACGATGGAGAGCGCGATGGCGCCGACGACGGCGCCCCACAGATAGGCGTTGGTGTTTGCGGGCAGTTTCATGGCATGTCCTCTCGTGGCCGCAGGCGGCCCTCAGGTCGGCGTTCGCAGGAGCGCGTAGCCGGCGATCAGCAACAGCAGGAAAATCGGAAACAAGACGGGCGGAACGAGCCAGTCCTTCATCGGTGCACCTCGCGACTTGGGCGGGAGCGCACGTCTCTCTCAGCCATCGCAAGCCGTTGGCTTGGTGGGCGATGGTGCCTTAGCCGTACACCCCTGCCGCCAGCGCGTCCAATGAAGCCGGCGGCGCTGCCTTAATTGGGCTCAGCCGCCCGCGTCGGCGAAGCGGACCAGCCGGCCCCGCTGCTCGTCCCACAGGGTGAGTCGCGGCGCGGCGAGGCCGCCCCTGAGGTCGAGCGCCCGCACCGGCCGCAGCGCCGCCACGGCGTCGTGTGCCGCGCTGAGGCGGTAGTTCGGCACCCGCGGATTGAGGTGATGGACGTGGTGGAAGCCGATGTTGCCGGTGAGCCATTGCAGGGGCCGCGGCAGCCTGAAGTACGACGAGCCTTCCAGCGCCGCCTCGACGAAGCTCCAGTCGCCGCCGCCCGCCCAGCGCGACGTCTCGAAGCGGTGTTGCAGCGAGAACAGCCAGACACCCAGGATCGAGGCCACCACCATGACCGGCAGATGGACCAGCAGCACCTCGCGCCAGCCCAGCAGCAATGCGAGCGTGCCGAACAGGGCGACCAGGGCGGCGTTGGTGACGTAGACCGACCGGCGTTCGCGGGCCCAGTCGCGTGGCGTGTCGAAGGGCAGCCGGTAGAGCAGCAGGAAGATCAAGGGCGGCAGCGCCAGGTTGGCGATCAGCGGGTGGCGCGGCAGCCGGTAGAGGAAGCGCCGCCACGGCGACAGCGCGAGGTACTCCCGCACCGTGAGGCAGGCCGAGTAGATGTCGCTGCCGGCGCTCTGACGGTCGAGGTTGTTCCAGTTGGCGTGATGGGCGCCGTGCTGGCGGCCCCAGTTGGCGAACGGCGTGAGCGTGATCAGGCTGCACAGCCGGCCGACCGCGGTGTTGGCGGCGCGCGAGGCGAAGAACGAGCCGTGGCCGCAGTCATGCTGGACGATGAAGACGCGCACCAGCAGCGCGCCGGTCGGCAGGCTGAGCGCCAGGGTGAGCAGGCTCGAGACCGGATAGGTGAGATACATGGCCGCGCAGCCGGCGAGGAAGGGGCCGATCGATGTCGCAAGCTGCAGCAGGCTGCGCCACGCCGTCGGGTGGGCGAACGACGCCGCCGTCCGCCGCAATTCGGCGTCCGACCCGGACGTGCGTTGTGTAGAATCCATGACCGTTAACGTGGTGCCGCGCGGCTGGTTCCGCAATCACCCCCGCCGATCATCCTTGCAAATCGCCGCCATAGCGCCCATATGAGCCCGGTCGATAGACGGTACAGATGACATGGCCATGCCCCGACAGGAGTCGGCGCCGCGCCACCTAACTTGTTCCCGAAAACAAAATGCGACTTCGACGGCCTGCCTCCGGGCGGGCCAGCATATCTATATCTACGATTGTGAAAGGGTCTCCCATGACGACGGGAACCGTTAAGTGGTTCAATATCCAGAAGGGCTTCGGCTTCATCCAGCCCGATACCGGCGGCAGCGATGCCTTCGTGCATATCAGCGCCGTTGAGCGCGCCGGCCTCGGCAGCCTCAACGAGGGCCAGAAGGTCGAGTACGAACTCGTTGCCGATCGCAAGAGCGGCAAGATGTCGGCCGACAACCTCAAGGCGGTCGGCTGATCGCACTGCCGCCGGAAACGGCGGCCTGCCCGTTTCGCTTCGGTCGACCACGGATGTACTGGCGAACCGGACGCTGAAGCGGGCGATGCGACCCCGACCGACGGATGCTGTGCCTTGGCGCGGCATCCGGTGGCCCCGCGCCTTCGCAGGTTGCGGGGCCTTTGCTTGTCCGGGCCACTTCCGTTTACGCGCCCGTCAGGCGCGCGCGTCGGCGGCCAGCGCCGCGGCGAGATCGGCGGGATCGACGGGCACGACCTGGCTCGTGGCGGCGGCGACGCCGATCGCCGGCAGATGCAGCATCGTCGCCGTGCGCTGGAAGGCGGTGAAGGACAGGCCGGGAATTTCCTCCTCGTCGGTGACGACGCGGTAGACGCCGGCGGGCTGGAGATCGCCGATCGCGGCGAGCAGAAAGGGGCGGCGGAACGTCGCCGTCGTCTCGGTGGTGCGGACGGACATGGTCTGCTCCTCGACGCACATGCGCGGTCCAGCCGACATGGTCCGCCATCGCGGCGAATGCAAGCAACAGATCGGAGGATCCGGTGATTGCGCTCACGATCCACCACAGGACGACCTATCTCTACCATCGGCCGGTGCAGCTCGGGCCGCATCGCCTGATGCTGCGGCCGCGCGAGAGCCGCGACCTCCGGCTGATCTCGAGCGACCTGATCATCGCGCCCGCGGCCACGGTGAGCTGGGCGCACGATGTCTTCGGCAATGCCGTGGCGACGGCGAGCTTCGCCCGCCCGACCGACCGGCTGGTGATCGACAGCATGACCACCCTCGAATTGAGTGCCGACGCCTGGCCGGTGTTCGACATCGCCGCCGCGGCGATCTCCTATCCCTTCCGCTACGGCGACGACGACTGGACCGATCTCGGCGCGCTGGCGGCCCAGCAGTATGCCGATCCCGAGGGGCGTCTGAAGGCCTGGGCCCGGGCCTTCGTGCGCGGCGAGACGACCGACACGCTGGCGCTGCTCAAGGATCTGGGCGCCGGCGTTGCGCGGGCGGTCGCCTACCAGAGCCGCGAAGTCGAGGGCACGCAGGCGCCGCTCGAGACGCTGGCGCTCGGCTGGGGGTCGTGCCGCGACTTCGCCGTGCTGTTCGTCGAGGCGGCGCGCGCGCTGGGCTTCGGTGCGCGCCTCATCTCCGGCTATCTCTACAACCCCGACCGCGATCTCGCGGGCTCGACCGACGCCGGCTCGACCCATGCCTGGGCCGAGGTCTTCGTGCCGGGCGCCGGCTGGATCACCTTCGATCCGACCAACCGCAGCATGGGCGGCCGCAACCTGATCCCCGTCGCCGTCGCCCGCGACATCCGCCAGGCCACGCCGGTGGCCGGCAGCTTCGTCGGCATGACCGACGCCTTCCGCGGCCTGTGGGTCGACGTCAGCGTCCGGCCGCTTGCCACCGCTCCGCCGGGCGGGCCAGCAACTCCGCCTGCAGCCGCCGGTACTGGCTGATCGCGAGGTCGGTACCGATCAGCCGGTCGCCGCGCGCCTCGGCGCTGTCGGCCGGCGTCTGGGTCACGACGACGCGCCGGTCCTGGTTCAGGATGAAACGGTTGGCGATCCCCATCAACGCCTCGAAGGGCCTGGCGATCAGCGGGTTGCGATGGCGGTGGTAGACGCGCAGATAGTAGCGCGTGGTGCGCTCGTTGACCGGCACGAAGGCGATGACGTTCTTCAGGCGCGGCCGGATATTGAGCCGCCACAAGCCAGGAAACAGCAAGGTGAGCGTGGGCTCGGTGCCGGCGCTGGCGGCCGCCAGCTGGGCGGCGCTGTGCGGTGACCGGCCGTCGTCGCGCCGGTTGCTTACCCACACCCTGATGCCCCGCCGGTCGGCCTCGACATGCGGCCCGTCGACCAGGCTCTGTCCGCCGGCACCGATCGAGGTGCGATGCACGAACGCCAGGTGGGCGACGTCGAGCTGGTTCTCGATCGCGCGGCTGTAATGCACCGGCCAGTCGGCGGTGACGGTGCCGTAGCGCCAGCCCTCGCTCAGTTCGGCGAAATACGGCACCTCCGGATAGACGTCGCGCGGCGCGCCATGCCACAGCCAGAGGAGGCCGTGGGCTTCGCGGAGCGGGAAGCCTTTTAGCGCCATGTTGTCGGCGATGCGGCCGGCTCGCCCGACCGCCGGCAGGTGGCGGCAGACGCCGCCGGCGTCGAACTCCAGCCCATGAAAGGGGCAGACGAGACGGTCGCCGCGGACCTGGCCGCCGCTCAGCGCCGCGCCCAGGTGAGGGCAGCGGTCGAGATGCGCCTGCGCGCGGCCGTCGGACGTGCGCCAGAAGACAAGGCGCCGCCCGAGTCGTTCGCATCCCAGGGGCCGGCGCCGGACTTCACGCGAGTCGAGGACCGGATACCAGTGATCTTCGGGCACGCGCATGGCGGGACAACCCTCATCGCGGTGTGGGAAGGTCGCTCCCGTCTTACGGCCAGCGGCGGCGGATGGATTGCCTACGGCTGTCGGGTTTTCACGGGCGATCGCCTGAGGAGGGAGGCTGACGCCTGGCCATACGCCGGCGTCAGGGCCCGAGGGGCGGCAATGCCGTCCGCAAGGCGTCGCCGGAAATCTGCATCAGCCCGCCGAACGGCTGGTTCATCTCCAGGATCAGGAAGATTGCGCCGGAGGCCGACAGGGCGATCAGAGCCAGAGCCGCCATAGACGTCGGATTGAGCGGCGAGAACAGGCAGAAGCTGACGAAGATCATCGTCAGCCAGAAGACCAGCACGGCCAGGAAAGGGGTCGGTATGCCGGCGTGCGCCCGCTCGAACAGCATCAGGCGCGAGCGCTGGATGTTGATGGCGGTCGCGATGGCCTGGCCCTGGAGCGAGCGTTGGAGCTCGTTCGTCGGCGCGAGGTCGTGCAAGGCGAGGAAGGCGCGCGCGCCGGCGTTGCTTGGCTGCGGGGAGTGACTGCCGGGCGCGTGCGCGCGGCCGTCGCCCCACAGCTGATCGATCAGCGGGCCGATCGCCTCGCGCATCGTCGCGCGCACCGGCCGCGCCTCGGGACCGTAGCGCTCCAGCAGCTGGTCGAGCAGGATCAGGCCGGCCGCCATCTCCCGGACTTCATGGCGCTGCGCCTCGTAGGAACTGGCGGCCGAATTGATGAGCAGGCCGAGCACCAGTGCCGAGATAGTGGCGACCAGGCCGGTGCCCAGCCGCACGATGTCCTTGGCATGGTCGTCGAGATGATGCTCCGGCAGCGCCCGGCGCAGAAGCGCTCCGACGGCCGCGCCGGCAATCATCAGCGCGAAGATGATCAATGATATTTCGATCGGACTCACCGCCGCGCCCTCCATTTTTACCTATCATGACCCAAACTTCCGCATGCGACGAGAGCGGCGCCGGGCGTCACGCGAGCCGAAGACTGGTGACCGGTGGTCTTTGAGCAGGCGGATCGGACCATCATCCAGTTTTCGTTTGTTATTGCGGGAGAAGTCTGGGTAACCTCGCCTCACCGGGTGGGGGGAGATCACATGGGCCAAGACCGTCGTTCGCTGCGAGTCCTTGCCGCCTCCTGCCGGCCGGAGCGCTCGGCCTGTCGATGGGCCTCGCGTCCGCGGGCTCCCTGGCCGCGACCTCGTCGGGCGAACGCACTGCATCGCCGGATCCCGGATCGGTCGCACTCCGCCTGAAAGCCATCCGCGAGTCGGTGTCCGTGGTCGTTCGCCTGAACGACGCCGAAGTCGCCGCCGGAGAAGCCGAGCCGCAACTCGCCTGGTGGGGCAACGGCGGCTGGCGCAATGGCGGTTGGGGTTGGCACAACGGCGGCTGGCACAACGGCGGCTGGGGCAACGGCGGCTGGCACAACGGTGGCTGGGGCAACGGCGGCTGGCACAACGGCGGTTGGGGCAACGGCTGGCACAACTGGTAGGCCCGTGCAGAGCTTCTCCTCCTCGCAGGTGCCCGACGGGCGGCCTGAAGTCGAGATGGTGATCATCCAGCCGACGGCCTTCTGCAACATCAACTGCACCTACTGCTACCTGCCCGACCGCGCCAACAAGCACGTCATCGCGCAGTCGACGATCGTCAGGCTCTTCACCGAACTGTTCGCGTCGGGCTGGGCCAACCCCGAGATCACCGTGCTGTGGCACGCCGGCGAGCCGCTGGCCGTGCCGGTCGCCTTCTATCGCGAGGCGTTCGCCGCGATCGAGCGGCTGCGGCCCAAGACCGGTCCGGGCGCGGTGATCGTAAAGCACTCCTTCCAGACCAACGGCACGCTGATCGACGAGGAATGGTGCGCGCTGTTCCGCGAGTGGCAGGTCGGCGTGGGCGTCAGCATCGACGGTCCGCGCGAACTGAACGACGCTCGCCGCAAGACACGCGGCGGCAAGGGCACCTTCGACAAGACCATCGCCGGCATCCGCTGCCTCAAGGCCGCGGGCTGGCCGTTCCACGTCCTGTCGGTGCTGTCGCGCGCCAGCCTGGAGATGCCGGAGGAGCTGCTGGCGTTCTACGTCTCCGAGGGCATCGACCACGTCTGCTTCAATGTTGAGGAATCGGAGGGCGATTACGTCTCCGACCTGTTCCAGGGCGCCGAGCTGCGCCGGCGTTACGAGACGTTCCTGCGCCGGTTCTGGCATCTGGCGCGGGCCGACGGCCGCGTCCGTTTCGTGCGCGAGATCGATCATGCCCTGCCGCGCGTGTTCCGCCCCGAGGGCGTGCGCGCGCGCAACATCCAGGTCGAGCCGCTCGGCATGATCAATGTCGACAGCCACGGCAACGTCTCCAGCTTCTCGCCGGAGCTGCTGGGCTACAAGAACGCCGACTACGGCGACTATCTGCTGGGCAACATCGTCACCCAGTCGCTGGCCGAAATCCACCAGGCCTGCCTGGGTTCGGCGCTGCTGCGCGACATCCGGTCCGGCACCGAGGCCTGCCGCGCGGCCTGCGAGTATTTTTCGGTGTGCGGCGGCGGCGCGCCGGTAAACAAGCTGTTCGAGAACGGCCGATTCGACAGCACCTCGACGTCGTTCTGCACGCTCACCCAGATGGTGCCGACCGATCTCATTCTGGAAGCCTTCGACAAGCTCGAGCAGAGCTGGATCGACGCCGGTCCTTCCCCCATCGCCCAACCGACCGCGCAAGCGGCGCTGTCATCGAGGATGCCATGACCAGACCGTTGCTCTTCGCCATCGCTTGCCTGTCCGCCGCGTCGTGGGCCCTCTCCGCCCAGGCGCAAACGCCGACCGCCGCGCCGCCTCAGGCCGCGGGCCCGAGCGGCGGCTCGGCGTCCGGCGGACCGCCGGCCGCCTACAACTCGCCGGCCGCCGTCGTGCCCTGGCCGGTCATGATGGTGACCAGCGTCGAGGTGCTGCGCTCGTCGCGGGCCGGCGGCATGGACATCATCCGGGCGCGCGGCCTCGTGACGTCAGGCGACTGGGGCCAGCCGCATCTGGTGCCGATCACGCGGGGCGAGCCGGTGGACGGCATTCTCGACCTCATCTTCCAGGGCGTGGTGCCGACCACGCCGGCGGCGCTCGGGCCCTTCATGCCCTTCGAGGCCATGTTGCCGGTGGCGCCGGGTCATCCCTACAAGGGCGTTCGGGTGCGCTCGGGCAGCAACGCCGTCGTCCTGAAGACCCTGCCGGGCTACACCGAGATCGCCGCGCCCAAGGAGGATTGCGCCAAGTGCCGCGGCAAGTTCTTCGTGGCCAAGGGCGCTGCGGCCCCGGCGGGCGCCGCCGCCGACAGCATCGTGCGCGAAACCGACCTGCCGTATGTGCTGCGCGTCATCAAGCCGACCGACGGCCTGCCGAGCTATGCCTTCGATCCCAACCGCCTGACGCTGGTGCTGTCCGAGGACAACCGCATCGTCGACGCGGCCTGGGATTGATGCGGCAAGGGAGCGAGATCGCATGACCGAGCGTCGATCCTTGCGGGCCCTGGCGGCCCTGTTGCCCACCGGCGTGCTGGGCCTGTCGATGAGCCTGGCCGCGGCCGACGCCTCGGCCGCGACCGCCACCAACACGGAGCCCGCGAAGGGCACGCCCGAATCGGTGGCGCTGCGCCTCGAAGCCATCCGCAATTCCGTCTCGGTCGTCGTGCGGATCCCGATGGCGGGCGACAAGGAGCAGGCCGCGGACGATGACAATGTCCAGCTCGCCTGGTGGGGCAACGGCTGGCACAACGGCGGCTGGCGCAATGGCGGTTGGGGCAACGGCGGCTGGCACAACGGCGGCTGGGGCAATGGCGGCTGGGGTAACGGCGGCCTCGTCGGCGGCGTGCTGCATGGCCTGTTCGGTGGCGGTTGGGGCAACGGCGGTTGGCGGAACGGCGGCTGGCACAATGGCGGCTGGGGCAACGGCTGGCACAACTGGTAGGAGCACTTCCGGAGAGGAGCCGCCCATGGCGAACCATGTTGCTCCCGACGCGTTCTTCTTCGACGACGACGGCGAGACGCCTAACAACCCCGTCCTGCCGTTGCTGCTCTATCGCCGGGCCGTCCATGTCGCGGGGGCGGCCGATCCGGCGGTGCCGTTCGAGACCGCCTTTGCCGGCAACCGCTGGGGCCGCGGCTGGCGCAACGGCATCTACGACTTCCTGCACTTCCACACTCGCGCCCACGAGGTGCTGGGCATTGCCGCCGGCCGTGCGAGAGTCCAGTTCGGCGGGGCGCGGGGCCGGGCGCTCGACGTCGAGGCGGGCGACGTCGTCGTCCTGCCGGCCGGCGTCGGCCATCAGCGCCTCGCTGCCAGCCGCGATCTCCTGGTGGTCGGCGCCTATCCCGACAATGGCGGGCTCGACCAGCAGCAGCCGGGCGGGATCGACCATGCCCGCGCCGTCGCGGCGGTCGCCGCCGTGCCTCGGCCGGAATGCGATCCGCTGTACGGCCGGGAGGGGCCGTTGAACGAGATCTGGGAGCGGGTAAAGGCCGGGTGCTGAAGGGCCACGCATCGACCGGTATCCGCCGCGGCGCGGTCGAGGATGACACAAGTCTCAGGCAGCCAACAAAAGCCGCAACGCCGGCCGGCGTCAGGTGAAGCCGCGGTAGACCACGGTCGCGAACATGCCGGCGGCCATGTGGAAGAGGTTGTGGCAGTGATAGGGCCACAGGCCGGGATTGTCGGCGTCGAAGACGACCTTCACCGTGGCCCGCGGCGGCACCAGGACGGTGTCGCGCACTGCGCCGGGCAGCGGCCGGCCGTCGATCTCGGTGACCTGGAAGTTATGGCCGTGCAGGTGCATCGGGTGCGCCATCATCGTGGTGTTGCGCATGACCAGCTCGACCCGCTCGCCGCGCGCCACCGTCACCGGAACGCCCGCCATGCCGTGCACCGGCATCGACCAATTATAACCCGCCATGGTGCCGGCGAGATCGACCGGCACGGAGCGGTCAACGGCCCGCACCGGCAGCGGCTGGCGGGCGCGCAGCATCGCCTCCTGGGCGAGGCCGACGACGGGCCCCATGGTCTCGCTCTTCTCCGGCAGCCGGGCGACCGCCGCGCCGGGCGGGCGCAGCAAGAAGCCCGCCTGCAGCCGGCGGCCCTCGCCCAACGCCAGCACCGCCAGCGCGCTGCCGTCGGCCGGCAGGCGCACCACGATGTCGGCGCGCTGGGCGATGGCCAGCGGGAAGCGCGAGGCGCGGAGCGGCACCACCGGGTTGCCGTCGACCGCCACCAGCGTGCTCTCGGCGGCGCCGAGGTCGATCGTGAAGTTGGTCGAGGAGGCGCCGTTGATCAGCCGCAGCCGGACCTCGGCGTTGCGCTCGACGGCGAACACCGGCGGGTCGGCCAGGGTGCGGTCGTTGGCGAGATAGGCGTCGTAGTCGATGTCGTTGAGATCGGGCTTGGCCATGTCCATGGCGCCGCCCGCCATGCCCGCGCCGCCGCGCGCCATGCTGCCCATCGTCATCGCCATGTTGCCGGCCGGCGGCTTGCGCAGGTTGGCCAGCAGGGCGGCCGGCGGCGTCCAGGAGAAGTCCTCGAACAGCACGACCACTTCCTGGCGGCCGCTGGCGATCGCCTCGGCTTCGCGCACGATCAGAGGTGCTGCCAGCAGGTCCTGCTCCTGCAGCCCGAAGTGCGAGTGCATCCAGCGCGTGCCGGTCGGCCGCGCCGGGAACTTGTAGGCCGCCGACTGGCCGGGCGCGATCGGCGGTCCGGAGATGTAGGGCACGCCGTCCTGGCGCCACGGCGGCGTCATGCCGTGCCAGTGCAGGCCCGACGGCACGGCGAGATGGTTTTCCAGACGCACGTCGAACTCCTGACCTTCGTCGAGCGTGAGGCCCCAGGCGCCGGAGGGCTGGACGACGCCGTAGCGGGTGGCCGGCTTGCCGCCGACTTCTATCTGTCGCGTCTGCAGCCGCAGCACCTTCTGGCCGCCGGCGGCCGACAGGCGATGGGGCATGAAAGCGGCGGCGGTGGCCGCGAGGAGAAGGGAACGACGGGCAAACGACATGGATCACCGCTGATGTGGACTCACCGAGTTTACCAAGTGCACGTGCCGGTCGCGACATTGCCAGTGCAATTTTCGCTCGCGCGACCGGCGATAATTTATGGCGACCGTGTGGCGATGCGCCGGGGCCGCAACTTGACAGGCTTCGCCCAGTTCGGCTCCCTGCGGTTATCTGTCGGCGGTTGCTGCGGGCGCACCGTCTCTCAAAGGCTTGCTCGCATACTCGGGATACAGACGATGGCTACAGGTACGGTCAAGTGGTTCAACGGCACCAAGGGTTTCGGTTTCATCCAGCCGGATGGCGGCGGCAAGGACGTGTTCGTGCACATCAGTGCGGTGGAGCGCGCCGGGCTGAACGGCCTCAATGAGGGCCAGAAGATCAGCTACGAAGTGGCCAGCGAACGCGGTCGCGAGGCCGCGGTGAACCTGAAGGCTGTCGGCTGAAACAGGCCGCAAGACATTCGCGTCCGACGACGCGTCGACAGAAGGCCCGCCCGGGTTCCGGTGCGGGCCTTTTGCTTGGACGCGACTAGAGGATCCCGAACAGCCGCGCCACCCGCTGCACCGCCTGCCACGCCGGATCGAGGGTGGCGAAGGTGCGGGCCATCTCGTTGGCGTCGGCCAGCAGCGCCTGGAGCTTGACCGTGTTGGGCTCGTCCTTCTCGGCCTCGGCGCGGGCCTCCTCGAACAGCGCGCGCAGCTCGCGCATCTCCTCGCTGTAGTCCGCGTCGATCGCCTTCAGGGAGGCGGCAAGGGCGTCGGCGAGAGTCTGCTTCTCCGCTGTCATGTCGTCAGCCTTTCCCCGGCCTGCGGTTGCCGGCCGTCAGTACCAGTATCGCTTGCCGACCGCCGACGGCGCCAGCACCTCGTCGCCGAACGCCTGGCCGAGTGCGGCCATGGCGCGCCAGCCGGTGCAGTGGCCGGCGCCGATCTGGGCCAGGCCGAAGCCTTTGAGCGCCGCGACCGTCTCGGGGATGATCTTCTCGTTCGGGCCCGAGAGATGCAGCCCGCCCAGCACGGCATGCAGCTTCACGCCGGGGAAGCTCGCGCGCGCGTGGTGGAGCACGTTCACGATGCCGGCGTGCGAGCAGGCGCTCAGCACGACCAGCCCCTTGCCCCGGACGTTCACGGCAATCCAGCGCTCGTCCATCAACAGTTCGTCGGGCTCCCACGGCGCATCGAGGGCGGTGCGCCGCACCTGGCCCGGCAGGCCGCGCTCGAAGGGCGTGACGCGCGGGATCTCGCCGCTCACATGGAACAGGCCATCGAGCAGACGCTGCGGTTCGGTGGTCGAGACGATCTCGGCGCCGAGCGCGGCCAGCTCGCCGGCCGATGGCACGTCGTCCATCTGCCGCACGCTGCCGTCGGGCAGTTTCAGGCCGCGCTGATGAAACATGCCGGGATGGACATGGAAGGGCACATCGCGGCCGCCGTTGCCGGCACGGATGCGTTGCAGCGCGAGCTTCATCGCGCCGGCATGGTCCCAGTGGCCGTGCGACAGCACGATGCCCTCGACCCGGCCGAGATCGACGCCGAGCCGCGTCGTGTTGCGCTCGAAGGCGTATTCCTCCGGGCCGCTGTCGAAGAGCAGCGTGCGGCGCACCTCGCCCCGCTGGACGGTGACCAGGCAGGAGAGGCCATGGACGCCGCAGCACAGGCAGCGGTCGGACGAGGCGCGCAGTCCGCGCCGCGTGGCGAAGACCCATTCGCCCTCGACGTTGGGCGGCGTCGACGAGAGCCCGTCGGTTGCGTTGTCGACCAGGATGTGGACTTCGACGCGGTCGGCTTCGGCGAGGGTGGTCATGCGCGCGCTGCTCCCCTTGGGCTGGCCTCCATTATGAGACCTTATCCGCTTTCAGGAACGCCTCGAATGCTGCCTTGTGCCCGGGATGCCAGCGCGACAGCGCGGGGCGGTTCTCGATGATGTCCTGGGCCGCCCAGATGATGCGGCGGTTGTCGATCTCGCGCGTGACGTCGTTGTCGGGGCAGAGGATATAAAAGTCGCCCGCACCCATGCCGGCGATCAGCATGTCCACCACCTGGTCCGGCGTCCAGGCGCCGGCCGGCTTCTCGCTGCGGCCGCGGCGGGTCATGGCGGTGAAGGTCGAGCCCGGGATCAGCAGGTGCGCGGAGAGGCGCGCACCCTCCTCGTTGCGCAGGCTGTGCGCCAGCGCCTCGGTCAGCACTTTCACGCCGGCCTTGCTGACGTTGTAGGCGGTGTCGCCGGGCGGGCGGGTGATGCCCTGCTTGGAGCCTGTGTTGACGATGGCGCCCGCCGTCTTCTGCGCCAGCATGGCGGGTGCGAAGGTTTGCACGCCGTTGATGACGCCCCAGAGATTGACCTCCAGCACGAGGCGCCAGCGCTCGATCCGGTCCCACGGCCCGCCGCCCGGCGCGGTGCCGGCGTTGTTCATCAGCACCGCGACCTCGCCGAAGGCGGCATAGGCCTTGTCCTTGAGCGCCTGGACCTGGGCGAGCTGGCTCACGTCGGTGGGCACCGCGAGCACGGCCGCGCGCCCCGCCGGCGCGACCGCGGCGACCTCGGCGGCGGCGCGGTCGAGCGCCTCGGGCGAGAGATCGGCCAGGCACACTCTTAGCCCCATCGAGGCGAAGCGGCGGGCGGCGGCGAGACCGATGCCGCTCGCGGCGCCGGTGATGACGGCGACACGGCCGGGGGTAAGGGCGGGGTGGTGGGGCATGGGGTGGGTCCTTTGGTGATGCTTCCGCCAGTGTATCCGATAGGCTGCTGGGCGCTTCGGCTGTCCGGCGGATATTCGGATCGGGAGGACCGCCCTCATGACTCTCAATCGTCGCACATTGGCGGCACTGGCCGCCTCCACACTGGCCGCTCCCTCGATCGTCTCGCGCGCCGCGGCGCAGGGTCAGGGCGGCGGCGCGCGCGTGCAGGCAGCCGTCGCCCGCTTCGCCGCCCTGCCGTCGGCCAGTTGCCTGGTCGTGGCCGATCATTCCACGGCGCCGTGGCAGGCGGCGCATCTGCCGACCACGCGCCTGTTCGTCGGCAGCGCGGTCAAGACCTTCATCCTGGCGCAGTATCTGCGCGAGGTGGAGGCGGGGCGGCTGACGGAAGACCAGCAGATGAAGATCGACGACTCGGTGCGGTCGCTTTCGAGCCCGGTGTTCCTCAACCTCACGGGCACGACTCCGGCGCGCAGCGTGCTGGAGGCGATGATCGCCCACAGCGACAACACCGCGACCGACATGGCGCTGGCGGCGGCCGGTGTCGACAAGGTGCGCGCGCTGATCGCCGAGGCAGGGCTTGGCGCCACGCAGATCCCCAACTCGACGCGCCGGCTGTTCTCCTGGCTCGCGGGGGCGCCGGAGGGTGTCGACCTCGGCTGGGAGGGCGTGCAGCGGGCGGTCGCCGCGCCGCCGGCGGGTGCCGCGCGCCCGGCGCTCAACGACCACCAGACGATGGCCAGCACGGCCGAGGACATGGTGCGCTGGTACCGCCAGGCGCTCCGCGGGACCTATTTCAAGAAGCCCGAGACGCTGCTGGAGTTCAAGCGCATCCAGGCGATGGCCGACGCCATCGTCCATGTCGTGCCGCCCGATACGATCGCCTACGCCAAGGGCGGTAGCATCGAATGGGCGGGCTTCCACTGCTTCTGCCTGCCCGGCCAGATGATCGTGGGCAAGGTGCCGGTCACCTTCTGCTTCACCATCAACTGGACCGGCCCGGACGACGGGGTGGGCGTCCTCTTCAAGTCGTACGTCGGCGCCGTCGCCGACGTGCTGAAGGAGGCGGCACAGGCGGTGGGGTAGGGGACCATGATCCGGAATTCCTTGGCGATCCTTCTGGCTGGCAGCGTCTTTTCGATCGACGCTGCCGCGCAAACGCCCGCCGGCGAGGCCGAGACGGCGATCCGCGGCGCGCTCGCGCAATGGACCGCCGATTTCAACGCGCGCGATGCCACGCGCATCTGCGATCTCTTCGCGCCGGATCTCGTCTACGACTATCGTGGCTTCCCCGAGCGCAGGTACGCCGACCTGTGTGCGCTGCTGCAGCGGTCGCTCGCCGACCGGACGAAGCAGTTCACCTATGCCTTCGACATCAAGGAGATCATCGTGTCGGGCGACATGGCCGTCGTCCGCCTCGTCTGGACGCTCGGGATCACGCTGGCCGGCGCCGCGACGCCGGTGGAATCGAAGGAGCCTGGCCTCGACGTGTTCCGCCGCCAGCCCGACGGCAGCTGGAAGATCGCCCGCTACATGGGCTACGAGGCGCCGTAGCGGCGCTTCCAGCCACAAGTAATAGGGCTCCGTGACGGCCTCTGCTGGCAAAATGCCAGCACTCGAAAAAGTTTAAAGAAAATTTGACAGGTTCAACAGATTCCGTGCTATATTTCTGATACGTTGCCACGACGTGCGTAATGCGCGGGCCGCCCGGTTCACTTGCCCGGAGCGGCCTTTTTCGTGGGCCGGTGGCGTCCCGCCACCACGAACCTTTGACCATGCCCCGCCCGGCGCGCCCGTCGGTATGTATCCCTGGAGGATGAGGGGAGGTCCCGCGACCTGTACCGGGTAGTCCGTACCCGAGTGCTGAGCCGTGAGTAGCAAGCAAAGGCTGCCCCGCCGACGATCCGTCCGGCAGAGGGGTGGACCGCGGTGCGGTCAACGCATCCGAGAGCTGATTAGACGGTCATCTGTGGCCGCCCGAGGCGGGGCCGCAGGGTCAGATTCCGCTCGATGTCACAGGTGGGCGCTCAACCTGTGTCACAACATTTGTCTCAACTTGGTGTGACACTTTGGTGTGACACCGGCAAATTACGCCGCCTTCTTGCCCCGGTTGGCCTCGATCGCCGCCCACAGCGAGGCCGCCGTCACCGGCATATCGATGTGTTTCAGGCCGGTGTGGGGATGAAGGGCGTCGACGATGGCGTTGATCACCGCCGGCGGGGCGCCGATGGCGCCGGCCTCGCCCGCGCCTTTGACGCCCAGCGGATTGGTCGTGCACAGGCTGTTGTGCATGTCGAAGTTGACGGGCGGCACCACGTCGGCGCGCGGCAGCGCGTAGTCCATGAACGAGCCGCTGAGCAGCTGGCCCGAGTCGCTGTCGTAGACCGTCTTCTCGGTGAGTGCCTGGCCGATGCCCTGGCCCACGCCGCCATGGACCTGGCCCATCAGCAGCAGCGGATTCAGCGCCGTGCCGAAATCGTCCATGATGTTGTAGTTCAGGATTTCGAGCGTGCCGGTGTCGGGGTCGACCTCGAGCTCGCAGATGTGGCAGCCGTTGGGGAAGGTGGCGGCGGTCGGGGTGCGGGTGAACTTGTCGTCGAGGCCGGGCGCCTCGCCCTTCGGCAGATGCTTGGGATCGCGGGCGGCGCGGGCGACCTCGAACAGGCTCATGCTGCGATCGGTGCCGACGATGCGGAAGGTGGCGTCCTTGTAGTCGATGTCGGCGGCGGCGGCCTCCATGACGCTGGCCGCCACCAGCTTGCCCTTCTCGATGATCCTGTCCGACACGCCCATCACGGCCGCGCCTGCCACCGGGATGGAGCGGCTGCCGCCGGTCATGCCCTCGGGCGTGAAGTCGCTGTCGCCCTGCACGATGCGGATGCGGTCGGCGTCGACGCCGAGCCTGGCCGACATGATCTGGGTAAAGGCCGTCTCGTGGCCCTGGCCGTTGGTCTGCACGCCGACATAGACGGTGATCGTATCGTCGTCGTTGAACTGCGCGATGGCGCTCTCGGGCGCGCCGCCGGAGCACTTCTCGACGTAGGTCGCCATGCCGATGCCGCGCCACTTGCCCCTGGCGAGCGAAGCGGCGCGGCGGGCGGGGAAGCCCTTCCAGTCGGCCTTCTCCATGCCCTTGCGCATGACGTTGTCGAAGTCGCCACTGTCGTAGGTGTCGCCCAGCGCCGTGTTCCAGGGAATCTGGGCGGGCTTCACCAGGTTGCGGGCGCGGATCTCGTCGGGCGTGAGGCCGCACTCGCGGGCGATGTGGTCGACGAAGCGTTCGAGCAGGTAGGCCGCCTCCGGCCGGCCGGCGCCGCGATAGGCATCGGTCGGTACGGTGTTGGTCATGACGCCCTTCACGTTCACATAGACCGCCGGCGTCTGGTAGAGGCCGGCCAGCATGCCCGAGCCCGCCATGGTCGGGATGAAGGCGCCGAAATGGCTGAGATAGGCGCCAAGCGCCGCATAGGTCGTGACGCGCAGGCCGAGGAACCTGGCGTCCTTGTCGAGCGCCATCTCGGCGATCGAGACATGGTCGCGGCCCTGAACGTCCGACAGAAACGCCTCCTGGCGGTCGGGGATCCACTTCACCGTGCGCTTGAGCGTTCGGCTGGCCCACACGACCAGCGGATACTCCGGATGGACGAAGATCTTCATGCCGAAGCCGCCGCCCACGTCGCCCGTGCGCACGCGGAGCTTGGGCTGGCCGATCTTCAGGATCATGTCGGCCACCACGGGCCGGATGACGCTGACGCCCTGCGAGGAGACCCACAGCGTGGAGCGATCGTCCTTGGCGTCGTACTCGCAGATGGCGCCGCGCGGCTCCATCGAGTTCACGACCAGGCGGTTGTTGACGATCTGCAGTTTTACGACCTTGGCGGCCTTGGCGAAGGCCGCCTCGGTCTTGGCGCGGTCGCCCATCTCCCAGTCGAACACCAGGTTGCCCTTGATGTGGTCGTGGACCAGCGGGGCGCCGGGCTGCGACGACTCGAAGGTGCCGACGGTGTGCGGGCGCGCCTCGTAATCGACTTCGATCAGTTCGGAGGCATCCCTGGCCTGCTCCAGCGTCTCGGCCACCACCAGCGCCACCGGATCGCCGACGTGGCGGACGCGGGTGTACGCCAGCATCGGCCGTGGCGTGTCGGCGCGCTGCGTGCCGTCGCGATTGGGCACCGGCACCAGGCAGGGCAGATCGCCGAAGCCCGCCTTCTTCACGTCCTCGCCGGTCAGCACCAGCAGCACGCCCGGCGCCTTTTTCGCCGCCGCCGTGTCGATGCGCTTGATGTCGGCATGGGCGTGCGGGCTGCGCAGCACCCAGGCGCGCGCCGCCGGCGCCGAGAGTTTGGTGTCGTCGGTGTAGCGCCCGCCGCCCGTCAGAAGGCGCGGATCTTCTACCCTGCGGACCGATTGACCGATACCGAACTTCGCCATGAATTCCTCCGTGTTGGCCGAAGGTTAGCGCACGAACCCCCGGCGAAACCACCGTGTACAGCGACAAAAAGGGTGGTATCTGCTGCCTCGCAGGAGGCAATGGATGTCGAAAAGCCGCATTCTCAACGGTGCCGAAGCGTCGCGCCGGCATGGGGTCCTGGCGGGGACCTATGCGGCGGCCATCATGCATGCCGATCCCCTGGCCGACGCCGCAGTCGAGGCGCTGCATCTGTTCCACGGCCGCTGGTGGCCGATGGTGCTGAAGGCGCTGGAGGAGGGTATCGCCGCCGTTCCGGACGCCCCGCCCGAACTCGCCGCCCTGATCGCCTCGCTGCCGCCGGAACCGACTCCCGAGGAGCGCGAGAAGATGGAGCGCGGCAGCGCCGCCGTCGCCCGGGCCGGCGACAGCGCCGGCCTGGTGCTGCAATGCGCCTCGCTGATGATCGACTACTGGTCGCCGCCGGCCATGAAGCCGCTGGTGATGACCGGGACCTTGAAGAAGGACACGATCCATCGCCTGACCCAGATCAATGCCTGGTGGATCGAGCTGCACCGGCCGGGCGGCCTGCACCGGGACCAGGACGGCTACAAGACGACGCTGCATGTCCGCCTGATCCATGCCTTCGTGCGGCGCATGATCCGGGGCTCGGGCGCCTGGGATCGCGAGGCCTGGGGCGAGCCGATCAACCAGGGCGACCTCTTCTTCCAGGTGGTGGGTTTCTCGAAGCTCATGATCGATAGCCTGCAGCGCATGGGTTACCGGTTCACCGCCGAGGAGAAGGAAGGCTACTACCTCTTCTGGCGCCACACGGCGGCGCTGCTCGGCGTCGAGAAGGTCCTGCTGCCCTACGTCAACGAGACCGATTGCGGCCGCTACTGGGATCTCTGGATGCTGACCAACCCGGAACCGGACGCCGAAGGCATCGCGCTCGCGCAGACGACGCTCGAGGCCGTGGCCGGCATCGGGAATCCGTCGGCGCCGATGCGCCGCTTCCAGCTCTGGCTCATGCGCGGCGCCACCTATTGGCTGCTCGGCGGGGAGATCGGCCGGAAGCTGCAGGTGCCGTGGACGCAGGCGGGACATTTTCTGCCGCTGGTTTACAAACCTGCCGTGCGGATATCCGAAGCCTTGGCGAAGTGGCGCGGCGTCGATCGTGGCCAGGCGGCGGCACGGGCCATCCGCAAGCTGGCGATCGGCAATGCCGCCGTCGGCGTCGTGCCGGAAGGCACCCAGGTGGTGAGCGCCCCCGATCGTCTGGAGGCGCTCGCCAGCTTCAAGCCCGGTGCGCCGACAGCCTGACCGCCGGCGCCGTTTCCGCTCGCTTCTACTTCTTGGGCAAGATCGACACGACCAGGATGGTGCTGTCGATGGCGGTCAGATAGTCGCCGTTCTTGATGCGCGGCAGCTGGGCGCGGGCTTCCGCGGCGCTCACGCCGAAGGTGCGGACCTCGCCGCCGGCCGGATTGACGAGCGATATCCGACCCGCCGCAGGATCGACACCGACGACCCACCAGTTCGCGACCAGCTGGTTGAGGGCGACGCCGGCTTCGGCCTTGGGGCCGGCGGTGCCGACGACGACGCTGTTGTCGCGATCGCGCGGCGGCCGGGCATTGGGGCCGGACAACACGAAGGTGAACTTCTCCTCGTAGCCGACAAAGACGTCGTCGCCGACCTTGACGACACCGAGGTTGGTAATGTCCGGGCTGACCTTGCGGCTGACGGTAGAGCCGTTCGGCGTCGTCAGGGTGACGTTGCGCGTCGCCGGATCGATGGCGGTGACGCGCCCGTCCACGGAGTAGTTGGTCACGGTCGAGATGCCGACGATCGGCGTGGTGCCCGCCGCGCCCTGGGCGAAGGCGCTTCCCGCGGCCAGGAACGAGCCGGCGAGAGCCACAACCGTCAAACGCATCGTCTTGAACATGATATTCTCCTTCATTGCGGGCGGGACGCTATCACGAGGTTTGTCAGATCGGCTATGGGCAGTCTGTTACGTTGAGGTTGAAAAGATTCAAGGTTCGCACCGGAGAATGACGACCGCCTATCTCGCCGTCGAAGGGCTCGAAGCACAGGCGCACGAAGAGCTGCAGCGCTACGGCGTCGTGCCGCGCGCGACGCATGGGCGGCTCCTGATCTGCGACGGTGCAGCCGTGGCCTCGGCATGGTCGGCCAACGTCTGGCACGATTGCGTCGAACTGCCGGCCGCCTCCATCGGCAGCGCGGCCAGGGCGCTGCGCGACATCCAGCGCAACTGGGCCATGTATGCGCCGCTGCACCATCGCCGAGCCGCCCTCGTTCAGGACAAGCTGCCGCACGTTTCGGCCAGACCTGTCGTCTTTCCTGCCGCCGCTCCCTCCGCGCCGCTGGGTTCCTGGACCCTGCTGGCGCCCGACCGGTTGCTGGCGGCGGCGCATTGCAGTTCGCCGTTTGCCAATGGCGAAGTGGCGTTCGTCGAGGATCGCGAAGGACCGCCCAACCGCGCCTATCTGAAGGTCTGGGAGGCGCTGACGCGGCTGGGTCGTTGGCCGCAGCCCGGCGAGCGCTGCCTCGATCTCGGCGCCTCGCCTGGCGGCTGGACCTACGTCCTGGCAAAGCTTGGTGCGCAGGTGGTGGCGGTCGACAAGGCGCCGCTCGACCCCAGGGTCGCCGCCATGGCCGGTGTCGAATGGCGCGGCGAAAGCGCCTTCGCCCTCGATCCCGCGAGCGTCGGGCCGGTCGACTGGCTGTTCTCCGACATCGTCTGCTATCCCGCCCGGCTGCTGGCGCTGGTCGAGCGCTGGCGCGCTTCGGGACTGGCCAGGAACTTCGTCTGCACGCTGAAGTTCCAGGGCGATACCGATCACGACTCGGCCGAAGCTTTTGCCGCGATCCCCGGCGCCCGGCTCTTGCACCTTCATCACAACAAGCATGAGCTGACCTTCATGCTCGCCTAGCCGCGTGGTGGACGGCAATATGCCGGCGATGAGGGAGGATTACGACGTAGCCGTGGTCGGCGGCGGGCTGGTCGGTGCGGCGACGGCGTGGGGGCTGGCGCGCGCCGGCTGCCGCGTGGCGCTGCTCGACGAGGGCGACCGCGCCGTGCGGGCGAGCCGCGGCAACTTCGCCCTGGTCTGGGTGCAGAGCAAGGGGCTGGGCCTCGCGCCCTACTCGGCATGGACCGTCCGCTCCTCGGATGCCTGGGCAGGCTTCGCGGCCCTGCTCCGCGACGAGACCGGGCTCGACGTCTGCTTCCAGCGCCCGGGCGGCTTTCACATCTGTCTGTCGGACAGGGAACTCGAGGCGCGTGCCACCGCCCTGAAACGGCTGCACAACCAGCCGGGGGCGGTCGATATCCGGGCCGAGATTCTCGACCGTACACAGCTCGCGAAGATGCTGCCCGACATCGGGCCCGACGTGGTGGGCGCCAGCTACAGTCCGCTCGACGGCCACGTGAACTCGCTCCGCCTGTTCCGTGCGCTCCACACGGCGATCGCCCTCCGGGGCGTGCGCTATCTGCCCAGCCACCGCGTCGATGCCATCGCTCGCGACGGCGGTGTCTTCCGCCTTGCCACGAGCCACGGGGAGGTCCGCGCCGGGCGAGTGGCACTGGCCGCCGGCAATGCCAACATGCGGCTGGCGCCGATGGTCGGGCTCGAAGCGCCGATGCGGCCCGAGCGCGGCCAGATCGTCGTCACCGAGCGCCTGCGGCCGTTTCTGCATCACCCGATCAGCACACTGCGCCAGACCGACGAAGGCACGGTGATGATGGGCGACAGCCATGAAGACAGCATCGATCCCGCGGGGTTGACGCTCGGGGTCAGCGCCAAGATCGCCGAGCGGGCGCTGCGCGTCTTTCCGTTGCTCGCCGACGCCAACGTCGTGCGCACCTGGAGCGCGATTCGCGTCATGACCCGGGACGGATTCCCCATCTACGACGAGTCCACGACGCATCGCGGCGCCTTCGTCGTGTGCTGCCATTCCGGCGTGACGCTCGCCGCCAACCATGCGCTGACCCTGGCGCCGATGATCGCCCGCGGGGCGCTCGACCCGTCGGTAGTCGAGCCCTTTAGCGCACGGAGGTTCCATGTTCAGGCGCCTGGCTGACTCCGGATCGGAAGTCGTCCTTGTGGTCGACGGCCGGCCGGTCGCGGCGCGGACTGGCGACACCGTTGCGGCGGCCCTGCTGGCGGCCGGCTTCGACCATTGCCGCACCACGCCGGCCTCCGGCGCGCCGCGGGCACCATATTGCCTGATGGGAGTCTGCTTCGAGTGCCTGGTCACCATCGACGGAATAGGCAGCCGGCAAGGCTGCCTCGTGCCGGTGCGCGATGGCATGGTGGTCGAAACACAGATCGGTCGGCGCGAGGCCGGGCGATGACGCAGGCGTCGGACTTCGAATCGCACTACGACCTCGTCGTTGTCGGCGGCGGCCCGGCGGGGCTCGCCGCAGCGGCGCTGGCGGCGCGCGCCGGCCTCTCGACGGTGCTGTTCGACGAAAATCCAGGCGTCGGCGGCCAGATCTACCGGGCCATCGGCTCGACCCCGGTCGCCGACCGGTCGATCCTGGGCGAGGACTACTGGGCTGGCGCGGATCTCGCCGCCGAAGCCCGCGCGAGCGGCGCCCGGATCATGACCGGAGCCACGGTGTGGAGTCTCGATTCCGCGCGCCTCGTCGGCGTCTCGGTCGGAGGCCAAGCGCGCATCATCCAGGCCGGCCGCGTGATCGTGGCCACCGGGTCGCTGGAACGACCGTTTCCCATCGCGGGCTGGACGCTGCCCGGCGTAATGAGCGCCGGCGGCGCCCAGACCCTGCTCAAGGCGCAAGGGATGGTGCCTGCCGGCCGCACGGTGATGGCCGGTGGCGGGCCGCTGCTCTGGCTGCTGGCGGCGCAGATTCTGCGCGCCGGTGGTCGCATCGAGGCCATCCTCGACACCATGCCGCGGCGCAACTGGCTGCACGCGCTGCCGCATCTGCCTGACTTCCTGCTGTCGCCCTATGCTGCCAAGGGCTTGACGCTCCTGCGCGAGGTGAGGGCCAAAGTGCCGGTCATCCGCGTCGACGGGCTCGAGGCGGCAGGCGACGACAGGCTGCGCGAAGTGGCCTTCAACGGCCGTCGCCTGCCAGCCGACCTGCTGCTGCTGCACCACGGCGTCGTGCCCAACGTCAACCTCGCGATGGCGGCGGGCGTGGCCCACGAGTGGAACGCGCGCCAGCTCTGCTTCCAGCCGGTGCTGGATGAGGATTTCGGCAGCTCCGTGCCCGGCATCGCTGTGGCTGGCGACGGCGCGGGTATTGCCGGCGGCACGGCAGCAGCCGAGCGCGGCCGCATCGCAGCCTGTGCCGCGATCCGCGCGCTTCGGCCCGAGGCCTTCGTGCCGGACCTTCAGACCATTCGCCAGAGACTGCAGCGCGAGGAAATGGGCCGGCCTTTCCTCGATTGGCTGAACCGGCCCGCCGACTCCTTCCGTCAACCCGAGGGCGAGACGATCGTCTGCCGCTGCGAGGAGGTCACGGCCGCGCAGATATGTGCCGCTGCCGACCTGGGCTGCGAGGGCCCGAATCAGATGAAGGCCTTCCTGCGCTGCGGCATGGGCCCGTGCCAGGGCCGGCTGTGCGGCCTCACCGTCACCGAACTGATCGCCGCGCGGCGCGGCCTGACGCCGGCCGAGGTCGGCTACTACCGGCTGCGCCCGCCCGTAAAGCCGGTCACGGTGCGAGAACTCGCCTCGCTGCCCGTTGCCGAAGCCGAGCGGCGGGCCGTCGAAGGCTAGGGCCGGACGGCGCGCCAATCGTAACCCAATCGCGGAAAATGCACGGCGACCCGCCCGACGAGGGGATCGCGGCGCAGCAGCGCGATCTCGTGAGCATCGATGAACAGCACCTCGCCCTCGACCCAGTCCTTGGCATTGTCGGCCGGCCGCACGCGGGCGCGCTGGCCGGGCTCGGGATCGCCCTCCTGAGGCTGCGACGGGCGCGGGGTGGCCGGCTCGGCAGCATGGGCCTCGGCCAGGGCGACACCCGCCTCGATGTCGGTACGTGCGCCGTGGCCGATCGCGGCCATGCGGTCGCGCCAGGCGATCAGCTTCGGATAGGGGTCCAACACCGCGCGGCAATCGATATGCCGCCCGCGATAAAACCAGACGACATGGTAGGCGGCGAAGTCGGCGATGCAGGGCACGCGGCCCAGCAGATAGGGCCGGCCGTCGGCCAGCATGTCGGCCAGCCACTTGATCTGCGGTCTTGCGAGATGGAGGTTGCGCAGCGCGGCCGCCCGCACCGCCTCGATCGAGGGCGGCGGCAGGCCGTGCAGGCGGGCGCGATCCTCGTGCAGACCGGTCGGCATGTAGTCGGCGTTGATGCCGGAGACGTAGAGCGCCGTCGGCCGCATGAACTGATGCTCGGCCCAGCGTGCGAGCGCCTCGTCGGCGCCCGCCGTCGCCGCGGGATACAAAGTGGGCGAGGGCACGCGCCGCTCCAGCTCGCGGGCGATCAGGTTGGTGTCGCACCAGACGTCGGCGCCGTCCTGCAGCACCGGCGTGCGGCGGTAGCCGCCGGTGAGCGGCACGAGCTTCGGCTTGGGCGCGATCGGCGGAATTTCAACGCCGCGCCACGCCAGGCCCTTGTAGCCCAGTATCAGCCGCGCTTTCTCTGCGAAATTCGAGAAATCGTAGTGGTGAAGGATCAGTTCACTCATGATAATCGGACGCTAGCGGGGGTGACGTGCAATGCAGGGCGTGGTCAACATCGACGATCTGCGCAAGCTGGCCAAGAAGCGGCTGCCCAAGGTCGCCTACGACTTCATCGAGGGCGGTACCGACGACGAGGTCGGCCTCGTCACCAACGAGCAGGCCTTCCGCCAGGCGCGCATCGTGCCGCGCTATCTGGTCGACGTCTCCGTCCGCGACCAGTCGACGACGCTGTTCGGCCGCACCTATTCGAGCCCGATCGGCATCGCGCCGACCGGCCTCGCCGGCCTCTTCCGCCACGGCGCCGACCTGATGCTGGCCGAGGCCGCGCGCGACGCCAACGTGCCCTTCATCATGTCGGGCTCCAGCACCGGCTCGATCGAGGATCTCGGCAAGCTCGCCCCCGATCACGGCTGGTACCAGCTCTACTCGGCCAAGGATCAGGCCGTCTCCGAGGACATGATCAAGCGCGTGAGCGACGCCGGCCTCAGGACGCTGGTCTTCACCGTCGACGTGCCCGAGGGGTCCAACCGCGAGCGCAACACGCGCAACGGCTGGACCAGGCCGCTGAAACTCACCTGGAAGACCAAATTCGAGGCGCTGATGCATCCGGCCTGGATGATGCAGTGGCTGCGTCACGGCACGCCGTTCTTCGACAACTGGGCGAAGTATGCCGGCCCCGACGCCACGGCCGACAAGGTGGCCGATCTCGTGGCCTACCAGAACCGCGCGCCGATGAGCTGGAAGCACGTCGAGCGCTACCGCGAGCTCTTCAAGGGCAATTTCGTGCTGAAGGGGATCATGCACCCCGACGACGCCATCCGCGCCCAGGCGCTGGGCGTCGACGGCATCATGGTCTCGAACCATGGCGCCCGTCAGCTCGACATCGCGCCGTCGCCGCTGGAAGTGCTGCCCGCCATCCGCGACGCCGTCGGCGACAAGATGACGGTGATGTTCGACGGCGGCATCCGCCGCGGCATGGATGCCATCGTGGCGCTGTGCATGGGCGCCAAGTTCTGCTTCGTCGGCCGGCCGACGCTTTACGGCGTGACCGCGGGCGGCGTGGCCGGCGCCTCCACGGCGCTGCAGATCTTCCGCCGCGAGATCGACCTCACCCAGGCGCAGATCGGCGCGCCCACCATCGCCGATCTCGGCCCGCAGTTCCTGATGTGGAAGGACGTCGAGGATCTTCGCCGCAACAAGCGGTGAACTCATCCGGCTCTCCTCATGTTCCTCTCCCCCTACCGGGGGAGAGGAGAATGAAGGCGAACGTTCTCTTCGCTTACTGCACCACCTCGAACAGGCCGGCGGCGCCCATGCCGCCGCCGATGCACATGGTGACGACGACGTTCTTGGCCTTGCGGCGGCGGCCCTCGATCAGGGCGT
>JAIETA010000046.1 GCA_019745575.1 Reyranella sp. | reverse complement strand
GGCGGATCTTGGCGCCGTCGCGCAGGCGGTCGGTGCCGTCGATCACCACGAGGTCGCCCACTTGCAGGCCTTTGGTGATGGCGACCCGCTCGCCGTCGGTCGCGCCGAGATCGACGACCCGGATCTCCACCGTTTCGTCGGGCTTCACGAGATAAACGAACGTGCCGGGCTGGCCGCGCTGGATGGCGGCCGACGGCACGACGGTGGCGTCCTTCACCGTCTCGACCATCAGGCGGACATTGACGAACTGGTTGGGAAACAGGTTCTCCTCGGCGTTCTCGAAGACGGCGCGGAGCTTGACCGTGCCGGTGGTCGCGTCGATCTGGTTGTCGCTGGTGTCGAGCCGGCCGAGGCCCAGCTCGACTTTCTGGGCGCGGTCGAGCGCCCGCACCTCGAGCGTCGCGCCGGAGCGCAGGCGCCGGCGCACCGCCGGAAGGCTGTCCTCCGGAATGGTGAAGACCACCGAGATCGGCTGCACCTGGATGATCACGCAGATGCTCGTGGCATCGCCCATGGTCACGTAGTTGCCCCGGTCGACCTGGCGCAGGCCGATGCGGCCGGTCAACGGCGCCACGATCCGGGTGTAGGTGACATTGAGCTTCGCGGCATCGACCAGCGCCTGGTTGATGATCAGGGCGGCTTCGTACTGGCGGACCAGCGCCGCCTGGGTGTCGAGCTGCTGGCGGGCGATCGAGTCCTGGGCGACCAGCTTCCGGTAGCGCTCGAGGTCGATCTGGGCGTTCTTGAGCAGCGCCTCGTCGCGCTGCAGCTGGCCCTGCGCCTGTTGTAGGGCGACTTCGTAGGTGCGCGGGTCGACGACGGCGAGCAACTCGCCCTCCTTGACCATCTGGCCCTCCTTGAGGTGGACTTCGACGAGCTTTCCGGTGATCTGGGTTTTGACGTTGACGGTGGCGAGCGGCGTCACCGTGCCGAGCGCTCGGATGACCACGGGAATGTCGCCCTTGGCCGCGGCGGCAACGCCGACCGGCACACCGGCACCGGGCGGGGAGCGGCCTGCCTGGGTCTTGGGAGCCGATGTTCCGCCCTGAGAAATATACCAGCCGGCACCCACGACGACCGCGAGTCCCAAGCCGATCCCGAACAGGGTCCGCAGCCGTTTCATCGCCAGATCATGCCTCTAACCAGGGAAGGCTCATAAGTACTACGAGCCGACGGCGGCGAGTCTCCCCCAGCGACATGGCGGGCGCAAGGCGAGCGAACGCCCCCCTCCGAGCCCGGATTGGACCGGCTTTTTGGCACAGCCCGTGTGCCACGCCGTGTGCCGCTGCCTGTGCCAGAAAGCCGGCTCATGCCCTTGAACCGACAGGCAGATCGCCCCCCGATCGGCTGTGCCACCGGCACAACCTACTCCGCCTCGTGGGAATCCCGCGGCGCCCGCTCGATCTGGGCCCGCTGCTTGGCCTCGTAGGCCGCGACCCGCTCGTCCGCCTCGTCCAGCCGGCGCGCGAGGTCGGCGTTGCGCGCGCGCCGGGCCTGCAGCTCGGCCGCCCGCGGTCCGTAGGTGTCCGGCTGCAGGAGTTGCAGCAGTTGCCACAAGGCCTGGGGGTCGGGCTCCCGGACATGGTCTACGATCCGGCCATCGTGCCAGACCGGGATTTCGTCGCCGACCAGGGCGTGCTCTATGGCCGTGTCGCGGAGATGTTCTATGGCGCGCCCGCGGGCGGCGTCCCAGCGGCGACGGAAGTCGGCATCGGCGTCGCGCCAGCGGTAGACCGTACGGCGGGCAAGGCCCGCGGCGCGGCAGGCGGCGGAGACCGAGCCGGTGCGCGCGAATTCGCGCAGGAAGCGGCCCTGCGGCCGCCAGCAGCGTTTGATCGAGGTCATTTTCAGGTCCTGTGGAGGTCAAAGAAAAACGCCCGCGGATTCGGGCGGAGTAAACTCCGCCCTGTGGTCCGGCGGGCGTTCGGTCGGCGGGCCTTACATGGCCCAACCTGACATAAAAATAGCTCAAAACCTGCGGATTCGTCAAGTTTTTCTGAGGCCTTTCTCATGCCGGCAGGACGGCCCGGCCAACCGCCCCACACGATCGCCTCGTCCGGCGCTAGACGACCTTGGCCGCGCGCATCCGGGCGATCTCGGCCGGCGAATAACCCGCCTCGGCCAGCACCTCGTCGGTATGCTGCCCCAGCGTGGCCGGCGGGCGCTCGACCGAGCCGCCGCCGTGTTCGAGGCGGAAGCCCGATCCCACCATCCTGATCGGGCCATGCTCGGTCTCGACGGTCTGCAGCACGGTGCGGTGCTGGAAGAGGTCGAGCTGGGCGGTTTCGGGAATGCTGAGCACGCGGCCGGCCGGAATATCGTCCCGGGCGAACTGATCGACCCAATCGGCGGAGGTCCGCTGCTTCATCACCTCCTCGATGAGATCGTGCAGCGCCTTGTTGTGCTGGATGCGGCTCGGCCAGTCGGCGAAGCGCGGATCGGCCAGCGCGTCCTCGCGGCCGAGCGTCTTCATCAGGCGCTGGAACTGCGGCTCGGTCATGACCGCGAGCACGATCCAGCCGTCCCTGGTCTTATAAAGGTCGCCGGTGGGCTTGCGCGTGACCGAGAGGTTGGCGCTCTGGCCGTGCACGCGACCGGTCATCATGTGTTCGGTGAACTGCTGGGCGAGGTAGCCCATCACTGCGTCGATCATGGCGACGTCGACGAGCTGGCCCCGGCCAGTGTGGGTGCGCTGGAACAGCGCCGAGGCGACGCCGAACGCGGCCGTCGCGCCCGACATCACGTCGGCGCCGGCGAAACCCACGCGCGTGGGGCCGTTCGACTCAAAGCCCGTGATCGACATCAGGCCGGACATCGCCTGGATCATGCCGTCGAACGCCGCCGTCTTGGCTTGGGGACCGACCTGGCCGAAGCCTGAGACGGCGCAGTAGATCAGTTTGGGATTGATCGCGCGCAGCGTCTCGTAGCCGATGCCGAGACCGTCCATCACACCCGGCCTGAAATTCTCCATCACCACGTCGGCCCTGGTCACGAGCCGCTTCACCGCCTCGATCGCCTCGGGCTTCTTGAGATCGAGCGTGATGGAACGCTTGCCGGCATTGACCGCGACCCAGGGAGCGGCCAGGCCGCGCTTCTCCCAGGCATCGGCGCGGTTGCCGAAGCGCATGTCGTCGCCTTCGCGCGATTCGACTTTTATGACATCGGCACCCAGCAGCGCGAGCTGGTAGGAGCCGTAGGGTCCCGCGAGGACACGCGTGAAGTCGAGGATCTTTATCCCGGCGAACGGCTTGCTCATTTCAACCCAACCTCATGCTGAGTCGGGCGGGGTAATCCCCGCCCTGTGCCGCGCGAAGCGCGGCGTCTCGAAGCATGGGAACGAGCACCACGTTTGTCGCCCATGCTTCGAGACGCGGCCTGCGGCCGCTCCTCAGCATGAGGCTGTCGTTGTTCCACATTATCGGAACACGCTCTACGCCACGCCCGCCTGCTTGCGTTGGCCGAGCGCCACCTGCTTCACCTTGTCGAACTCGGCGCGGCGCCGGGCGACCTCTTCCGGCGGCAGGCGGGCGATGTTGTTGTAATCGTTCTTCCAGTCGCCATCCGCGGTCCAGCGCAGCGGCGATTGCACCGTGGTGCGCGGGCCGACGGCGCTCTCGAACAGCTTCAGCGCCAGATCGAGGGTAAAGGCCTGGGTGTCGGGCTCGTGCGGCTTGCCGCAGGAATTGCCGAGCGGGAAGTCGCTGAACAGGAAGCGCGGCACACCGGCATATTCGACGATGTCCTTCGCCGCGCCCATGACCACCGTCGGGATGCCGTTCCGTTCGAGATATCGGGCGACCAGACTCACGGTCTGGTGGCAGACGGGTCAAGTGGGCACGAGCAGCGCGGCATCGACCTGGTCCTGCCGGCAGCGCGCCAGGATTTCCGGCGCGTCGGTTTCGAGGGTCACGCGCTGGCTGCGGTTGGTCGGCGCGCCATGAAAGCGCGGCGCCAGCCGGAAGCGGCCCTGACGGCCGAACTCGCGCATCAGCGGCAACGGGAACCAGGTGTTGCTGTCCGTGGCCGCGGTGTGCTTGCGGTCGTAGCCGATGTGGGAGATGCGCGTGTCATGGTCGGCCGCGGTGTCGCCCGAGAAGACCGTGTAGAATTTGGCGGCGGCGTTGTAGGCCGCGCCCGGCCCTTGATCGCCTTTGTCGGGCTGGTAGGGCGCCGCCGTGGTGATCAGCGCCAGCGTGCTGTCCTTCAGCGGCTTTTTCAGCGGCTGGAACGGCGCATCGACGTAGTGCGCCCAGCGGTAGGGGTTGTCGTAGCCCAGCGCCAGATAGTAGTCGCGCGTGCGCCGCATGTAGTCGAGCGGCACGTCGTACTCGGGCGCGAAGGCCATGGTGTCGGTCATGGGACGAGCCTGAGACGCGTCCGCCGTCGAGTCAAACCTGGAGGCCGAGAATCCGCAGGTCGAGTTTCCCACTGCGGACCGGGGGACACCAATAGTAGCCGCCGGTCACGGGCCGGGAATAGGCAAACGACGCGTCGACGATGCCGTCGTCGAGGCCGGCCATGCGCCGCATCACCCGCTCGTAGGCATCGAGCGAGCGCCCGTAGGCGATGAATTCCAGGCCCTGGCCCCACACGGTCGCCCACGGCATCGACCGGCGCATCATGAAGGCCGGCGGATCGAAGTCCTCCTGCGTGCTGCGCTTGACGTGCGCGGTGGCCGGCGCGCGCGGCAGTTCGGCGTTGTCGCGGCGGCGCCGTCCCATCATGGCGTCGCGCACCTTCTCCGGATGGCTGTTGAAATGATCGAGGTCGTGTTCCCAGCGTTGAACGGCCGCGAAGCTCGACCCGGCAAGGCCCCTACCTGTCTCGCCCGGACCTGCCTCGACGATGGCCGCCGCGGCCGCGGCCTTGCCCTTCGGGTTCTCCGTGCCATCCTCGTAGCCCGTGAGATCGCGATGCCCGGTGTAGATGAAGGTCGGCATCGAATCGGTCAGGACGAACGCCTCGGCGGCAAGCGCCTCGACCTTCCGGAAGATGTCGAAGACGCCGCCCTGATCGGCGGCCGCCACCAGAATCCACAGCGGCTGCTGGGTCGACGGCACGCCACAGCCGGGCGCCGACATCGCCGGAAAAGGTCGCAAGCCTGGAATCTGTCGGCCGATCGCCCGGGTCAGCGGCTCGCCGATGCCCACCGTGCCCCAGCCCGGCTCGAAGCCGGCGGCGAGGCCGCGCAACGCCTCGTGCGCATCCGCCCCGTTCGCAAGAGCGTAGCTCAGCGAAAGGCCGCTGAGGGGAGACGGCGCCAGGATGTAGGGCTGCGAAGAGGCTGTTGTCATCGTCGACATCTAGCCGAGGCCGGGGAAGGGTGACAAGGCGACGGCCGATACGTAACGTCGCCACAAGCCTGCAGGGAGGATCACAATGAACACGTTAAGCCGCCGCGCGGCACTGGGGGCAGCCGCAGCCTTTGCGGTGGCGCCGCGGGCGTCGGCTCAGGCCTTTCCCACCAAGCCCATGCGCTTTCTCGTCCCCTATCCGGTCGGCGGCATCGTCGATATCGTCACGCGCGCGCTGGCCGACCCCATGCAGGTCGATCTCGGCCAGCCGGTGGTGGTCGAGCCCAAGCCCGGCGGCAATTCCACCCTCGCCACAGCGATGATCCCGCAGGCGCCGGCCGACGGCTACACCTGGGTCATGTCGACCATCGCCCATGTCGTGGTGCCGCATCTCCAGCAGGTTCCCTACGATGCGCTCGCCGACTTCCAGCCGGTGGCGCTGGTCGCCATCGCAACGTCGGTGGCGACGGTCAATCCGGCGGTGCCGGTGAAGACCCTGAAGGAGCTGGTCGAGTATGGCCGGGCCAACCCCGGCAAGCTCAACTACCTCAACCCGGGCAACGGCTCGTCGATTCACCTGTCGGCGGAGCTGCTGAAGCACCAGTACAAGTTCGACATGACCTCGGTGCCCTATCGCGGCATTCCGCCGGGACTGCCCGATCTTCTGGAAGGCCGCCTGCAGGTCGGCCTCCTGCCGGGGCCGCTGGCCATCCAGCACGTCCAGTCCGGCAAGTTGCGGGCGCTCGCCGTGCTGGCCGACAAGCGCCTGCCGACCCTGCCCGACGTGCCGACCTTTGCCGAGGCGGGCTTCGCGGATGCCCAGGTGATGAGCTGGTACACCATCGCCGTCCGGGCCGGCACGCCCGGCGCCATCGTCGAGCGCCTGCACGGCTCGGCGATGAAGGCCCTGCAGGGCGCCGAAACCCGCGAGCGATTGACCCGGGCCGGCTGCGAGATCCCCGCGCCGCGTTCGCCTGCCGACGTGCTGGCGATGTGGAAGGCCGACTATGCGCGCTACGGCAAGCTGGTAAAGGATGCCGGCATCAAGGGTGAAAGCTGACAGCGATGTGACCCGGCGGCCATAGTGCGGCCCAACTCGGACACGCTATATAGGGTGTCGGAACGGGCTGGCTTTGGGGGCGCATCGCATGGCGATCGGACGGCGCGGTGTACTGGCGGGCGGCACGGCCCTCTGGGTCGGTGGCGGAGGTGTCGGGGGACCGGCGATCCTGCGGGCCCAGAGCTCTTCCAAGGTGACGGTCAGCCACGGCTTTGCCATGCACGGCACGCCGAAATACGCCGCCGACGCCGGACCGCCCGACTACCTCAACCCCAATGCCCCGAAGGGCGGCACGGTCAGGCTGGGCGCGCGCGGCACGTTCGACTCGCTGCATCCGTTCATCGTGAAGAGCGTTCCGGCGGCCGGGATCACGACAACCTGGGACACGCTGTGCTGGAACTCGCGCGACGAGGCTTCCACCGAGTACGGGCTGATCGCCGAGACCATCGAATGGCCCGAGGACCGTTCCTGGGTGGCCTTCACGCTCAGGCCGCTGGCCCGCTGGCACGATGGCAGCCCGATCACCGTCGAGGACGTGATCTTCACCTTCGACATCCTGAAGACCAAGGGCTCGCCCAACTACGCCTTCTATTATCAAGACGTGCTGAAAGCCGAGAAGGCGGGCGAGCGCAAGGTCCTGTTCACCTTCCGGGGCAGCAGCAACAGGGAGCTGCCGCTGATCCTGGGCCAGCTCCCGGTCCTGCCCGCCAAGTGGTGGGCGAGCCGAGACTTCGAGAAGGTGTCGCTCGAGATTCCCCTGGGCAGCGGCCCCTACCGCGTCGACAGCTTCGACGTCGGACGCTCCATCGCCTACCGCCGGATCGAGGACTGGTGGGCGAAGGATCTCTGGATGAACCGCGGCCGCAGCAACTTCGACGTCCTCCGCTACGAGTACTATCGCGACGTCACGGTGCAGTTCGAGGCCTTCAAGGCAGGCGACCTCGACGTCCGCCAGGAGAACGTCGCGCGCAACTGGTCGACCGCCTACGACATACCTTCGGTGCGCGACGGCCGAATCCAGAGGATCGAGATTCCGCACGAACTGCCGACCGGCATGCAGTGCTTCGCCTTCAACACCCGTCGCGACTATTTCAAGGACAGGCGCGTGCGCGAGGCGATCGCCACGATGTTCGACTTCGCCTGGTCGAACAAGAACCTGTTCTACGGGCTGTACCGGCGCAACGTGTCGTTCTTCGGCAATTCCGAGCTCGCCTCGTCCGGCCTGCCGACGCCCGCCGAACTGAAGTACCTCGAGCCGCTGCGCGGCAAGATCCCCGACGAGGTGTTCACCAAGGAGTTCAAGCTTCCCGAGTCCGACGGAACCGGCAACGTCCGCGACCTCGCACGCCGCGCGCTCTCGCTCCTCAAGGAGGCAGGCTGGGAGGTCAAGGACGGCAAGATGACCGACACGAAGACGGGCAAGAAGCTCGCCTTCGAGATGCTGCTGAGTGACGCCAGTTTCGAGCGCGTCGTGCTGCCCTACAAGCAGAACCTGGAACGCCTCGGCATCGACATGACCGTGCGCACCGTCGACACGGCGCAGTTCAAGCGCCGCGAGGACGAGTTCGACTACGACATGATGGTCGAGGGCTTCGGCCAGTCGCTGTCGCCCGGCAACGAGCAGCGCGACTTCTGGGGCTCCGCGTCGGCCGACACCAAGGGCAGCCGCAACACCCTCGGCATCAAGGACGCCGCCATCGATTCGCTGATCGAGACGCTGATTGCCGCACCGGACCGCGAGAGCCTGATCGCCGTGACCCGCGCGCTCGATCGCGTGCTGCTGTGGAGCCATTTCGTCGTGCCCAACTGGCACAACAACAAGGTCTTCGTCGCCTACTGGAACCGGTTCGGGCGCCCGGAGAAGAGCGCCCGCTACGCCCCGTTCGCCTTCGACACCTGGTGGATCGACGAGGCCAAGGACCGCGCCCTGCAGCGCGGCGACAAGAAGTGACCGTTGCCGGGAGCGCGCCGGCCCAATGGCCCTCATACTCTTCCGGACCGCGAGCCTCCGGCTCGCTCGGATTCATGAGCGAGCCGGAGGCTCGCGATCCGGAAGACCATGACATGAAGCGCCCATGACTGGCACGCTTTCGGCGGACTGATGCTCGCCTACATCCTGCGCCGACTGATGCTGGTGGTGCCGACCCTGTTCGGCATCATGGTCATCAATTTCATCATCATCCAGGCGGCGCCGGGCGGCCCGGTCGAACAGATGCTGGCCCAGATCCAGGGCACCTCGGTCGACGCGACGGAGCGCTTCTCGGGCAGCACCAGCGGCGGCGAGACCCTGAACAAGGCGGCGGCCGACAGCTCGGGCGGCGGCGGCACCTACCGCGGCGCGCGCGGCCTGCCCAAGGAGCTGATCGCGCGCATCGAGAAGATGTACGGCTTCGACAAGCCGGTGCACGAGCGCTTCCTGCTGATGATGAAGAACTATCTCGTGTTCGATTTCGGCGAGAGCTTCTTCCGCAACAAGCGCGTCGTCGACCTGGTGATCGACAAGATGCCGGTGTCGATCTCGCTCGGCCTGTGGACCACGCTGCTGATCTACTTCGTCTCGATCCCGCTCGGCATCGCCAAGGCGGTGCGCGACGGCTCGCGCTTCGACTTGTCGAGCTCGACGGCGCTGATCGTGCTGAACGCGATCCCGGGCTTCCTGTTCGCCCTGCTGCTCGTCGTGCTGTTCGCCGGCGGCAGCTACTTCAAGTGGTTCCCGCTGCGCGGCCTGGTCTCGGAGGACTGGCACGCGCTCGGTCCCATCGACAAGGTGCTCGATTACTTCTGGCACATGGCGCTGCCGATCGGCGCCATGGTGATCGGCGGGTTCGCGACGCTCACGTTCCTCACCAAGAACTCCTTTCTCGAGGAGATCAACAAGCAGTACGTGCTGACCGCGCGCGCCAAGGGGCTGGTCGAGCGCCGCGTGCTGTACGGCCACGTCTTCCGCAACGCCATGCTGATCGTGATCGCGGGCTTCCCCGCCGCCTTCGTCGGCGTGCTGTTCACCGGCTCGCTGCTGATCGAGGTGATCTTCTCGCTCGACGGCATCGGCCTGCTCGGCTTCGAGGCGGCGCTCAACCGCGACTACCCGATCATGTTCGGCACGCTCTACTTCTTCGGCCTGATCGGCCTCGTCATGGGCATCCTGGGCGACCTGATGTACACCGTGGTCGACCCGCGCATCGACTTCGAGGCGCGGTCCTGATGAGCCCGCTCAACCGCCGGCGCCTCGCCGCCTTCCGCGCCAGCCGGCGCGGCATGATTTCGCTGGCCGTCTTCGGCCTTCTCTTCTTCGTCTCGCTGTTCGCCGAACTTCTCGCCAACAACAAGCCGATCCTGATCCGCTACGATGGCGCGTTCTACTCGCCCATGCTCAGGGACTATCCCGAGACGACGTTCGGCGGCGAATTCCCGACCAACGCGGTCTACACCGACGACGAGCTGCAGAAGCTGATCCGCGAGAAGGGCTGGATCCTGTGGCCGCCCATCCCCTACAGCTACGACACGGTGCTGAAGGGCGAGGGTCGCAAGGCGCTGCTGCCGCCGTCGTGGTCGCACCTGCTCGGCACCGACGACCAGGCCCGCGACGTGATGGCCCGCCTGATCTACGGCTTCCGCATCTCCGTCCTGTTCGGCCTGGCGCTGACGCTGCTGAGTTCGGTCATCGGCATCGCCGCCGGCGCCGCCCAGGGCTACTTCGGCGGGCTGGTCGACCTGATCTTCCAGCGCTTCCTGGAGATCTGGTCGAGCATGCCGACGCTCTACCTGCTCATTATCCTGGCGAGTTTCATCCAGCCGAGCTTCTGGGTCCTGCTCGGCATCATGCTGCTGTTCAGCTGGATGGCGCTGGTGGGACTGGTGCGGGCGGAGTTCCTGCGCGGCCGCAACTTCGACTATGTGCGGGCGGCCCGGGCGCTGGGCATGATGGACGTGCGCATCATGTTCCGCCACATCCTGCCCAACGCCATGACCGCGAGCCTCACCTTCCTGCCGTTCATCCTGGCCGGCTCCGTGACCACGCTGACCTCGCTCGACTTCCTGGGCTTCGGCCTGCCGGTCGGCTCGCCGTCGCTGGGCGAACTGCTGCTGCAGGGCAAGAACAACCTCAACGCACCCTGGCTTGCCTTCACGGGCTTCTTCATCATCGCCCTCATGCTGTCGCTGCTGGTGTTCATCGGCGAGGCGGTGCGCGATGCCTTCAATCCGCGCAAGGTGCTGGCATGAGCGCACCCGCCCTGCTCGAGGTCAAAAACCTCGCGGTGACGTTCGGCGCGGGCGACAATGCCGTGCGGGCGGTGCGCGGCGTGAGCTTCGACATCCGGCGCGGCGAGACCGTGGCGCTGGTGGGCGAATCGGGCTCCGGCAAGTCGGTGACGGCGCTGTCGGTCCTGCAGCTCCTGCCCTATCCGCTGGCCACGCATCCCACGGGCAGCATCCGCTTCCAGGGCCGCGAACTGGTCGGCGCGCCGGCCCGCGAGCTGCTCGACGTCCGCGGCAACCGCGTGTCGATGATCTTCCAGGAGCCGATGACCTCGCTCAACCCGCTGCACACGATCGAGCGGCAGGTCAACGAGGTGCTGATCCTGCACAAGGGCCTGTCGCGCGATGCCGCGCGAAAGCGCACGCTCGAACTGCTGGAGCAGGTCGGCATCCCCGAGGCGGCCAAGCGGCTCGATGCCTATCCGCACCAGCTCTCGGGCGGCCAGCGCCAGCGCGTGATGATCGCCATGGCGCTCGCCAACGAGCCCGACCTGCTGATCGCCGACGAGCCGACCACGGCGCTCGACGTCACCATCCAGGCGCAGATCCTGAAGCTGCTGAAGACCCTGCAGGCGCGCTACGGCATGGCACTGCTGTTCATCACCCACGACCTCGGCATCGTGCGCAAGATGGCCGACCGGGTCTGCGTCATGACCAAGGGCCTGATCGTCGAGCAGGGCCCGGTGGCCGAGGTCTTCGACGACCCGCAGCACTCCTACACACAACACCTGCTCTCGGCCGAACCCAAGGGCCGGCCCGCCGCCGCCGATCCCGCGGCGCCGGAGATCCTGCGCCTCGACGACGTAAAGGTGCACTTCCCGATCCGCCGCGGCCTGCTGCGCCGCACGGTCGGCCACGTGAAGGCGGTCGACGGCGTCAGCATCGTGTTGCGCGAGGGCCATACGATCGGCCTGGTGGGCGAGTCGGGATCGGGCAAGACGACCCTGGGCCTCGCCCTGCTGCGCCTCGAGCGCAGCGAAGGCGGCATCCGGTTCGACGGCCAGGACCTGCAGACGCTCAGCCAGCGCGCGCTGCGTCCGCTGCGCCGGCAGATGCAGATCGTCTTTCAGGACCCTTTCAGCTCGCTCAGCCCCCGCATGTCGGTGGGCGAGATCGTGGGTGAAGGGCTGGAAGTCCACCGCATCGGCAATCCGGCCGAACGCAGCCGGATGATCGACCAGGCACTCGAGGAGGTCGGGCTGGAGAGCGCGGCCCGCGGGCGCTACCCGCACGAATTCTCGGGCGGCCAGCGCCAGCGCATCGCCATCGCCCGCGCCCTGGTGCTGAAGCCGAGGTTCATCGTGCTCGACGAGCCGACGTCGGCCCTCGACATGAGCGTACAGGCCCAGATCGTCGACCTGCTGCGCGACCTGCAGGCACGGCACCGGCTTGCCTATCTTTTCATCAGCCACGACCTGAAAGTCGTGCGGGCCCTGGCCGACGAGGTCGTCGTCCTGCGCCACGGCAAGGTCGTCGAACGGGGCTCCGCCAAGCAGGTCTTCGAGGCGCCGCAGGCGCCCTACACGCAGGCCCTGATCGCCGCCGCCTTCAATCTCGACGCCATCGGCGCCGATACCCAGGTGGTCGCAACCTGAGGTCCGCCCGGCCGGCCTTGCAGATTGGGTGCGATCCACCTATGTGTCGGAAAAGGATGCTCACGACCGACCGGGCCGGGGCATAATCGCAGGGAGGATTGCCAATGACCTATTTCCGGCGTGGCCTTCTGGCCGCTGCCGCCATCGCCTTGAGCGGCGCCGGCGTGGCGTTTGCTCAACCCAAGACCATGACGCTGGGAACGGCGTCGGTGGGCGGCACCTACTTCGTCTACGGCGGCGTCGTCGCCAAGATCCTGACCGACAAGACCGGCATCCAGGTCTCGACCCAGCAGACCCAGGGTCCCAACCAGAACGTCATCCTGGTCGAGGACAACAAGATCGAGCTCGGCATGACGACCATGGGCGTCGCGCTGCAGGCCTGGACGGGCACCGGCGACTGGACCAAGGGCAAGAAGTACGAGAACATCCGCGCCCTGTTTCCGATGTACGACACGCCGATGCAGTGCGTGGCGCTCAAGAAGTCGGGCATCACCAGCTTCAAGCAGCTCGACGGCAAGACCGTCGGCGTCGGCCCCAAGGCCGGCACGCCGGGCACCTACCTGCCGCTGTTCTTCGACGCGCTCGGCATGAAGGCCACCATCCGCAACGGCCAGGGCGCCGACATGGGCAGCCAGCTCGGCGACGGCATCCTCGATGCCTTCTGCTTCGGCGCCGGCCTGCCGATCCCGATCTTCTCGCAGCTCGATGCCGAGAAGGAAGTCGTGTTCTTCACCTGGACCGACGCCGAGCGCGACGCGATCCGCAAGAAGATGCCGGAATTCTCCGAGGCCACGATCCCCAAGGGCACCTACAAGAGCCAGACCGCCGACCAGAAGACGCTCGGCCTCTACAACTTCGGCATCGCCAACAAGAGCATGTCCGACGACGTGGCCTACCTGGTGACCAAGACCATCCTGGAGAACAACGCCGCCATGGTGCAGGGCCACGCTGCGGCCTCGGAAACCATCGCCGCCAACGCCAACCGCAATGCCTTCCTGCCGTTCCATCCCGGCGCGGTGCGCTACTACAAGGAAAAAGGCATCGCACTCAACCCCGCGACCCTTCCCAAGTAACCGGCCGGCCCACCCGGCCCGACCGGACGAAACGCCCGCTCCCCCCGGAGCGGGCGTTTTGCTATTCAGGACGGAGTTGGGGGGAAACGAATGGCAACGACCGGGACACAAACGGCCGCCAGCGGGGGCGATGTCGGCACGGTGGACGTGGAAGACCTCGAGTACTCCGGCGGCCGACGCGAGCAGCGGCCCTGGGAGCAGGTGCTGTTCTTCTGGCTGTGCGCCGGCTTCTCCGCCTTCCACCTGTGGGTTCTCGTCGGGCCGGTCATCGTCCGGGCAATCGACAACGAGCTCGGGCTGGGCCAGGTCTTCTACCGGGCCGTCGCCCCCAACCTCGACCAGGAGCTGTTCCGCGCCATCCACCTGGCCTGGGGTGCCGTCCTGGGCTTCGGCTTCTACAGCCTGGCCAAGGGCCGCGGCACCAAGGGCATCCCCTGGTACGACTGGCTGCTGATGCTGGGGGCGCTGGGCTGCGCCGTCTACATGTGGCGCAACCTCGACGAGCTGCAGATGAGCCAGGGCGCGACCTACGACACGCCCGACCTCGTCTACAGCCTGGTCGGCCTCGTCGTCGTGTTCGAGTTCACCCGGCGCACTGCGGGCAACGCGCTCACGATCATCGCCGGCGTCTTCATGCTCTACGCCATGGTCGGGCACATCTTTCCCGAGGGCTCGCCGCTCTACCACAACAAGTCGTTGCGCGACCTGTGGTTCGCCTTCCCCTATATCTACAGCAACCTCGGCGTGTTCGGCACGACGCTCGAGGTGTCGTCGACCTTCATCATCATGTTCACGGTGTTCGCGGCCTTCCTCGGACGCTCCAAGGCCGGCGACTACTTCAACGACCTGTCGGTGGCGCTGGTCGGCTGGGCGCGCGGCGGTCCGGCCAAGGTGGCCGTCCTGTCCGGCGTCATGTTCGGCTCGGTGAGCGGCTCCTCGGTCGCCAACGTCGTGGCGTCGGGCGCGGTCACCATCCCGATGATGCGGCGTGTCGGCTACGACCGCAACACCGCCGGCGCCATCGAAGCGACTTCCTCCACCGGCGGCCAGATCACGCCGCCGGTGCTGGGCGCCGCCGCCTTCATCATGGCCGAGGTGACAGGCCTGAAATACGCCGAGATCGCCGCCGCCGCGATCATCCCCTGCCTGCTGTTCTACATCGCCTGCTACGCCCACTGCGACCTGCACGCGGCCAAGCACGGCCTGCGCGGCATCCCGCGCGCCGAACTGCCGCGGCTCGGGCCGCTGCTGGTGCGCCTCTACATGATGGCGCCGATCGCCGTGCTGATCTGGGCCTTCATCACCGGCTATTCCGCCTTCCTTGCCGCGGCACTCGGCATCGTGCTGTGCATCGGCGTGAGCTGGTTCAACGGCATCCGATGGTCGAGGAGCGGCGTCACGTGGCGGCGCGGCGACGACGTCATGGGCGGTCGCGCCATCGTCGAGGCCCTCGAGATAGGCGCCAAGGACTGCATCCAGCTCGTCGCCGTCTGCGCTTCGGCCGGCATCATCGTGGGCGTGATCGCGCTCACCGGCGTCGGCGGCCGCTTCGCCCAGATCATGCAGGCGATCGCCGGTCAGAACCAGCTGATGGCGATGGTCTTCACCATGATCATCGTCACCATCCTCGGCATGGGCATGCCGACCACGGCGGCCTACGCCATCGCCGCCGCGGTGGTGGCACCCGGCCTGCAACAGATCGGCGTGCCCAAGCTGGTGGCGCACATGTTCATCTTCTACTTCGCCGTCCTGTCGGCAATCACGCCGCCGGTCGCGGTGGCGTCGTTCGCCGCCGCCGGCATGGCGCGCGGCGATCCGTGGAAGACGTCGTGGATCGCCGTGAAGATGGGGCTGGCCACCTTCCTCGTGCCGTTCATGTTCTTCTACAGCCCGGTGCTGCTGGGCCAGGGCACGTTCTGGGAGATCGCGCCCGTGTTCATCACCGCCGCGATCGGTGTCTGGCTGCTGGCCTGCGCGACCGAAGGCTGGTTCACGGAGGCACTGGCCCTCGTGCCGCGCGCGATCCTGGCCGTCGCGGCGGTGGCCTTCATCGTGCCGAGCAACGTCACCGACGTGGCCGGCGTCGTGCTGGCGGCAATCGCCTGGGCCCTGCAGCGCTACGTTTTCCGGGTGAGAAATGCCTGAGGCCATCGCCTACATCAGCCGCGATTCCGACGGCCCGCTGTGGCGGAAGGCGCTCGAGGCAGGCCTCGGACCGGTCGACTTCCGCACCCTCGACGACCTCGGCAACAAGGGCGAGATCGGCATTGCGCTCGCCTGGAAGCCGCCGGCTGGCCTGATTGCCTCGTTCCCCAACGTGCGCCTGATCGTGTCGCTGGGCATGGGGGTCGATCACCTGCTGGCCGACGACCGGCTGCCGGCGGGCGTGCCGATCGTGCGCATCATGGACGAGGGGCTGGTCGGCCAGATGAGCGAGTACGCGATCTACTGGGCGCTCCGCCACCACCGCGAGATCGACAAGTATGCCGCGAGCCAGCGCGCCAGGCGGTGGAAGCCCGAAGACTTCGTCGACACCATCGACCGGCGCGTGGGCGTCATGGGGCTGGGCACGATCGGCCAGGACGTGGCCGCGAAGTTCGCGGCGCTGGGCTTTCCGACGGCGGGCTGGAGCCGCACGCCGAAGATGCTGCCGGGCATCGAGACCTTCCACGGTGCCGCGGGCCTAAAATCCTTCCTGGCCCGCACCGACATCCTGGTCGACGTGCTGCCGCTCACCCGCGACACCCGCGGCCTGCTCGACGCGGCAGCCTTCGCGGCGCTGCCCAAGGGCGCCTACTTCATCAACATGGCGCGCGGCGGCCATGTCATCGACGAGGCGCTGCTGGCGGCGCTCGACTCGGGCCATCTGGCGGGCGCGGCGCTCGACGTGTTCAACACCGAGCCGCTGCCCGAGGACCATCCCTACTGGACGCACCCAAAAGTGCATGTGACGCCGCACATCGCCGGCGCCACCAACCCGCGCACCGCCTCGCCGGGCGTCATCGAGAACATCAAGCGGCTGCGCACCGGGCAGCCGCTGATCCACACGGTCGACCCCCATTCAGGCTACTAAACAGTCGGGTTACTGATCCGCTTCTCGATGGCGGCGAAGATGGCCCGCGCCGCCTGCGCCTCGCCGCCTTCGGGGCGGCCCGGCCGGCTCGTGTTGTTCCAGGCCATCATGTCGAAATGCGCCCACGGCACGTCGTCGGGCACGAAAGCCTGCAGGTAGAGCGCCGCCGTGATGGCGCCGCCGAAGCCGCCTGAAGACACGTTGTTGAGGTCGGCCACCTTGCTGTCGAGCAGGCGCTTGTAAGGCGCGAACAGCGGCATGCGCCACATCGGGTCGGTCACCGCCTGGCCCGCCGCCAGAAGGTCGGCGGCCAGCGCATCGTCGTTGCAGAACAGCGCCGGCAGGTCGGTGCCCAGCGCCACCCGTGCAGCACCGGTCAGGGTGGCGCAATCCACCATCATCGCGGGCTTCTCCGAGGCGCCCTCATGCAGCGCGTCGCAGAGAATCAACCGACCCTCGGCGTCGGTGTTGCCGATCTCGACCGACAGCCCCTTGCGCGTCGGCACCACGTCGAGCGGCCGAAAAGCGTTGCCCGACACGGAATTCTCGACCGCCGGCACCAGCACGCGCAGCCGCACCGGCAGCTTCGCCGCCATCACCATGGCCGCGACGGCCAGCACGGTGGCCGCGCCGCCCATGTCCTTCTTCATGTTCAGCATGCCGGTCGACGGCTTTAGATCGAGGCCGCCGGTGTCGAAGCACACGCCCTTGCCCACCAGCGTCACCTTGGGATCGCTCTCGCGGCCCCACACCAGGTCGATCAGCCGCGGTGCCCGTGTGCTGGCGCGGCCCACGGCATGAACCATCGGCCAGTTCTGTTTTAAAAGATCGTCGCCCACGATCACCTTCACCCGGGCCTTGTGCGCCTTGCCCAGCGCCTGCGCCGCCGTCGCCAGCTCGGCCGGCCCCATGTCGGACGACGGCGTGGTGATGAGATCGCGCGCCATCGCGATCGCTTCGATGGCCGCGGTCGCGCGCGCGCGGTCGGCGCCGTCCGGCCACACGAAGCGCGGCCCCGCCTTGGCCTTCTTGGCCTTGTAGCGTTCGAACCGCCACGCCCCCAGGCCGATCGCCACCATCGCGTCGGTGGCCGACAGCGGCGCGGGATCGCCGAGCTTCCAGACGCCGGCCGGCAGCCGCGTCGCCAGCGCGCCGAAATCCCACAATACCGGCTTGGCGGGAATCACAAGGACTGCACCCTGGGCCTTGCCGTCGCGCCCCGGCAGCACCGCGAGGTCGCCGGCGTGGCCCGCGATCCCCGTCGAGTCGATCCAGCCGCGCCGCGCGGCGCTCTGCTCCCTGAGCCACGTCCGCCACTTCGGCTGGCTCACAAACTGCACAGGGAGAGAAGAAGAAGAGCGGTCGACGAACGGCAACGACATGGCCATGCTCACTTATCTGTAATTCAATCGGTCGAGAGTGCCGGCCAAAGCGCGCGGCTGGCAAGGAGGGCGTATGGCGGATTTCACCCTGGTGGTCGGCAACAAGAACTACTCGTCATGGTCGATGCGCGCCGGCCTGATGGTGCGCCTGGCCAGCATCGACGCCGACGAGGTCGTGATCCCGCTCGACCGGCCCGAGACGGCGGCGGCCATCCGCAAGCACTCGCCGTCGGGCAAGGTACCGGTGCTGCTGCACCGCGGCCTCGCCGTCTGGGAATCGCTGGCGATCGCCGAATACCTGAACGAGCTGAAGCCCGAGGCCGGGTTGTGGCCCGCCGCCGTGGCGGCACGCGCCCACGCCCGCGCCATCTCGGCCGAGATGCATGCGGGCTTCGCCGAGCTGCGCACCCACATGCCGATGAACATCCGTTCGAGCTACCCCGGCAAGGGCATGACGCCGGCCGTGCGCGCCGACATCGAACGCATCACCTCGATGTGGCGCGACTGCCGCAAGCGCTTCGCGGGCGCCGCCTCCAAGGACGACGGCTTCCTGTTCGGTGCCTTCGGCGCCGCCGACGCCATGTATGCCCCCGTGGTCACCCGCTTCCGCACCTTTGGCGTGCCGCTCGACGCCGACTCCGAGGCCTATGCCAAGGCAGTGCTGGCCCACCCCGCGGTGGCGGAGTGGATCGACGCGGCGAAGAACGAGCCGTGGCTGATCCAGTCCTGTGAGTTGGAGTAGGACGTCGGCAGAAGAGCGCGCGGGTTCGATTTCGACGACCTACTCGCCTTGCAACAGCCTATAGACTGCTAAAATGACTAATAGTCGCAGGATATAGGCTGTTTTTCGGGCCCGGCGGCCCCCAGGCCATAGCTCAGGCCAAGTAGCCGCCGTCGACCACCAGCGGGCTGCCGATCATGGCCGAGGCCGCGTCGGAGCAGAGGAACAGCACCGTGTTGGCCACCTCGTCGGGCGCCGCGATCTTTCCCCGCGGCGTCATGCCGGTGATCGCCGCGGCGAAGGCCGGGTCGGCCTGCATCCACTCGGCGATGGGCGGCGTTTCGACCCAGCCCGGGCAGACCGCGGTGATGCGCACGCCGGTGTTGGCATATTGCCGGGCGGCGCTGTTGGTGAGGCCCAGCACGCCGTGCTTGGCCGCGGCATAGGCGCCGCCGCCCGGGATCGAGTGGCCGCGCTGGCCGTAGATCGACGACACGTTGACGATGACGCCCGCCTGGGCCTTCAGCATCAGCGGCAGCTGGTGACGCATGCACAGGAACACCGAGGTGAGATAGCCGTCGATGGTGCGCCGCCAGCTCTCCTCGCTCATGTCGCCGATCAGGGCGATGTCCTCGCCGCCGATGGCGCCGCCGTTGTTGAGGGCATAGTCGAGCCGGCCGTGGCGCGTCTGGATCTCGGCGATCAGCCGCTCGACGGATTTGCCGTCCGACATGTCGCCGCCGATCCAGGAGACCGCCGCATCGCTGGGGAAGGTTTTTAGCGCCTCCCGGGCGCGGGCCTCGTTGCGGCTGCTCACCACCACGGTGGCGCCCTCGCGGGCAAAGCCCTGCGCGGTGGCGAGGCCGATGCCGCTGGTGCCGCCGGTGACCAGCGCCACCTTGCCGCGCATTTCGGGGTAGCGGCGGATTTGTTCGGTCATGATTTTTCCTCCCTGTGGCTTTCCCCCTCCGCCCCTGCGGGGCACCTCCCCCGAGACGGGGAAGGCATTCGATCCTTCCTTCCCCCGTCTTCGGGGGAAGGTGGCGCGTAGCGCCGGAAGGGGGCGGGCGGCGTGCTTGCCGCCTTGTCTCACCGTGACATACGCTCGGTACAGGGAGAGTGGATGCAATGCACGACAAGGTCGACGTCCTGATCATCGGCTCGGGCGCCTCGGGGGCGGCGGTCGCCTGGAGCCTGGCCGACACCAAGATGCGGATCCTGTGTCTGGAGCAGGGCGACTGGGTAAAACCGACGGACTATCCCAGCAACGGCCGCGACTGGGAGGCGCGTCTGTTCAGCGACTTCGCCATCAACCCCAACCGCCGCGCGCGAGACCGACTATCCGATCAACGACGCCAACTCGCCCATCAAGGTGGTGAACTTCAACGGCGTCGGCGGCAGCACCATCATGTACACGGCGCATTATCCGCGCCTAAAACCCTCCGACTTCCGGGTGAAGACGCTGGACGGCGTGGCCGACGACTGGCCCATCGACTACCAGACGCTGGAACCTTTCTTTGCCGAGAACGACCGCATGACCGGGGTCTCGGGCCTGGCGGGCGATCCCGCCTACCCGCCCAAGCAGCCGCCCATGCCGCCGATCCCGATGGGCAAGTCGGGCCAGCGCCTCGCCCAGGCGATGAACAAGCTGGGCTGGCACTGGTGGCCCTCCGACACGTCGATCGCCACGGTCGACTACGAGGGAAGAGGCCGCTGCCTCAACCTCGGCCACTGCACGCCGGGCTGCGCGCAGGGCGCCAAGGCCAGCACCGACATCACCTACTGGCCGGCGGCATTGCGTGCCGGCGTCGAGCTGCGCACAAGAGCGCGCGTGTGCGAGATCACCGTCGACCCCAACGGCATGGCGACGGGCGCGGTGTACTACGACGAGAAGGGCCTAAAACATTTCCAGCCGGCGGAGATGGTGATCCTGGCCTGCAACGGCGTCGGCACGCCGCGGCTGATGCTGAATTCGCAGTCGGGCAAATTCCCCAACGGCATCGCCAACACGAGCGACCAGGTCGGCCGCAACCTGATGTTCCATCCCTATGCCTTCACCTACGGCTATGTCGACGAGCCGCTGGACGGCAACCACGGCCCGCCGCTTTGTCTCTGGAGCCACGAGTTCTACGAGACCGACAAGGCGCGCGATTTCGTGCGCGGCTACATCTTCCAGTTCGGCCGCGGCACCGGCTCGATCGTGGAAGCCATCACCTCGACGGCGAACGGTCGGCTGCCGTGGGGCGAGGACCATCACAAGGTTTACAGAAGCCTGCTCAACCGCCGCATCTACCTCGCCGCCATCTGCGAGGACCTGCCCGAGGCGCACAACCGCGTGACCCTCGATCCCGCCATCAAGGACAGCAACGGCATCCCCGCACCCAGAATCGACTACACCGTGAGCGACAACAGCCGCCGCATGATGGCCCACGCCCACGCCCGCGCGACCGAAGTGCTGAAAGCCGCCGGCGCCCACACCATCGCCTACGACGAGGTGCCCAACAGCGGCTGGCACCTTTTAGGCACCGCCCGCATGGGCACCGACCCCGAGCGTTCGGTGGTGAACGGCTGGGGCCGCTGCCATGACGTGAAAAACCTGTTCATCGTCGACGGCAGCATCTGGGTGACCAGCGGCGGCGTGAATCCGACCTCGACCATCCAGGCACTCGCGCTCTACATCGCCGACAGCATCAAGAAGCATCTGGCCGACGGGACGCTGTTCGAATGAGTCGACGTCGCGCATCTTCCTCATACTCCTCTCCGCCGCGCCAGCGGGGGAGAGGAAGGGGCCCATTGCGAAGCAATGGGAAGGTGAGGTGGTGCCCGACAAGACGGCGATTCATTCCCGTGAAGTATCGAAAGCCCGACCCACCTCACCCTCCCCGCTACGCGGGTCCCCTCCCTCTCCCCCCGCGTATGACGCGGGCGGAGAGGGCGTTTGAGCGGCCGACGACGAGGAAGATCTGAAATGAAGTACCCCACCCTCACCGACGCCGAAGCCCGCGACCTGCGCGCACTGGCGGGCGAAATGATCCCGGCCAGCACGACCTACAACGTGCCCGGCGCCGACGACGATCTGATCTTCGCCGACATCCTGAGAAGCCTCGAACGCGACACCGCCGACGCGCGCACCGCCCTCGCCCATCTGGCGAAGCTGGCCGGCGGCGCCTTCGCCGACTTGCCCGCCGACCGCCGTCGCGCCGTGGCCGCGACCTTCAAGCAGCAAGGCGGCGCCCCCTTGTTCGCGCTCAACCGCGTGGTGCTGCTCTGCTACTACCGCGACGACCGCGTCATGCGCTCGCTCGGTCAGGAACCGCGCCCGCCGTTTCCCAAGGGCCATGTCGTCGAGCAGGGCGACTGGTCGCTGCTCGATCCGGTGAAGAAGCGGGCGCCGATCTGGCGGCGGGCGGATTGACCTCGCGTCACGAGCGCGCGAAGGCCAGGAGCGGACCGATGTCGTGTTCGTCGGCGGCACGAAGTGCGGCGATGTAGGCTTTTCGTGTGTCGCCGGGCGATTGCAGGCTCATCCGGCCCCAGGTGAAGCGCCGACCACGGTGGGGAGCGCCGTGTTGAACGACGAGCAGATCGCCGGCGAGCCGCGACCATCGGCCGTTGCCGTTCGGGAAGGGATGGATTTGCACGATGCGATGGGCGAAGCGCAGGGCCAGTTCGTCCGGATCGAAGGTTCGGTTCTCGACCCAATAGCGGGCGTCGGCGACGGCCTGGCGGAGGGCGGTTTCGACGAGGTGCGCCTCGATGCCGATGTTGCGCGAGGTTTTGCGATAGGTCCCGGCCCATTTCCAGACCTCGCCGAACATGCGGCGATGGAGGTTCCTGAGGAACGAGTCATCGAGCACCGGGCGCCGGCGCGAGAAGACCCAGCGATCGGCCGCGGCGATGTTGCGTTGTTCGAGTTCGTTCAATTCGCTGCGCAGCGTGACGTGCATCGGGATCAGCCCCTCGCGCTCCTCGTGCGTGAGCGGCGTCTGATCGCCGTCGGCCTCGAACGGGCCGATCACGGCCCGTCCCAGAGACGCCCGGGCCGGCGCAGCAGTTCCTCGACGATCTGCCGACGCAACGCCGCGCCCGCCTGGCCGTCGGTCACGGCCTGGTCTTCGAGACGCATGGTGTGTTCCACGGAAGCCACTTGCTCGTCGGCCAGGAAATCGGCGCGCGCCTGCACGACATCGGCAAGAGGACGTTCGGGCAACAGCACGTAGACGAGGCGACAGCCCAGGGCCTCCGCCGCACGCTCCAGCGTATGCACGGTGACGTTGCCGGTCATTTCAGACTTTTCGAGCGCGATGACTCGCGGCTGGGAGACGCCCAGGCGGCGCGCGTACTGCGATGTCGTCATGCCCAGAGCGTTGCGTATCGCCCGCAGCCACCCTTTGGGGGGACGTTGCAAGGCCCGCAGCGCGTCGAGTGCCGAAAACCGGGTATCGAGATGGCGAATGGCGTCGTTCATGAATAAACTATACGCTATTATTTATTAGTATATCAATAATCTATATATTATATTTACTGCGGAAGAGATAATTTGCATATTATTAGAATCACTGTTTCAGCGATGGGCGTCGGCCGACAATCCGAGATCGAAGGATCGGCAGCGCCTTCGCCGAAACAGCCCCGGACCGCCGTCACGTTGGAGGGCTGTTCAGTCCCAGCGCGGAAAGGACGGCCGGCAAGGCCCGCGAATAGATGTCCACCCGGGGCCCCGACTTCTCCAGAATCTTGACCGGCTCGGCTCCCGAGTTGTCGTACAGCAGCACGCGGTCGGCTTCGTCGAAGAACCAGGGCAACTGCTGGAGCGACTTGACGTAGCGCTCGCGGATCTTGTCCTCCGGCACGTCGTGCCCGCCCTTGGCGACGCGCAACCGGACGCGCTCGACGTTGAGGTCCGGTGAATTCAGGATCACGTAGGTCAGGCGCACCTCGAAGCCGAGCGTCTTCGCCTTCGTGACCAGCCGTCGATATTTTCCGGTCGACAGAACCGTCTCGACACCGACGCTCTTGTGCGTGCCGATGGACGCGTCGAGCCACGCTTCAATTCTGACGACGGATTGGATATTGGCCTGCCCCAGTTCCAACCCTTCGATCTTCTGGATCCGCGCCGTCAGCAGGTCGGGATTGACGATCCAGATCGTCTGGCCGTCGGCCTGAAAGGAGGTGTCGGCGTAGGCGCTGCTCTTGCCTGATCCGTTGGGGCCGCCGAAAATCCAGAATATCGGGCGTTCAGCCTTTGACGGCGCCACGATCGGCCGTCCCGACGATCCGCTTGTTGGCGCGACGCGCTTTGCGAACGTTGCTGCGGAAGATTTCGTCGAAGTCGGCGCCGAAGGTCGCGCTGCGCACATCGATGAACCGATACGGGACCATCTTGCCGTCGGCGTCCCGATGCCGTTGAGACGGTATCTTGGAGCCGGCTTTGGAACCGGCCGTGGCCGTCTTGCGGCTCTTCTTTTCGTCGATTACCCAATGAACGACGTAAGGCACCGGTCCAGCCGCTTCCGTCGTGGATTTGCTGAAAGCGGGCTCGCCTCGCGACCCTTTCCGGTAGCCTCGCCGATATGCGACTGTATTCTTGGCCACGGGTAACTCCACCTGATGGCGCAGCATAGCACTCTGCTTCGGCCTGGAGAATATGCTCGGCAAAAATGTCGATCCTGCGGATGGGCTGGGTCTTTGGCGATAAGCACCGCCCTCGCCCATCTGGCGTAACCGGCCGGCGGCGCCTCGCCGACCTGCCCGAGGGTCGCCGCCACGACATGGCCGCGACCTTCAAGCAGCAAGGCGGCGCGCCGCTCAGCGCGCTCACGCGCCTTTGGTCGCGCTACGTACTTGAGCGTGTTGCGACTCGATAGATCGAATAGCATTGCGGATTTGTTGCCGCTCCTCGGAAAGAGCCGCTTTGGAAAGTTGCAATTTCTTCAGGTGCAACTTCCTATAACCCCGCTTAGGCACGCGGAAAACACCGTTGTCTAGAATGACACCCGTGACCTCAGCACGTCCATTTTCGTGCCTGCGCTGCTTCTTGTCGTTGGTCCGGAGCCCAACGGCATGAACAAGCTGTCTCGCCTTCCAAACTACTTCACCGGGAACCGCGTCACCGGAAATCGTTACGTCATCGACATACAAACTGAAGATACAGTTGTGACTTGCACAGAGCGTGGCGATCTCGTCCCACAAACTGACATGCGCGAAGTACGACAGAAGGGGGCTCGCCGGGCTGCCGGTTGGTAGCCGCCCCGATGTGGCGCAGAGCGCCGTTAGAAGCCCTGCGACATCCGTGGAGCAGTTCATTACCTGGTGAAAAAACCAATAAACGCGCCGAGCAGTCGTCGATGGAAAATAGTTCGCGATGTCCAAACTTACGATCGCCCTAGCTTCACGATGAATCGCCGCGTTGCTGATGTACGAGCGACCCTTGACCGGACACATCAGATACTGCGGCGCAATGATACGCGACAATAGATCACTAAGCCGGGCATGGATCTTCTTTAGGTTTGGCAGCGGATCTTCTATCTGCCGCGATTTCCCACTAGTAGCTCGTCACAGAGGTTTTGACGGGTTGAATGTTGAGCCAATCTAGAATTGGCAGGTCTTGGGGCGGAACG
>JAIETA010000284.1 GCA_019745575.1 Reyranella sp. | reverse complement strand
CCGCCGCCGGAGCGCAGCGCGCCACCTCGGCCAGGGCGGGCGGCGCGGCGGTCCGCACGACCTCGGCGGACGGCGCCCGGGCGCCGACGCGGCGCGGACGGATCTCGGGGAACTTCTCGTGAGCCGCGCAGAAGCCCAGCGACAGGCCATCGCCCTCGCCGCGGCGGCGGCACACCACGAACGGCCGGCCGGCCGCCTGCCAGCGCGCCACCAGTGAGCCGTCCTGTTCGTTGTCGGCGTGCGGCGGCTGCGACAGCCAGACCAGTGCGTGCCGGGCGAGGCCGGTCATTTTGCCGACTGGGCGAGCACCCTGTTGCGGATATCCAGGGCGAGCTTGCGACCGCCACGCTTCTTGCCCAAGGCGGCCCGGTTGTCGTCGACCGTCGCGGTGGCGATCGCCTTGGCGAGCCTGGCCTGCAGGTCGCCGGACGCCGGCCAGACTTCCTCGACGCCGCCCAGCAGCGCGAAGGGTTTAGCGCCGAACTCGAGCGACGGCATGGTCTTGGAGAGCTTCTGCAGGACGGGAGCGGGAATCTTGGTCACCGCCGACATCGCCGCGATGGGCATCAGCCCGACGCTGGCCGACTCGAGGGCATAGATGCGATCCGCGAACATGCCGTAGCACAGGAAGGCGCCGCCGACGGCCTTGCCGGTGGCGATCGTGATCAGCCTGTGGCCCTTGCGCCGCGCCAGTTCGAGGCAGCCCAGCAGATGGCCGAAGTAGCTGGCGAGGCCCAGCATCTCGTCGGCCCGGTTGGGCTCCTGGCCGGCACTGTCGACCAGCATCACGATCGGCGTCCTGGGGCGGCGCTCGATGCACTCGATCACCTGCGCCGCCAGCCGCAGCGCCGAGGCGTTGCCGATGTAGGTGCCGTTGCAGGTGCCGATGACGCAGACGTCTTTTCCGCCGACCTTGGCGTAGCCGGTCAGCAGGGAGTTCTCGATGGCGATGCCCTTGGCCGAGGCGCCGAACAGCTTGCCGAGAAGGGCGCGGGGCGATTGCGTCTTCATCGCCTATCTCCTTCCCGCCTTGGCCATCGCTGCGAACTCGGGTCCCGAGGCCAGCGAGGCGCGCGCCACGTCGCGCACGCCCATTCCCTTCCACACATCGTCGGGATCGCCGGTCTTGCCGAAGCGCTTCAGCCGCTTCTCGAGATCCTTCTGCCGCGCCTTGACGTTCTTCAGCGTCACCGGGCTCGACTTGGCGAGCAGCTTGCCGATCGCCTCGCGCACGGCGCCGGCATCGTCGTGCACAAGCGCCTCGGCATCGCCCAGAAGGTATTTCGTCTTGCCGCCGCTGGTCTTCCAGACCAGCGCGCGGTTGGACGAATCGTAGGCCTTCTTGCCCATCCACTTCTCGATCACGATCGGACCGGAGATGCCCAGCCGGCCGTGCTCGGTCATGACGCGGAAGTCGCAGCAGGTCGACAGGATGCCGATGCCGCCGTAGGCGCCGATGTCGGTGCCGATGACCGCGATGGTCGGCACTTTCAGCGCGCGGCATTCGAAAATTGCCCGCATCGTCTCGGCGATGGCGATCTCGCCGGCCGAACCCTCGTGCAGGCGCACGCCGCCGCTTTCCACGATCAACACGCAGGGCACGCGGTCGCGTGCCGCCGCCTTGAACAGGCCGGTGAGCTTGGCGCCGTGGATCTCGCCCACCGCGCCGCCGACGAACTGGCCGACCTGGGCGGCGAGATAGACCTTCTTGCCGCCGATCCTGGCCCGGCCGATCACCACGCCGTCGTCGAACGACACCGGGATGCCGAGCTGGGCGAGATAGGGGCTGGTCAGCCGTTCGGGCGGCGGCAGCAGCTCGTCGAAGCTGCCGCGATCGACGACGGCGGCGATGCGCTGGCGCGCGGTCTGTTCGTGAAAGAGCGGGCCGCGGGTCACTTGCTGCCCTTGACGAGGTGATCGTAGGCCTGGCGCAGGCGCAGGGTGACGAGGACCGGCGGCGCGCCCTGGTCGTTGATCGTCACCTTGGTGCCGCCGGCCGGATAGTGGTGTGCGAAGTCGGCCAGCGCCGCGAGCCACGACGCCTTGTAGCCGGGGATCGACGTCTCGATATGGCATTCCATCGCGTCGGACGGCCGACCGCCGCGCTCGACCAGCACTTCGAGGTTGCCCGATCCCACGACGCCCGCCAGCGCCCACGGCTTGCCGGCGGTGGTCTTCAGCGGCTTGGACGGGAAAGCCTTGGTGAACTTTTCCATTCTCTCGGGTCCTACCAGTCGACGAATTGCGCGGGCGGGTCGTAGAGACCCTTGGACCACCGGACGAGGCCCTTGATGTCCTGCGTGGCGAGCAGGCTGCGGCTCGCTTCCGAGGGCCGGACGCCGACATCCTCGGGGAGCTGCACGATGCCGCGGGCGCGCAGCTCCGCGGTCTGGCGCTTGTTACGCTTCAGCCCGACCGGCGTGTAGCCCGCGACCGCGCGGATCGCGGCCTGGCGTTCGGCGACCGAGCGGCAGGCCGCGAGATTGGCGATGCCTTCCTCGGTCACGATGTGGGTAACGTCGTCGCCGTAGATCATCACCGGCGTCACGCCATGCAGCGCTTTCCTGATGCTGGGTTCTGCCGCATCGAGTTCCTCGACGAAGGTCGGCACGCGGCCGGCCTGGAAGGTCTCGACCATCTGGACCACGAGCTTGCGGCCGGGCGACGAGCCCGGACCGGGATTCGCCTCCGCGCCGGCCTTGAGCCACGCCTTCGTCGGATGGCGGCGGCCGGTCGGCTGGCAGCCCATGTTGGGCGCGCCGCCGAAGCCGGTGATGCGGCTCGTGGAGACAGTCGAGGAGTTGCCGTTGATGTCGATCTGCAGCGACGCGCCGATGAACATGTCGATGCCATAGAGGCCGGCGAGTTGGCCCATCGGCCGGTTGGAATGGAAACCGCCGTCGCGGCCGGTGAAGAAGACGTCCGAGCGGGCGGCGGTGTAGCGCTCCATGCCGACCTCGCCGCCGAAGGCGAAGACGCTCTCGACCCAGCCCGATTCGATCGCCGGGATCATGGTCGGCAGCGGGTTGACCACCCAGTGCTTGCAGATCTTGCCTTTCAGCCCGAGACGCTCGCCATAGGTCGGCAGCAGCAGCTCGATGGCGGCGGTGTTGAAGCCGACGCCGTGGTTCAGCGACTGAACTTCGTATTTTTCGTAGATGCCGCGCAGCGCGACCATCGCCATCAGCACCTGCACCTCGGTGATCGCCGCGGGATCGCGCGTGAACAGCGCCTGCAGGTGCATCGGGTAAGGCGCCTCGACCACGAAATCGACCTGATCGGCCGGAATGTCGATGCGCGGCAGCCTGTCGACGATCTTGTTCACCTGGGCGAACACGATGCCGTCGGAGAAGGCCGTCGGCTCGATGACCGCCGGCGTGTCCTCGGTGTTGGCCTCGAGATAGAGGTTGCCCTTGCGGTCGGCCTGGGTGGCGGCGACCAGCGCCACGCGCGGCGTCAGGTCGACATAGAAGCGGCCGAACAGTTCGTTGTAGGTGTGGATGGCGCCGACCGGGAACTTCCTGGCCTTCACCAGGTCCGCGACGGCGGTGCCCTGGGGACCGGCGTAGCAGAAGTCGACCTGGCGGATCATGCCCTTCTTGAAGAGCTCGATATGGGCCGGCAGCGTGATGCAGGACATCACCAGATGGATGTCGCGCAGGTCCTTCTTGTCGAGCGACGCCAGCGCATTGGCGAGGAAGTCCGCCTGCTTCTGGTTGTCGCCTTCGAGGCAAAGGATGTCGCCGGGCTCGATGATCCGCTTCAGCACCGCCGGCACGTCCTTGGCGGCGACGAACTTGCCGCGCGCGAGCCGGCCGACGCGCTCCAGCCGCTCCATCTTGTTGCGGCGGCGCGCGCCTGTTTCTGCAGTTCTCATGAAGTGTTTGTCCCTTAGAACGCAGAAACCGTCAACCGCGCGGTCGGCCCACGGGCGGCCGCGGACCTTCGCAACTACATGCAATAGGCTTGCGCCGCGACCACCGCGTTCAGTCCCTGCATCTCCTGCTGGCTGAGCGTCGCGGGATCGAGCAGATTGCCGCTGACGGCAACCGAGGCGTTCGACTTGCGCAGCCCGACGATGGCGTTGGCGCGCTGGTCGGCCGGGATGCGGCCGGCGATGCAGGTGCACATCTTCTCGGACGCGGTCACCATGCATTCCTTCATGAAGTCGTCGGCCCGCGCCGCTGTTGAAAGGCCGGCGACCAGGACGGTGGCGGCGATCAGGCCCCATGGGCTGCACGAAACGATACGCATGGCGTTCCTCCGGAAGACACTCCGCGCCGCCATGATATCGCGCCGGCGCGGTGCGGGAACAGATATAGTGTGCCGATGACGAAGACCGGCTTTACCGCGCTCGCCAGGAACGTGCGGGCCTGCCGCCTGTGCGAGGCCGCCCTGCCGGCCGGTCCACGGCCGGTTTTCCAGATGCATCCCGAGGCGCGCGTCCTGATCGCGGGACAAGCGCCGGGCCGGCGCGTCCACGAAAGCGGCGTGCCGTTCGACGACCCCAGCGGCGAGCGCTTGCGCGACTGGATGGGGATCGGCCGCGAGGCCTTTTACGACCCGCGGCGCGTGGCCATCCTGCCGATGGGCTTCTGCTATCCCGGCACGGGCAAGTCCGGCGACCTGCCGCCGCGGCCGGAATGTGCCGGTGCGTGGCGCGCGCAGATGCTGGCCTTCCTGCCCGGCGTCCGGCTCACACTGGTGATCGGCCAGTACGCCCTCGACTGGCATCTCAAGGACCGCCAGGGCGATACGCTCACCGACATGGTGCGGAACTGGAAGGCTTTCTGGCCGAAGCTGCTGCCGCTGCCCCACCCCAGCCCGCGCAACAACATCTGGCTGAAGAAGAATCCGTGGTTCGACAGGGACGTGCTGCCCGGCCTTCGCGCCAGGGTCGGCTCCCTGTTGCGGGCCTGACGGGAGCACACCGAGCCGCCGTCGTCAGCCGACCAGCCACCCGCGCAGCAGCCCGAACATCCCGGTGGCGAACAGGATGGCGAGCGCCACGTTGCGGTAGAGCCGCTCGCTGGCCAGGCCATGGAACAGCCGGCCGCCGGCCCACGCGCCCAGCACCATCACCGGGAACAGCACGACGGCGCGGGCCAGCGCATCGAGACCCGCCACGCCGGTCGCCAGCACGATCACGATCAGCAGGAACTGGGTCAGGAAGTAGTAGGTGACGATGTTGGCGCGGTTGACCTCGGGCCGGTCATTGCCCGACAGCAGATAGAGCAGCACCGGCGGGCCGCCGACGCTGGTGGTGGCCATCATCGCGCCCGACACGGCGCCCACCGCCACGGTGGCCGCCGTCGAGCGCCGGCCGGTGTATTTCCAGCCCGTCCACATCAGCACGACGAAGGCCACGATGATGGCCGATACCGCCGTCACGATCGCGTTCTTGTCGACACTGGCCAGCAACCAGACACCGGCCGGCATGGCCGCGCAGGCAGCAATGCTCATCGGTCGCAGGACGGCCCAGTCGGCGTGGCGGCGGACCTGGGGAAACAGTTGCAGCGAGACCACCAGTTCGATGGCAACGACGGTCACGACCATGTCGGCCGAGCCGAACAGGATGGCGAAGATCGGCGCCATCAGCATGGCCGAGCCGAAACCCGCGAAGCCGCGCATCAGCCCGGCCACCAGGGTGACGCCGAGCGCCATCCAGAGGCCGACGCCGGCGAACAGATCCGCGATGTACGGGATCATCGAGAACGGAGTCTCACGCTCCCTTGCTCTTGTTCCCTTCCTGTCCTTCGCCGGTCTTGTCGCGCAGCCGGCGCATGCCGCGCAGCCAGCGGTCGCGGTCGAGCTTGCGGGTCATGTACTCCTTCACCTCGGGATGCGGCAGGATCAGGAAGGTCTCGGCGTCCATCGCCTCGATCACGGTCTGGGCAACGGCGTCGGTCACGATCACGCCGTCGACCGAGGCCGCCGTGGCACCCGCCATGCGCAGCATGTTGGTGTCGACCGCCTGCGGGCAGAGCACCGAGACGCGGATGCCGCGGTCGCCGTACTGGATGGCGAGATGCTCGGCCAGCGCCACGCCGGCATGCTTGGTGACGCCGTAGGGCGCCGAGCCCATCGAGGCGAGCAGGCCGGCGGCGCTCGCGGTGTTCAGCAGATAGCCCTCGCCGCGCTTCAGCATCTGCGGCACCAGCACGCGGGCGGCGTAGACATGGGCCATGACATGGATAGCCCAGGAGTCGGCCCAGTCCTTGTCGGTGGCCTCTTCGTGGCCGCCGCGGCCGATGCCGGCATTGGAGAAGAAGACGTCGACCGGGCCGTACTTCTTTTCGGCTTCGGCGATCAGCCGCTTGACCTCCGACTCCTTGCCGATGTCACCCGCCACCGCGAGTCCGCCGATATCCTTCGCCACCTTGTCCAGCCGCGCCGCATCCATGTCGGCCACGACCACGCCCTTGGCGCCCTCCTTGGCATAGCGCCGCGCAATCGCCTCGCCGATGCCGCCCGCCGCGCCCGTAACGACGCAGACCTTGCCTTTGACTTTCATCCCACCCTCGTCAGTTCCAGGACTCCTGGATCAGTTGAACGTATTCCGCCTTGGTCGGCTGGCGTGGCGTCGTCTGGTGGCAGTGATCGCCCAGCGCGCCGTCGGCGATAGCCTCGACCACTTCCTGTTTGAGGCCCATGGCACCCAGGCCTTTGGGAATGCCGAGCCGTCCGTTGAGCTCGGCCACGGCCGCCGCCACGCCCTGGGCGTTGCCCTCGCGGTCCGGCAGACCCATCACCTGCGCCACGCGCCTGTACTTGTCGCCGACCGCTGGGGCGTTGAAACGCAGCACCGCGGGCAGGTAGACGGCATTCAAGGTGCCGTGATGCGTGCGGTAGCCTTTCAGCCCGCCGGTGGGATGGCTGAGCGCATGCACCGCGCCCAGGCCCTTCTGGAAGACCATGGCGCCTTCCATGGCGGCCACCGCCATGTTGTAGCGCGCCTCGCGGTCCTGGCCGTCCTTGGTCGCACGTTCGACGTACCGCCAGGCCTTCTCCAGCCCATCGAGTGCGATCGCGTCGGCCGGCGGATTGAAAACGTTGGAGAGGTAGCACTCGATGTTGTGCGTAAAGGCATCCATGCCGGTGCCGGCCGTGAGGTGCGGCGGCAGGCTGAGCGTGAGTTCGGGATCGATCAGCGCCAGCCGCGGGATCAGATGCGGGCTGCCGATGGCGAGCTTGCGGCCGGAATCCATGATGATGACGCCGCCGCGGCTCACCTCGCTGCCGGTGCCCGAGGTCGTCGGGATGGCGACGATCGGCGCCACCTTGGCGGTGATCTTGGGCGCGCCGCCCTCGACGAACGAATAGGCTTGCAGCGAATTGCCGGGATGGGTCGCCATCAGCGCCACCGCCTTGGCGAGATCCATCGGCGAGCCGCCGCCGATGGCGATGATGCCGTCGCAGCCCTCGTCCTTGTAGATCTTCAGCGCATCGCGCATCGCGGATTCGGTCGGGTTCTCCGGCGTGCCGTCATAGAGCGTGATCGGCATGTTGCCGGGTAGCTCGGCCTTGACCTTGGCCCACAGGCCGGCGCCGATCACGCCCTTGTCGGTGACGATCAGCGGCCGGCGCATGCCGAGCAGCTGCAACTCCGCATCGAGCAGTTTTAGCGCGCCGAAGTCGATTTGTATGCGCGTCAGGTAGGTGATCAGTGCCATGTCTCTTTCCTATGCACGGTAGAATGGTTTGTCGCCCTTGACCGTGACCCGGTAGCCCAGCCGCTTGTGCGGAAAATAGTCCCACATGGCATGGTGCATGGCGGCACGGTTGTCCCAGAAGGCGATCGAGTTGGGCTGCCAGGCGAAGCGACACTGGAATTCCGGCGTCTCGCTGTGGCGGTAGAGCATTTCGAGCAGCGCATCGCTCTCGTTGCGGCGGAGTCCGACAATGCGGGTCGTGAAATTGCGGTTGACGTAGAGCGCCTTGCGGCCGGTCACCGGATGGGTGCGCACGACGGGATGCTCGCTGCGGGGAAAGCCGCCGGCCGGCGGCGCCTGGCCGAAGCGCCCGCCATAGACCTGGGCGCCGTCATGGACCGCCGTCAGCCCCTCGCAGAGCTTCTGCAGCGGCGGCGAGAGCGTGTCGAAGGCGCGATACATGTTGGCGAACAGCGTGTTGCCGCCGCCGTCGGGCGGCAGCTCCTTCATATAGAGGATGCTGCCCATCGGCGGCTCGGCATCGCAGCTCACGTCGCTGTGCCACTCCTCGCCCGCCACGTATTTCGACTTCTCGTCGGCCTTGATGATCAGCACCTCGCGATGCTCGGGCACGACGGCGAGCGACGAGGGATGGATGTGCAGCTCGCCGAAGCGGCGGCCGAACGCCTTGTGCTGCTCGTGGCTGAGCTCCTGGTCGCGGAAGAAGATCACCAGGTTCTCCATCAGCGCGTCGTGGATCTCCTGGAAGGTCTGGTTGCCGAGCGGCTGCGCCAGATCGACTCCAAAAATCTCGGCGCCGATGGCGGGCGTCAGCTTGCGCACGTCTATGGTCTGGTAGGCCATCCGCATTTCCTCTCGCCTTTTGTGCGAGCCTACGCGAGAAAAAGGACATGAGCGATACTCTTGTCCTCCGCGCGGCCGACGCAGCCGACGCGTCCGCCATCGCCGCCGTCATCGCCGCGGCCTTCGCACAGTACCGCGGCAAGCTGGTCCCCGAATCGAACGCCTTCCGCGAGACACCGCAAGCGATTGCGGATCAGCTCGCCACGGGCTCGGGTGCCATCGTCGCGGAGCGGAACGGCATCGTGATCGGCTGCGTGATGACCGAGCCGCTCGACGGCGACCTCTATTTCGGCCGACTGGCCGTGCTTCCAGAAGCGCGTGGTCTTGGCATCGCCAAGCGGTTGATTGCCGCCGTCGAGGACGATGCCCGCCGGCGCGGCCTGCCCGGCGTGCGGCTGGGCGTGCGCATCGCGCTGGCGGAAAACCAACGCCTGTTCCAGTCCCTCGGCTACCGCGAGATCTCGCGCGAGGCCCATCCCGGCTTCGACCACCCGACCTCGATCAACATGCGCAAAGCGCTTTAGGGCTGGGCGATCTTCATGCCCGGCGGCGGCACCGCCCGCTCCGGATCGACGGCGCGTACCACATAGGCCTCGGCTTCCGGCTCGTATATCGACCAGAGGCGGCCGAGTTCGGCGATCGGTCGCGCATGATCGTCGACGCGCAGGTCGACGTAGGGGAACGATTCGCGGTGAACGACGAGCAGCGCCGCCGAGACGACGGGCTGGCGCTCGCCGCCTGCCGCTTCACCGGCCTCCAGCGCATCGAGCAGCCGGCGGGCGAGCGGCCGGTCGGGCGACTTCTCGAAGGCCGCCACCATGGCGGCCGGCAGCGACGCGGAGCGGACGATGTTGGCGATCGCCGCGCAGTCCCTGCCCTGGGCTTCGCCTTTCTCGCCGCGAACATTGGCGCCGGAGTAGACCGCGGTGCGCCCCGCAGCATCGATCAGCGCGAGCTGGCGCCAATGGCGATGCGGCGTGGCAGCCACCACGGCCTGCATCGCCTCGACCGCCGTGAAACCATGGGCCAGGAGATCGAGCGCGAGGGGTCCCAGTCGCGGATCGGTGCGATGCTGGGTCAAGGCCGCGCCGAGACCGGCGCGAGCCGAGGGGCAGCGGGCGCCCACGGCAATCGCCGAGGTCGTGACGACGGCGCCCAGCATGCCGGTCCTGGCGCAGCGTCCGACGAGCGAGAAGGTCATGCGGGCCCCTCAGAGGCTCGGCAGGTTGAGGTTGTTCTCGCGGGCGCAGGCGATGGCGTCGTCGTAGCCGGCATCGGCGTGGCGCATGACGCCGGTCGCCGGGTCGTTCCACAGCACGCGTTCCAGGCGCCGGGCCGCGTCCTGCGTGCCGTCGCAGACGATCACCATGCCGGCATGCTGCGAGAAGCCCATGCCGACGCCGCCGCCGTGATGCAGCGACACCCAGGTGGCGCCCGAGGCACAGTTGAGCAGGGCGTTGAGCATCGGCCAATCGGAGACGGCGTCGGAGCCGTCGCGCATCGCCTCGGTCTCGCGGTTGGGGCTGGCCACCGATCCCGAATCGAGATGGTCGCGGCCGATCACGATCGGCGCCTTCAACTCGCCGCGCGCCACCATCTCGTTGAAGGCGAGGCCCAGGCGATGGCGGTCGCCAAGCCCGACCCAGCAGATGCGCGCCGGCAGTCCCTGGAATTTGATGCGCTCGCGGGCCATGTCGAGCCAGCGGTGCAGGTGCGGGCTGTCGGGCATCAGCTCCTTCACCTTGGCGTCGGTCCTGTAAATGTCTTCGGGATCGCCGGAGAGCGCGGCCCAGCGGAACGGCCCGATGCCGCGGCAGAACAGCGGCCTGATGTAGGCCGGCACGAAGCCCGGGAAGTCGAAGGCGTCGGCCACGCCCTCCTCCAGCGCCATCTGGCGGATGTTGTTGCCGTAGTCGACCGTCGGCACGCCCATCTTGTGGAACTCCAGCATGGCGCGCACGTGACCGGCCATCGACTGCCGGGCCGCCTTTGTGACGGCGGCGGGATCGCTGTCGCGCTTTGCTTCCCATTCGGCCAGCGTCCAGCCCCGGGGCAGGTAGCCATTGACCGGATCGTGCGCCGAGGTCTGGTCGGTGACGCAGTCCGGCCGCACGCCGCGGTGCAGCAGTTCGGGCAGCACGTCGGCGGCGTTGCCGAGCAGGCCGACCGACACCGGCTTCTTCCCGGCCGTCGACTTGCCGATGATCGCCAGCGCCTCGTCGAGGTCCCTCGCCTGCACGTCGAGGTAGCCGGTGCGCAGGCGAAACTCGATGCTGCTGGGGCGGCATTCGATGGCGAGGCACGAGGCGCCGGCCATGGTGGCGGCGAGCGGCTGGGCGCCGCCCATGCCGCCGAGACCCGCGGTCAGGATCCATTTGCCGGCCAGGCTGCCGCCGAAGTGCCGGCGGCCCATCTCGACGAAGGTCTCGTAGGTGCCCTGCACGATGCCCTGGCTGCCGATGTAGATCCACGAGCCCGCCGTCATCTGGCCGTACATCATCAGGCCCTTGCGATCGAGTTCGTTGAAATGCTCCCAGGTCGCCCAGTGCGGCACCAGATTGGAGTTGGCGATCAGCACGCGCGGCGCGTCGGCGTGGGTGCGGAACACGCCGACCGGCTTGCCCGACTGGACCAGCAGCGTCTCGTCGGCTTCCAGCTTGCGCAACGCCGCCACGATGCGATCGAAGCTCTGCCAGTCGCGCGCGGCGCGGCCGATGCCGCCATAGACCACCAGCTCGCCGGGCTTTTCCGCCACGTCGGGATCGAGGTTGTTCATCAGCATCCTGAGCGGCGCCTCGGTGAGCCAGCTCTTGGCCGAAAGCTCCGTGCCGTGCGGGGCGCGGACGATGCGGGCGTTGTCGGTGCGGGTCATGCCGATTTTCTCCAGTCAATCGCCGGCAGCAGATCGCGGCCGGCTGCTTCGACGATCGCGCCGCTGCTCACCAGGGCGATGGCCTTTTCGAGATCGGGATGGAAATAGCGGTCGGCGTCGAGGTGCGGCACGCCGCGGCGCACCAGGTCGCGCACCGCCTCCAGGGGCCTGCTGCTGGCGAGCGGGCGATGGAAGTCGCAGCCCTGGGCCGCCGCCAGCAACTCGATGCCGATCACGCTGCAAGCGTTGTCGGACATGTCGAGCAGCCGCCGCGCGCCGTGGGCGGCCATCGAGACGTGATCTTCCTGGTTGGCCGAGGTCGGGATCGAATCGACGCTGGCGGGATGGGCGCGCTGCTTGTTCTCCGACACCAGCGCCGCGGCCGTGACCTGCGGGATCATGAAGCCCGAGCTGAGGCCGGGCTGCGGCGTCAGAAAGGCCGGCAGGCCCGACAGCGCCGGGTCGACCAGCATGGCGATGCGCCGTTCGGCGAGCGAGCCGATCTCGCAGATCGCGAGCGCCATGACGTCGGCGGCGAAGGCCACCGGCTCGGCGTGGAAGTTGCCGCCCGACAGCGCCTCGCCGGTCTCGGGGAAGATCAGCGGATTGTCGGTCACGCCGTTGGCCTCGGTGGCAAGCGTCGCCGCCGACTGGCGCAGCAGGTCGAGGGCGGCCCCCATGACCTGGGGCTGGCAGCGCAGGCAGTAGGGATCCTGCACCCGCTCGTCGCCGACCAGATGCGAGGCGCGGATCGCCGAGCCCGCCATCAGGCGGCGCAGCGCGTCGGCCGCCTCGATCTGGCCCTTGTGGCCGCGCAGCCGGTGAATCCGCGGATCGAACGGCGCATCGGAACCGCGGGCCGCGTCGGTGGCGAGCGCTCCCGTCACCAGGGCGGTGCCAAAAAGGTTTTCCGCCTCGAACAGGCCGGCCAGCGCATAGGCCGTGGAGAATTGCGTGCCGTTGAGCAGCGCCAGGCCTTCCTTGGCGCCCAGCACGAGCGGCCTCAGCCCGGCCTCGGCAAGCGCTTGCGCGGCGGGCACACGGCGGTCGCCCACCAGGAACTCGCCGACGCCGATCATCGTCGCCGCCATGTGGGCCAACGGCGCCAGATCGCCCGAGGCGCCGACCGAGCCCTGACAGGGGATCACCGGCGTCAGTCGCTTGGCCAGCAGCGCCTCGAGCAGTCGCACGGTCTGCAGCTGCACGCCCGAGGCGCCCTGCGCCAGGCTGCCGAGCTTTAGCGCCAGCATCAGCCGCGCCACCGCCACCGGCATCGGCCGGCCGACCCCGGCGGCGTGGGACAGCACGATGTTCCGCTGCAGCGTCTCCAGGTCCGCCGCGCCGATGCGGACGCTGGCCAGTTTGCCGAAGCCGGTGTTGAGCCCGTAGACCGGCTCGCCTCTGGCGACGATGGCGGCGACGGCCGCCGCCGCTCGCTCGATGACGGGGTCGTGGCCAGGGTCGACGGCCGCCGACGCCCCCCGGTAGATCTCACGCCACGCCGCGAGCGGGACGGCACCGGGACTCAACAGGACCGTCTTCATCTTTCCCTCCAGAGGCCCCGAGGCTAGCGACAGGCGCGCGCCCGGCAAGGTATAAAACCATCATGACGACCCGTTCGCCTCTCGCCGGCCCGTCCGTGTGGCTCGGCCGGGACATCAAGGACTCGAAGCGCTGGATCCGCGACCTGCCGGAAGAGGCGCTCGACGAGCTCGACGCCGCGATCAAGTCGGTGCGCGGCATGCCGTGGCAGGAGATCACGCGCGAGGATTTCGCCCTGCCCATGATCAGCGACCTGCTCGACGACGTCTCCGACGAACTCGAGAACGGCTGCGGCATCGTCAAGCTGCGCGGCATTCCGGTCACCGGCTACAGCGAAGACGAGCTGCGCCAGATGTATTTCGGCCTGGGCACGCATATCGGCACGCCGGTGTTCCAGAACAGGAGCGGCGAGCTGATGCGCGCCATCCGCGACGAGGGCGCCCATGTCGGCCGCACCTACGGCGAGACCACGGACGACAAGGGCGCGACCTTCCTCTCCTCCTACGCCCGCACGCTGACCAATGGCGGTCTGCGCTTCCACACCGACCGCACCGACGTGGTCGGCCTGCTGTGCGTGCGCCAGGCGCGCGCCGGCGGCGTCAGCAAGCTTGCCAGCACGCCCGCCATCCACAACGCCATCCTGGCGAAGCGGCCCGACCTGCTGGAAGTGCTGTTCCAGGACTATTGGCGCAGCCGCTTCGGCGAGGAAGGCACGCAGAAGGACGGCGAGGCGACGACCCGCGAGACCGCCTACCCGCTGCCGATCTTCGGCCTGCGCGACGGCAAGCTCACCTCGCACTATTCGCTCACCTTCATCGAGGCGGCCCAGATGGCGCCCGACGTGCCGAGGCTCACCGACGCCCAGCGCGAGGCGATCGACCTGCTGATGGCGACGGCCGAGGAACTCTGCTTCGAGATGACCTTGCAGCCCGGCGACCTGCAGCTGATCAACAGCCACATCACCTATCACGGCCGCACGCCGTTCGAGGACGATGCCGCGAGCGGCCAGGACCGGCTGCTGCTGCGCCTGTGGCTCACCATGCGCAACAACCGCGCGCTGCCCCCGGGCCACGAGGTGTTGTGGCAGGAGATCGAGGCCGGCCGGCCGCGCGGCGGCATCCGGCAGACGCCTGTCTAGAGTCTTTCCGAAGCCGATCGAACCGTCAGAGTCGAAGTCATTTTCTTCCCCTTTGCGGAGTCCGCAAAGGGGAAGTGCCCTCGTCTTACGAGGGCGATGGGGTCATGAGCCTCGACGGGGGCTTCCGACCCCTCCGTCGGCGTAAGACGCCGACACCTGGTCGCTATGGCCGCATCGGCCATAGCGACGACCCGACAACGGGGGAGGAAAGTAATTCTATTCCGGTCGGAAAGACTCTAGCCCCTGAGCTTGCGCAGGTTGGCGACCGGCATGGGCCGCGCCATGCCGCGCAGTTCCCGCTCGCCCAGCGCCTCGACCTCGGCCACGGCCTCCGCCGCGGCGGCAAGCCGCCCGCTCACCAGCACCTGCCCGTCGGCCGCCTCGTTGCACAGCCGGGCGGCGAGGTTGATGACGGCGCCGATCGCCGTGTAGTCGAAACGATCCTCGAAGCCGATGCGCCCCAGCGTGGCATAGCCCTGCGCCATGCCGATGCCGAAGCCCAGGCGATGGCCCCGCCGGGTCCAGGTCTGGGCGAGCGCCGCCACGGCATCGCGCATTTCGAGCGAGAGCCGTGCCGCCCGTTCGGGCGCGTCGGGGCACGGCAGCGGATCGTTGAAGAACACCAGCATGCCATCGCCGGTAAACCGGTCGAGCGTGCCCTCGTGCTTGCGGATCAGCGGCCCGATCGCGCCGTGATATTCGGCGAGCACGGTCATGATGTCCTCGGGCTCGGCGGTCTCGGAGAACGAGGTGAAGCCGCGCAGGTCGCAGAACATCGCCACGATTTCCCGGCGGTGGTTCTCCAGGATCTTCTCGTCGCCCGCCGACACGATCGCCTGCGCGAGCTGGGGCGCCATGAAGCGGCGCAGGCGATTGACCCGTTCGAGCTCGTCCACCTGCGCGGCCACCCGGCTCTCCAGGCCCGCGTTCAGGTCGGCGAGCTGGTCGTGCAATGCCTTGATGCGCAGCATGGCCCGCACGCGCGCCACCAGCGCGCCATGATCGACCGGCTTGGTGAGGTAGTCGTCGCCGCCGGCGTCGAGGCCCGCGATGACGTCCTTGGGACTGGCCTTGGCGGTGACCAGCACGACCGGGATGAACGGCAGGGAAGCGTCGGCCTTCAGGCGTCGCACGACTTCGAGCCCGTCGATCTTGGGCATCATGATGTCGAGCAGGATCAGGTCGGGCGGGTCGGCGCCGACGACCGCCAGCGCCTGCTCGCCGTCGGTCGCCACGACGACCTCGTAGTTCAGGCTTTCGAGGCGGACCTTCAGGATCTCGACATTGTCGGCCACGTCGTCGACGACCAGGATGCGGGCGGGATCACGCATGGTCGGCGCCCAGACGCTGCACCCCACCCTTCGAGACGCATCGCTGCGCGATGCTCCTCAGGGTGAGGTTTTCTGTGAATGCGGCACTCGTCGGCCTACCCACCGAGGATCTCGCGGACCTTGGCCAGCATCTGGCGCGGGCTATAAGGCTTGGCGATGTAGTCGTTGCAGCCGGCATCGCGCGCCTTCTGCTCGTCGCCCGATAGCGCATAGGACGTCACCGCCACGATCGGAATGGCGGCCAGCGCGGGGTCGGCCTTTATGCGCCGCGTCGCCTCGTAGCCATCGAGCACCGGCATCTGGATGTCCATCAGGATGAGGTCGGGCCGATGCTCGGCCGCCATGGCGACACCCTGCGCCCCGTCGTGGGCCTCGACCATGTCGTAGCCCGCCATGCCGAGCAGATCGCGCAGGATCTGGCGGTTGTCCTCGGTGTCCTCGACCACGAGTATCTTCTTGCTCATGCGGCGTCCTTCACCGGCGCGACGTTGACCGGAATCGAAACCTTGAAGGTCGAGCCCTTGCCCGCTTCGGACTCGACGGAGATGCGCCCGCCATGCAGTTCGACGATCTTGCGCGAGATCGAGAGGCCGAGGCCGGTGCCGCCCTTCTTGCGCGTGCTGGTATTGTCGACCTGCTGGAACTCCTCGAACACGCGCGCCTGGTCGGCGGGCGCGATGCCGAGGCCGGTGTCGACCACCGACAGTTCGAAACGGTCGCCCGCCTGCACGGCGCGGACCTCGACCGATCCCTGGTCGGTGAACTTGATGGCGTTGCCCACGAGATTGAGCAGGACCTGGGTGAGCCGCCGCGCATCGCCGGTGCCGGTCGGCAGGCCTGAGGCCACGGCCGAGCCCAGCGCGATGCCTTTGGTGCGGGCCAGCGACTCGGTGGCCGCCAGCACGGTGGCCACCATGTCGGTGACGCTGTAGGGCTCGACACCGAGCGTGAGCTGGCCGGCCTCGATCTTGGAGAGATCGAGCACGTCGTTGATCAGGCCGAGCAGGTGGCGGCCGTTGTTCTGCACCCGCTCCAGCACGCCCGCCGCCTTCTCGCTCACCTCGCCATAAAGCCCGTCGGCCATCATCTCGGTGTAGCCGATGATGGCATTGAGCGGCGTACGCAGCTCGTGGCTCATGTTGGCGAGGAACTGCGACTTGTGCTGGCTGGCGATCTCGAGCTGCCGGCTCTTGTCCTGGATCTCGGTGAACAGGCGGACGTTCTCGATCGCGATGACGGCTTGGGCCGCGAAGGTCTCGAGCAGCTCGATCTGCCGCGATGTGAATGCGCCCGGCTCGGGCTTGCGCAGTGCCACCGAACCGATGGCGATGCCCTTGCGCAGCAACGGCGCGGCGACGGCGGCGCGGAAGCCCCCGGCCGCTGCCAGTCGGTGGGCCGCCGCGAACTCGGTCGGATCGAGCGACGCGATGTCGGGCAGGTGGCAGGTTCGGCCGTCGAGGACGGCCCGGCCCGGGGCGGTTTCCCGGTTGAGCGGAAGGCTCGACCCGGCAACAGCGATCAAGGGGCCTTCGTGCGCCGCGAGGATGGCGCCGTCGCCTTCGCGCAGGGTGATGATCGCGTCGGTCGCGCCGCAGAACCGCACGGCTGCCTTCACCACCGCATCGAGCACGGGCCGCACGTCGGTCGGCGACTGCGAAATCGCGCGCAGGATATCCGCGGTCGCCGTCTGCTGCTCGAGCGATTCGCGCAATTCCGTGAAAAGACGCGCGTTCTGGATTGCAATCGCCGCCTGGTCGGCGAAGGTCTGCAGCATCTCCAGTTCTTTGGGCTTGAACGAGCCGGTCGACCGCGCCACGCCGATGGCCCCGATGCCGCGGCCCTCCCGCAGCATGGGCGCAAACACCATCGAGTGGTAGCCGGCAACCTGCGCCATCTTGCGCAGCACGCCGGGCACGTCCTCGCCATTCACCAGATCGGGCCAATGCACGACGCGGCGTTCCCGGATGGCACGGCCGGCGGGCGTTCGCTCCACCGGCGCCGGGAAGGTCGCGGCCACCGCATCGTGAGAGTCGCCGAGATAGGCTGCGATGGTGAGCTGCCCCTGTTCGTCGACGAGCAGCACATCGAGCTCGTCGCCGCCGAACAGGTGCCTGCAGCTTTCCAGTATCTTGTTGAAGACCGGCTGCGCATCGTCCACCGACTTGCTGATCACGCTCAGGATGTCCGCGGCGGCCTTCTGCTGTTCCAGCGTCTCGCTGAGCTCGGTGAACAGACGGACGTTGCTGATGGCAATGACGGCCTGGTCGGCGAACGTCTGCAACAGCCGGATCTCGCGCTCGTCGAAGGCGCCGGGCTTCTTGCGACTCACTGTGATCAAGCCGACCGGCGCGCCGTCGCGCAGCATCGGTACCGCTATGTTGGCGCGCCAACCGCGCGCATGGGCCACCTCGCGCACGCGTGGCGCTACACCGTCGGCCTCCACATCGGCGATTTGTAGGATGGTGCGCTTGAGAATGGCTTCGCCCGGATAGGCGAGGTCCTCGGGCCGCGGCTCGCCCAGAGCCGCATGCACGGAGGCCACGTCCGCTCCGGGCAGGCCGCCATGGCTGGCGATGACGCGCATCCGCTCGCCGTCGTATCGAAAGACCAGGACGCTCCAGCCGTTGAGCAGCCGCATGGCACTTTCGGCGATGGCGTCGAACACGGGTTGCGTATCCGTCGGCGACCGGGAAATGACCTGCAGGATCGCGGCCGTCGCGGTCTGCTGTTCCAGCGTCTCGCTGAGTTCGGCCGTCCTGGTTTCGACCTTCTTCTCCAGGTCGGCATGGCTTTCCTGGAGTTGCCCCGCCATGCGGTTGAAGTTGGTCGCCAGCGCCTCGACCTCGTCGCCGGTCTTGACCTCGATGCGGTGGCCGAGGTCGCCGCTGCCCAGCTGCTCGGCGCCCGTCGACAGCACCCGGATGGGGGAGGCCATGCGCCGCGACAGGAACCAGGCGCCGAGCGCCGCCGTGGCAAGACCCAGCACCAGCAGGCCGAGCGTCTGCCACAGCGAGGTGAAAAGCGGCTGCAAAGCCTCGGAGGTCGGCTGCTCGACGAAGACCAGCCAGCCCAGCGCCGGGATCGCCGCCACCGAGGACAGCACCGGCGTGCCGTCGAGCGACTTGCCGAATTCGGCCCCCGAGGCGGCCGGCGGCCTGCCCTCGCGCAGGGCGTCGAGCGCCGTGTGCACCTGTTCCAGCTTGCTCATGTTGGTGTTGCGTAGCACCAGGCTGATGTCGGGATGGGCGATCAGCCGGCCGTCGCGGTCGACAACGTAGGCGTAGCCTTTGTCGCCGGCCTTGATGGCGCTCACGACATCCCAGATCAGTTTCAGGTTGACCTCGGCGGCCGTGGCGCCCGACTGCCGTCCGGTGCGCGCCAGCGAGATCGACATGTAGGGCTCGGACTCCTTGCGCAGGTAGACCGGGCTGTACCAGACGCGCTTGTTCTGGACCTCGGTGAAGCGCGGGTCCTGTGAGAGATCGGCGTTGGAGCCGACGACGTCCATGGCCAGCCGCGACACCCTGAGCTGCTCGCGTCCGCGGCCGTCGATCTGGGTCAGCTCGGTGATGGCCGGCACCTGGCGCTGCAGGCGGATGAAGTCGAAGCGCCGCTGGTCGACCGGCGCCGCCGCCCATTGCGGGTGCGTCGTCCAGCCGATCTGGCGTTCGATCTCGGTGATGAACTGGCCGACCTTGTCGGCGGCGCCGTTGGCCTGCTCCTGCTGCAGCCGGCCCAGCGCCTGGCGCGCGGTGCCGTAGGCGAACCACATGTCGAGCGCGCCGTTGATCAGCAGTACGAGCGTGACGATGCCGACCAGCGACAGGAAGTATTTGGCGAACAGGCCGCCGCGCCGCAGGAGGGAGGGCGCCTTCACTCGATCACCTCGTCGGCGCGCTGCACCAGGCCCGGCGGTACGGCGAGGCCGAGCGCCCGGGCCGTGGCGAGATTCAGGAACAGGTCGAACTGCGTCGGCTGCATCACCGGGATATCGCGCGGCGGCGTTCCCCTCAGCACTTGCGTCAGGCAGAACGCCAGCAGTCGATTGACCTCGACGAGGTTGGCGCTGATCGCCACGAGGCCGCCGGACTCGACAAAGAAGCGGCCATGCGACGCCGAGGGCAGCCGCAGCGTGCGCAGCCGCGTGGCAATGGCGGCGAGCGGAAGGCTGGGCTGCACGATGACGGTGTCGGCCCGACGGCTCTGCAGCTCGGCAAAGGCCGGCTCGAGGTCGGCGATCGTGGCGGCGATGGGTACGACCTCGATGGCCAGCGTTCCGGCGGAGGCTTCTATCTGTGCCAGGAACGGCTTGTTGAAGGGGTCCTCGGGATTGAGGAGGACGGCGAGGCGCCGCATCGACGGAACGACCTCGCGCAGGAGCTCGACCCGCTTGGCACCGAGCGTGGCCGTGGCGCCATCGACGCCGGTGATATTGCCACCGGGGCGCGCCAGGCTGTCGACGAGGCCGGCACTGACCGGGTCGCCGGTCGCGGCGACGACCGGGATGGTCTGCGTCGCGCGCTTGGCGGCCAAGCCGGCCGGCGCCTGCAAGGCGAGGATGACATCGACCTTGGCCGCGACCAGCTCCGCGGCAAGCGCCGGCAGGCGGTCGATCGGGCCGCCGGCCGACCGGACCAGCAGGGAATAGGAGCCGTCGGCCCAGCCGCGCTCCTGCAGGCCGGCGCGCAGCAGGTCGGGGCTGAAATGCTCGTCGCGCGCCATCAGCACGCCGACGACCGGCCGACGCGGCGCCTGCGCGCGCGCAGACGCGGCCGGAAGAGCCGCCAGCGTGGCGAGTAGAAGGCGCCGCCTCACTCGATCACCTCGTCGGCGCGGATCAGGATGGATTGCGGGATGGCGATGCCGAGCGCCTTGGCGGTCTTGAGGTTGACGACCAGCTCGATCTGGACCGGCCCCTGCACCGGCAGGTCGCCTGGCCTGGCGCCTTTCAGGATCTTGTCGAGGTAGACGGCGGAGTCGCGATAGAGGTGCTGGATGTCGGCGGCATAGGCCAGCAGGCCGCCCGAGTCGGCGAAGCGTCGCGACGCCGCGGCCGACGGCAGGCGGTGCTTGAGCGCGAGCGCGGCCGTGAGGGCGGGGGAAAGGCTCGGTTGCACGATCACGGCATCGACGGCGCCGCCGCCCAGCCGCGCGAAGGCGGGCTCGAGATCGGCCTCGCGCTCGATCATCACGCGCTCGATGGCGATGCCGGCCTGGCTCCCCGCCTTCTCGAGCTGCTCAAGGAGCGGCTTGTGGAACGGGTCGGGCGCGTTGGCGATGGCGGCGATGCGGCGTGCCGCCGGCAGGATTTCCTTCAGGAGCTCGACGCTCTTGCCGGCGAGCTCGGACGTCGCCGTCGAGACGCCCGTCAGGTTGGCCTCGGGCCGCGCCAGGCTGGCGACCAGGCCGGTCGCCACCGCGTCGCCGACGCCGGCCAGCAAGATCGGGATGGTGCGCGTCGCCTTCTTGGCGGCCAGCGCCGCCGGCGTCTGTACCGCCACCAGGACATCGACATTGAGGGCCACCAGCTCGGCGGCCAGCGCATCGAGCCGGGACGGCACGAACTCGGCCGACCTGAACTCGAAGGCGATGTTGGTGCCCTCGACGTAGCCCAGCTCCTTCAGCGTGGAGCGGAAGATCGACCAGAAGGGCTCGCGCTGGCCCCCCACCAGCACGCCGACACGGTAGACCTTGCCGGCCTGCGCGCGCGCAATGAGGGGCGCCGCCGCAACGAGCCCACCCGTCGCCAGGAGAAGCCGCCGCCTCATTCGATGATCTCGTCGGCCTGGGCGAGCAGCGTCGGCGGCAGGACGAGGCCGAGTGCGGCCGCCGTCTTCTGGTTGATCACCAACTCGAATACCGTGGGCTGCTCGATCGGCAGGGTGGCCGGTGCCGCGCCGGCCAGTACGCGCACGACGTAGTGCGCCAGCCGCTTGTAGGCTTCCTGCAGGTTGGGGCCGTAGGTCAGGAGCGCGCCGGCGCGTGCCATGGAAGCCCAGCCGGAGATCAGCGGCACCTTGCGGGCGATGCAGTCGACGGCGGCCGTCGGCGTGAGCTGGACCATGGCCGTGCTCGGCAGCATGACGACGGCCTGGGCGCCGCTGTCGAGCGCCTGGGCGAGCGCCGCGCGAATCTCGGCAGCGTTCTCGCCGCGATAGGCGGTGAGCTCGATGCCCAGCGGCTGGACCGCCGACTGGCAGGCGACGATCTCCTTTTCCTCGCCGGCATGTCGGGTGTTGGACATGAGCGCGATCCTGCGGCAGGCAGGCTGCGCCGTGCGCAGGAGGTCGATGCGCTTGGGATTGAGCTCGACCGACATGAAGCTGACCCCGGTGGCGTTGCCGCCCGGGCGCGACATCGACTGGGCGATCCCGGCGACGACGGGATCGCCGCTGTAGCCGAACACGACCGGGACGGTGGGCCTGGCGGCGACCACGGTCACGGTGGCGGCGCCCTGGGACACGATCAGGCTCACGCCCATCTGCTGCAGCTCGGCCACCTGGGCTGCCGCGAGCGCCGGCGTCGCGGCGTTGTAGCGTTCGAGGATGCGTACCGGTTCGGCGCCCGCCGGCCGGGCCGCGTCGAGCCCCGCTTTCAGCGCATTGAAGAACGGCGCCGTGACCTCGGCTGATTCGGGCGAGACCCAGCCGATCAAGCGCTCGGCGGCGAAGGCGCGGCCGGCGCCGAGAAAAGGAGCCGCCAGACCCGCGGCGACAATGACACGTCGTTTCATTCGATCACCTCATCGGCACGAGACAGCAGAGGGACCGGGACGGTCAATCCCAGGAGCTTGGCGGTACGCATGTTAATCAGGAACTCGACTTTCGTTGCCTGCTGCACCGGCAGGTCGGCGGGCCTCTCGCCTTTCAGCACGCGCCCGACATAAACACCAGCCTGGCGATGCGAGTCGGCGACGACGCCGCCGTAACTCATGAGTCCGCCGGCCAGCGCGAACTCGCGCGACTGATGGGCCGTCGGCACGGCATGCTTCACGCTGAGCGCGGCGAGCGGCACCGGCCGGTTGAAAAAGGTCTCGTTGGCGATGGTCAGCATGCCGGCGCGCGCGGCGGCGGCGAAGGCGGGCTCGAAGTCTTCCTCCCGGCTGGCGTTCAGGATGCGCAGTTCGAGCCCGAGCGCATGTGTGGCGGCCGTCATGCTGGCGACTGTCGCCTCCGTGTTGCGCGGATTGGTCGGGTTCACCAGCACCGCGGCGCTTTTCGCCGACGGCACGAGCTCGCGCAGCAATTCCAGGCGCTTCGGCCCGACCTCGGCGTTGAGCGAGGTGACGCCCGTGACGTTGCCGCCGGGCCGGTTGAGGTTGGCGACGAGCCCCGCTGCGACGGGATCCGCGCCGGTCTCGAACACCACGGGGACGGTCGTCGTGGCGGCCTTCGCGGCCAGCGCCGAGGCGAGGCTGCCGGGCGCGGCGATGACCCTGACGTTGCGCGCGACGAGTTCGGCGGCCAGCGCCGGCAGGCGCTCGTTGCGGCTTTGCGCCCAGACATAGTCGATGGTGACGGTGCGACCTTCCTCGAAACCGGTCGACGCCAGGCCCGCCCGGAAGGCGGCAAGCCGCGAGGCGAACACCTCGGGATTCTCGCTGCCGAGATAGCCGACCGTCGGACGAGCGGCCTGAGCCTGCAGGCCCGCAGGCGCCGCCGCGCTGGCGCCGAGCAGGCCGAGCACGCCGCGCCGCTTCATTCGATCACCTCGTCGGCCCGGATCAGCAGCGACGGCGGCAGGGTGAGGCCGAGTGTGCGGGCGGTCTTCTGGTTGACCGCCAGCCAGAACTTGGTCGGTCCCTCGACTGGGATATCGCCGGGGTTGGCGCCCTTCAGGATGCGATCGATCTGCGCTGCCGCCCGTTCGAAGAGGTAGGGCCGGTCCGGACCGAAGGACACGAGCGCGCCATGCTCGGCAAACTGCGGCTGGTCGCCGATCGACGGCAGGCCGCGGCCGAGCGCCGGCTCGATGAACCGCCGGGACGAGGCCATGAACAGGGTCTGGATGATGACCGCCTGCACGCGCCCGTCGACCATCTGATCCAGCGCCGCGGCAAAGCCGTCCGGTCCGCGGACCCGCACCGGAACGACGTCGATGCTCAACCGGCTGCCCGCTGTCATGGTCTCCCGAATGAAAGTCTCTGCATTCGGGTCGATCGACGAAGCGAGGAAGCCGACGCGCGTCAGCTTGGGAACAGCTTCGTGGAGAATCTCAAGGCGCTTCGAAACGAGGTCCGGTCCGAAGGTCATGACCCCGGTCAGGAGTCCGCCGGGCCGTGTCAGGTTGGTGACGATGCCGGTGGCCAAGGCGTCTGAGACGGTTAAGACAACGGGGGTGCGTTTCACCACGTCCTTCACCGCGTGTGCCGTGGGCGTGGTGTGGGCGTATATCAACGACACACCCAGGCGCTCGAGTTCGGCCGCTGCTTCGGCGGCGCGCGCCCGGCTGCCGGCCGCCCAGCGCCACTCGAAGACGACGTTGACGCCTTCGCGGTAGCCGGCGCCGGCCATCGTCTTGCGCACCTCGTCCATGCGGAAGGTAGCTTCGGGGCCCTCCCAATGGATCACTCCGATGCGGGCAATCCTCGGTTGGGTCTGGGCAAAAGCGGAAACGGGCAGGGCAACGGCCGCCGCGGCGGCCAACGCGCGCCTTCTCGTCAGGGCCCCGGACCGGGCACCGGATTGGTTGCGATCTCCCATGAGGCCACTGACCCCTTCCCCGAGCCGATCCTAGACCGGCCGGCAAGACTTTGGCGAGAGCATGCGCGTGCCGACGCTACCTATCGATGGCGCCCTTCCAGAAGAGGACGCTCGCGCTGGAAGAGGTCGACGACGGCGTCCATGACGGCGCGCACGCGCGGCAAGGCGCGCAGGTCGCGATGGACCAGCAGCCACTGGTCGGCAAAGACGTCGGCGATGATGCCGCCGACCCGTGTCAGTTCGGGATCGGTGTCGCCGAGATAGCAGGGCAGAATTGCCAACCCGGCGCCGGCACGTACTGCATGGTGCAGGACCAACCAGTTGCTGCAGCGCACGGCCGGACGCGCACCGCCCAGCAGCCGCTGCTGCCAGTGCTGGCCCGGCATGTAGCTGTGGTCGTCGTCGAAGCCGACCCACGGCAGGCGCGCCAGCGCCGCCGGCGTCGCGCGCCGGCCGGCAAGTTGGGGAACGGCGTAGATGGCGTAGGCCACGCGACCGAGCTTGCGCGCCACGATGCCGGCGAGGTCGGGGACCTTGTCGCGAATCAGAAGGTCGGCCTCGCGGCGCGACAGGTTGGCCGGCGTGTGGTTGGCGCTGACCTCGAACTCGATGCGGCTGAGACGTTGGCGCAGCCAAGGCAGATGACGCGCGACGAATGCCGTCACCGCCTCGTCGGCCGACAGCCGCACCGTGCCGCTCGCCGTGTCGCTGAGACCGGCACTGCGGCGGTGGATCGACAGCGCGGACTGCTCCATGGCCTCGGTGTCGGCCAGCAGCTCTTCGCCCGCCTGGGTCGGCACGAAGCGGTCGGGCAGGCGCTCGAACAGGCGCGCGCCGATCTGCTTCTCCAGCG
>JAIETA010000325.1 GCA_019745575.1 Reyranella sp. | reverse complement strand
TCGAGCGACATCGGCTGCCATTCCTTCGCGACCCTGGCGCCCTTCAACCTCGGCAACTCGATCCTGGGCTTCGGCATGTCGCTGGCCGCGGCGGGCGCGGTGGCGCCGGTCATGGAGCGGCGCACGATCTCGGTCATGGGCGATGGCGGCTTCTGGCACAACGGCCTCTTGAGCGGCGTCGCCTCGTCGATGTTCAACCGTGGCGACCGCGTGCTGGTCATCATGCAGAACGGCTACACCTCGGCCACCGGCGCGCAGTTCATCCCAAACACCGCGGGCAACCGGCGCGACGGCGAGGCGACGTCCGACATCGCCGCGACGCTCAAGGCCATGGGCGTGAAATGGCTGCGCACCATCCGCACCTACAACGTCGGCACGATGCTGCAGACGCTGCGCGAGGCGATGAACACCAGCGACAAGGGCCTCAAGGTCATCGTGGCCGACGGCGAATGCCAGCTCGCGCGCCAGCGCCGCATCCGGCCCGAGATCTCGGCCAAGCTCAAACGCGGCGAACGCGTGATACGCACCCGCTACGGCGTCGACGACGAGGTTTGTACCGGCGACCATTCCTGCATCCGGCTGTCGGGCTGCCCGTCGCTGGTGGTCAAGCCCAGCCCCGATCCGCTGCGGTCCGATCCGGTGGCGCACGTCAACAACGGTTGCGTCGGCTGCGGCCTGTGCGGCGAGGTGGCCGACGCCGCCGTGCTCTGCCCGTCCTTCTATCGCGCCGACATCGTACAGAACCCGGGCTGGTGGGACCGCCTGAAGTGGCGCCTGCGCTCCAGGGTCATCGGGGCGATGGCCGGGAACGGGGCGGGTGCCTAAGCCCATCACGATCCTGATCGGCGCCCTGGGCGGCGACGGCGGCGGCGTGCTGTGCGACTGGATCGTGGCGGCGGCACAAGGCCAGGGCCTGGGCGTGCAGGCGACGCAGATTCCGGGCGTGGCGCAGCGTACCGGCGCCACGACCTACTATCTCGAGGTCATGCCGGCGCCGGGGCCGCCGGGTTCCGTTCTGGCCCTCAATCCGGCGATCGGCGAGGTCGACGTGGCGCTGGCCACCGAGCTGCTCGAGGCCGGCCGCATGATCTTCAACGGCTTCGTCACCCCCGAGCGCACGACCCTGGTCGCCTCGACGCACCGCGTGCTGGCCATCGGCGAGCGCATGGCGATGGGCGACGGCAGCTTCGACGTGGGCCGCCTGCTGCGTGCGGTGAAGGAACGCAGCAAGGAACAGATCGTGTTCGACATGGACCAGGCCGCCGAAGAGTCGGGCGGCGTCATCAACGCCGTGCTGCTGGGGGCGCTGGCCGGTTCGGGCCGGCTGCCGATCCCCAACGCGGCTTTCGAGGCCGCGATCCGGCATGCCGGCAAGTCGGTCGACACCAATCTCGCCGCCTTCGCCTTCGGTCGTGGCCACGCCCGCGGCGAGCTGGAGCAGGCCGTGCGCGAGCACCGCAAGCGCCAGGCCGCGGCTGTCGGCGTGCAAGACCTGATCGAGCGTGCCCGCCGCGCCTTTCCGGTGAGCAGCCTCGACATGGTGGAGGAGGGCGTCCGGCGCCTCGCGGCCTACCAGGACCGGACCTATGCCGAGCTCTATCTCGACCGCCTGGACTCCATCCAGGCGCTGGGCGCGCCCGAGCTGCTGCGTGAGACGGCGCGGCACCTGGCCGTGCGCATGTCGTTCGAGGACGTGATCCGCGTCGCCCAGGCCAAGACCTCGGCCGAGCGGCTGGTCCGCGTGCGGAGCGAGGTTCGTGCGAAGGAGCACGAACCTCTGGAGATCACCGAGCACTTCAAGCCCGGCATCGAAGAGATCGCGGCCGTGCTGCCGCCCGGGCTGGCGCGACGCCTGATCGCCTGGGCCGAGCGCACGGGCCGGCTGGGCAAGGTCTACTTCTCCATGCATGTGCGCACGACCACGGTGTGGGGCTTTGCCCGGCTACGGTTCCTGGCGGCGCTGCGCTGGTGGCGGCCGCGCACATTCCGCTTCGTCGAGGAGCAGGCCGAGATCGAACGCTGGCTCGCCTCGATCCGCGCCGCGGCGCCACTCAGTGTCGACCTGGCGCGGGAGATCGCGGAGTCGGCCCGCCTGATCAAGGGCTATGGCGACACTTATAAGCGCGGCCTGCTGAACTACCGCCGGATCGCCGACGAGGTGATTGCGCCGGCGCTTGCCGGTCGCATGACCCCGCGCGCCGCCGCCGACGCGGTGGCCAATGCCCGGGTGGCGGCACTTGCCGACCCCGACGGCGAATCGCTGTCGAAGACTCTCGCGGCCATTGCGGCCGTGTCCCAGCCCGTGCGGAAAGCCGCGGAATGACCAGGTTCGATGCCGCCGCCCTCGCGGGGCGCGACGCCTTCACGCGCGAACTCGGCATCGAACTGGTCGAGGCGGCGGATGGCCGGGCGATCACCCGGGTCAGGGTCGAGAAGCGCCACGTCAATTTCAACGGTGTCTGTCATGGCGGGCTCACCTTCACCCTGGCCGATGCCGCCTTCGGCTATGCTTGCAATTCGCACGGCGTCACGTCGGCCGGGATCGATGTCCATATGATGTACAATACCGCGGCGCGGGTCGGCGATCTGCTGACAGCGACTGCCGTCGAGATCGCGCGCTCGGCCAAGATCGCCAACTACCGCATCGACGTCGTCCGCGCCGACGGTACGCTGATCGCCGGCATGTCGGGGACCGCCTTCATCACCGGCCGGCCGGCGGCCTAAAAGCATGCCGCTCAAGAGCACCCATACTGTCACTGTCGAGTGGGGCGACTGCGACCCCGCCGGCATCGTCTACTATCCGGCCTACTTTCGCTGGTTCGACCAGGCGACCTATCGCTTGTTCCTGGCGGCGGGCCTCCGGCGTGACGACATCACGAGCGGGCAGTGGAAGGAGGGCACGCCGCTGGTTCATGCCGAATGCTCCTTCCGCCGCGCCTCGCAGACCGGCGAGACACTCGTGATCGAAAGCGAGGTCGCCAAGTTCGGTCGCAGTTCCTTTACCATCCGCCACGTCTTCCGCGACGCCGCCGGCGAGATCGCGGCTGAAGGCACCGAAACGCGCATCTGGGCGCGCAAGGACGGCGACGCCCGCTCGCTGAAGGCGATCGCCATCCCAGAGGACGTGAAACGGCGACTTGGGTGGTAGATGTATCAACTGGAAGTTAAGCGCTGGCTTATTGAGTATCGGTTCCCGCCGACCGAAGGCTGGCGAGTTCTAGTCGATATTGACGCGATGGAACGTGGAAAGGGTGGCGCCCACCCGCCGGACAAGTCTGCCCGGGCAGCCATCGCAGAGGCTGCGCTCGTCGCCATTGGCGCGAGAATTGGTGCGCATGCTTACTATGGTCGAGCAGATGTTGTCGCGGAGCATGAGCAGCACGGCATCTACATCGTGGAGGTAGAGGGAAGTTCCTCTCGTCAGAAAGAACAGGCGCTCTACTCGGCGCTTGGCCAACTCGTTCTTCAGATGAAGGGCGCAGAAGTCAGCTACATTCTCGCTGTGCCCGACGATGGCTCTTGGGAGCGCCAACTGCTCAAAGTGCCGTCGTATGCTCAGAAGCAGATGAGTCTTGCTCTAGTTTTGGTGTCGGAGAAAGGCGTAAGGACGTTGTCATTCGTTCCATAGTTGCGCAACGGAGCTAAGCCGCCTTCAGGATATCCGCCATCTTCTCGCCCACCATGATCGAGGGTGCGTTGGTGTTGCCCGAGGGCATGGTCGGGAAGATCGAGGCGTCGGCCACGCGCAGCCCTTCCAGGCCGTGCACCTTGAGCTTGTCGTCGACCACGGTGTTCTGTCCTGCCGGTCCCATGCGGCAGGTGCCGATCGGGTGGTAGGCGGTCTGCGAGTTGTTGCGGATCCAGGTCAGGATTTCCTCGTCGCTGCTGATCGAGGGCCCAGGCGAAAACTCCGCGTCGCGGTAGGGTTCCATCGGCGCCGCATCGACGATCTTCCGCATCATGCGGAAGCCCGCCACCATCGCGTCCTGGTCGATCCTGTCGGCCAGGAAGTTGAAGCGGATCGCCGGCTGCGCCTTGGGATCGGCCGAGCGGATGTGGATCGAGCCCAGGCTCTCGGGTCGGAGCTGGTAGCAGGCGATCGTCATCGACGGGAAGTCCTGCAGCTTGCGGGTCTTCGGGTCCTTGATCGAATAGGGCACGAGATGCATCTGCACGTCGGGCGTCGCCAGTTCCGGCCGCGTCTTGAGGAAGGCCAGCAGCGGCGCGGAGGGCAGGCTCATGAAGCCGCCGCCGGTCGTGAGGTATTTTAGCATCTGGGTGACGGCGCCCAGGCCGCGCGCCATGTGGTTGTAGGAGACGTTGGCCACTTTGAGCCGCCATATGATGCGGGCATTGATGTGGTCGCGGAAATTCTCGCCGACCGCCTTCAGCTCGTGCTTCACCTCGATGCCGTGCTTCCTCAGGAGTTCGGGCTGGCCGATGCCGGAGAGTTCCAGGATCTGCGGCGACGCGACTCCACCCGCCGACAGGATGGTCTCGCGTCCCCTGGCCTGGACGACCTTGCCGTCCTTCTCGTATTCGACGCCCGTGCAGCGCTTGCCGTCGAGCAGCACGCGCAGGGTCATCGCGTTGGTGACCACGTGCAGGTTGGGTCGCTTCATCGCCGGCTCGATGTAGCAGTGCGCCACGCTCATGCGCCGGCCCTTGTAGATCGAGGTCTGCGTCTTGACGACGCCTTCCTGGTCCTCGCTGTTGTAGTCGGGGTTGAGCTTGAAACCGGCGGCTTTCGAAGCCGCGAACAGCGCGTCATAGAGCGGGTTCTGGTCGGGTACGGTCGAGACTTTTAGCGGCCCGCTGGTGCCGCGCCCGTTGGAGCCGTCGCCGTCGACGAAGTTCTCGATGCGGGTGAAGAGCGGGGCGACTTCGCGCCAACTCCAGCCGCGGTTGCCCATCTGTGCCCAGGTGTCGAAGTCGAGCGGTTGGCCGCGAACCCAGACGAGCCCGTTGATCGAGCTCGACCCGCCCAGCAGTTTTCCCCGCGGCACGGGAATGACCCGGTTGGCCGTGCCGGGTTCCGGTTCGGATTGGTAGAGCCAGTTGGCGGCCGGGTTGTCGATCAGCAGGCCGAAGGAGAGCGGCATGCGGGAGTAGGGATGGCTGGCGGCGCCGGCCTCCAGCAGCAGAACCCTGTTCGCCGGGTTTTCCGTGAGCCGCGCCGCCAATGTGCCGCCTGCGGGACCTGCGCCCACCACGATGTAGTCATACTGATCCATGCCTGATCCTCCCCGTGCCTGAAGTATCCGCGATCAGCCGCCCGCGCGACAAGGGCCGGCCGATGGACGAAGGCGCGCGGGCTGGCTAGGAACATTGCCAGGCGAACGGGATGGGAGACGGCGATGATCGACTCGGAGCGAGGCAGGGCGGAGATTTCTCGGTTCGCGATCGATCTCGCGATCCGGATCGCGTTGATCGGCGTCGTCGTCTACGTCAGCCTGCTTCTGCTGCGGCCGCTCGCACCGCTGCTTCTGTGGTCGATCATCCTGTCGGTCGCCGTCTACCCGCTGTACTCCGTCTTGCGCCGACGCCTCGGCTTGCGCCCCGGCCTGACGGCGACGCTCATTTCCCTGTTGCTGCTGGCGGTCTTGCTGGCGCCGGTGGCCATCCTGTCGGCGTCCGCCATCGAGTCGCTCGATGCCTATGCGCGCATGCTGCTCAAGGGCGAACACATCGTGCCGCCACCACCGGAATCGGTGCGCGACTGGCCGCTGATCGGCACGCGCCTTCACGACCTCTGGCAAGCTGCCTCGAACGACATCCGGGCTCTGCTGGCAGCCCATGTCGGCCAGATCGCCTCCCTCGGCCGATGGTTGGGCAGGGTGACGGCCGGCGTCTTCTTCGAGGTTCTCCAGTTCGCCGGGGCGATCATCGTGGCCGGGGTGCTGCTTGCCTATTCGGAGCGCCTGACCGACACCGTGCGCGGCGTTGCCGGCCGCATCGCCGACTCCCGCGGCCGGCACTTCGTCGAGATCGCCGGGGCGACCATCCGCAACGTGTCGCAGGGCGTGATCGGCGTCGCGCTTCTGCAGTCGGCGCTGCTGGGGGTCGGCATGCTGGTGGCCGACGTTCCCTTCGCCGGAGCCCTCACCTTTGCCTGCCTGGTGCTGGCGATCGTCCAGGTCGGCCCCAACATCGTGATGATCCCGGTGATCATCTGGGCATGGACCGCCATGCCGGCCCTGACCGCGGCCATCTTCACGGTCTACACGGCGCCGCTCCTGTTCGTCGACAACGTGCTGCGGCCGGTGCTGATGGCGCGCGGCCTGCAGACGCCGATGGCGGTCATCCTGGCCGGCGTGATCTGCGGGACACTGACAGGCGGCCTGATCGGCCTGTTCGTCGGGCCGGTCGTGCTGGCGGTGTTTTACGACCTGGTCGTCGTCTGGGTAGCGGCTGGTCAACGCCGCCCGGGCGATACTGCGTCCGCAAGCCCGGAGTCTGCCCCATGGAACGCCTCTGCCTGATCGCTCTTCACTGTGCCGCGGTTGTGCTGGCGCTGTCGCTGGGCGGCGGCGGCGTCGCCGCCCAGCCGGCCGATGGGGCGCGCATGTTCCTCGTCCTCGACGCCTCGGGCTCGATGTGGGGCCGTATCGGCGAGCAGACCAAGATGCAGATCGCGCGGGAGACGGTGCGATCGATCGTGAAGGACTGGCGGGCGCAGGACCGGCTCGGCCTCATCTCCTACGGTCATCGACGCAAGAACGACTGCACCGACATCGAAGTGCTGAAGCCGGTCGGACCGGTCGATGCGGCACAGCTCATGGCCGAGGTCGGCAACATTTCCCCCAAGGGCATGACGCCGATGACGGCGGCCGTGCGGCTGGCGGCCGAGCAGCTCAAGGCGGGCGAGGGGCCGGCCGGCGTGATCCTGGTCTCGGACGGCATCGAAACCTGCCGCGCCGACCCTTGTGCCGTGGCGGCGGCGCTGAAGCAGGCCGATGCCAGGCTGGTGGTCCATACGGTGGGCTTCGACATCCAGAACCGTCAGGCCGCGCGCCAGCTCGAATGCATGGCGGCCGCGACCGGCGGTCTTGCCCTGTCGGCGGCCGACTCCGGCGACCTGCTGAAGGCCATCGCCCAGGCCGTCGCGGCGTCGCGGCGCGCCGCACCACCGCCGCAGCCTGCCGCGGCGCCCAAGGAAGAGCCCAGGCCGGCGTGGAACCTGGAAGGGTCGGCGCGGTTGGTGGCGGGCGACGATCCGCTGGCGGGCAAGGACGCGGTTGCCTGGGACTTCTTCAGGCCGGCCGCCGCCGGCGCCGACCCGGGACATGCCGCAACTTCGTACAAGGACACGATCGAAGCCGAGCTTGCGCCCGGCGACTATCTGGTGCGCGTCAGCGCCGGCGCGGTGCGCCTCGACACGCAGGTCAGGATCGAGCCGGGCCGGATGAATCGGCTCGACGTAGTGCTGAATGCGGGCCGCCTGGGGCTGCGCGCCCGCCGCACGGCCGACGAGAACCAGACCGGCGACGTCTTCTGGCAGGTCGTGTCCAAGGCCGATGGTGCGGAGATCTTCACGTCCTTCGCCTCGGAGACCTCGACGATCGTCCCGGCGGGCGCCTACACGGTGATCCTGTCCCTTGGCGCGGCCAGGGTATCGCGCGAGGTCGAGGTCGCGGCCGGCGATACGACGGCGGTGTCGCTGGTCGCCGGGGTCGGGCGCCTGCAAGCCGCGGTCGTGCTGGCGCCCGGTGTCGCGGTGGCGGGCGAGCCCTTCGTCGAGATCTTCGCCGGGACAGAGCCCGTGGCGGGCGAGCCGTCGGTCGCCAACACCTATGGCAACGCGCCTGCGTTCGATCTCGCCGGTGGCGCTTATCGCGCGCACGTGCAGTTCGGCGGTGTGACCAGGACGTTCCCGGTCGAAATCGTAGCCGGCCGCACGCTTGCCGCAGAATTTGCCCTCGACGCCGGACTCGCCGCCTTCGACGCGCCGGGTGCAGAGGCAATCGTCGTGCGTGCGGCCGGGCAGGCCGATGTGGCGACGCTCTACCCGCCGTTCGCGGCCTATCCGCTCGCGGCCGGCCGATACGTCGCTGTCGCCGAGAAGAGCGGGGCGAAGAAGGAGACGACCTTCGACGTTGTCGCAGGCCGGAGCAGCGTCGTCCGCGTGGCGGTGCCCTGACGCGAGAACCCCGCCCACTTGCGGCAGGCGGGGTTCGCTCGGGACATGGTCCCCTCCCTGGTTCAGGAAGGCCGGCGTGCCGGTCCTGCGGCTGCCGGAGACGAACGAGTCGCGGGATTTCGGTGCCGCGTCACACCTGATGCTGCGGTGGAGTCATAGGGGAACCTACCCTCCTTCTGACGGCGAAGGTAGGAGCGCGGGCGGTGGACAATCAAGACAGGAGGGCTGACCTGCATCGACCCTGTCGGATGCTAAAGCACACCGCGACTTTTCGCGCTCCGCAGCTCGGCCATCAGCTGCTGGTCCTGGTAACGGGCCAGCGAGAGCGATTGTGCGAATGCGGGGATCGCCTCGCCCACGACCGCCCGCGCGCACAGGTCGCCGGCGGCGCAGGCCGACATGGTGCCGTAGCCCGATAAAGCGCCGACGACGAACATCCCGGGCGTGCGGGTGCGGCCGACGAGCGGCCAGTTCTCGGCCGTCATGGGATAGTAGCCGCCGTAGTGGACGCGCTCGCGCGGCAGTCTCCCGATGTAGGCCCTGAGCGCGGGAAGCAGCCGGCTCGCCCCGCGCAGGACGACATCGGGAAAGTTGGGGTCGAGTTCGGGCTCGCGTGTCGGCTCGCTCGCCTTCGAATTGTAAGCCCAGCCGAGCTTGATCCACTGGCCGCGCTCGCCGCCGTCCGGCCGGCAGTGCATGCCGCCCGGCATCGGCTGGAGCAGCCAGTCGACGCCCGGATCGGCGGCCAGCGCGTCGCGCTCGTCGGCGGTCCAGTCGATCGACTGACCGTCAAGGTCGATCGCGAACGGCATGCGCCGGGAAATGGCGGCCTGCTTGTCGGGAAAGGCGATCTTCTGCTGCAGGACGTTGACGATGGGCAGGTCCTCGCCGTGAAGGGCCGCCACATGCGCGGCAAACGGCCCGGCGGCATTGACGACGAGGTCGGCGCGAACCGTCTCGCGCACGCCATCCGCTTCCGTCTCGACCGTGAAGCGATCGTGCGTGCCAATGGCCGTCACGCGGCCCCGCAGGAATCGCCCGCCGGCGGCCCGGATCTCCTCCAGCATGTACTGCCCGAGCTGCTGGCCGCTGATGTCGCCGGCGCGGCGGATGTGAAGGAGGGTGGCGACCTCGGGGTCGAAGGCCGGATAGTGCTGCCGGATCAGTGCGCGATCGAGCAGCACGTCGACGCCGCCGGGCGCGGTCTCCCAATCGGCGGAGTCGGGCGGCCGGTAGGTTGTCGACGAGGTGCTGTCATGGACGCGAATCGAGGCGTTCGCCGCAGCGCCGTAGCCGGCGTGAAGTTGCCGGAGCAGGGCTTCCGGCCTTGCTTCCCGCGTTGCGAGCACGTAGCCGCGCCGGGTCATGTTTATCCGATTGCCGGTTCGGCGCGCGATGTCCTCCATCAGTCCGGTGCTGTGGTCGGTGAAGGCGGTCATGACCGGATGCGGCCACCAGTTCCGGTAGTTCTCGCCGGACTGCGCCGACGTCAGCGTCATCGGCGGGCCCATGTCGACGATCAGCAGCCGCACCCGCCGGTGCCGGACGGCCAGGTAGTAGGCAGTGGCGATGCCGGCAATGCCGGCGCCGATCACGGCGATCTCGACGTCGCGCAACGGCTGCCTCCTGCGAACGGCCTACTTCTTCTTCGGCCGGATGGCGTCCCATTGGTCGTCGGTCCAGTCGAGCATGGCCGAGGTGTTGGCGCCGCCGCCGCCCGACTGCAGCATCTTGCCGCCGTCGATCACGATGGCATCGCCGTTGATGTAGGCGGCACCGTCGCTCACCAGGAAGGCCGCGAGGTTGGCCAGTTCGATGTGCTCGCCGACGCGGCGCATCGGGATCGCCTTGATCATCTCCTCCTGGCCGCCGCGTTCCTTCGGCATCAGCCGGCTCCAGGCGCCTTCGGTCGGAAAGGGGCCGGGCACGATGGCGCAGGTGCGGATGCCCTTGGGGCCCCACTCGACGGCCAGGCTCTTGGTCATGGCAAGCACGCCCGCCTTGGCCATCGCCGAGGGCACGGTGAAGGGGGCGCCGGTCAGCGACGAGACGGTGAGGATCGACATCACCACCTTGTTGCGCTCGCCGGCGTCGATCCAGCGCCGGCCGGCCGCCACGGTGCAATAGGCCGAACCGTGCAGCACGATGCCCAGCACCGCATCGATGGCGCGCGGCGACATCTTGTGGGTCTGCGCCAGGATCTGGCCGGCGGCGTTGTTCACCAGGATATCGAGCGGCCGCTTTTCCCAGATCCTGTCCATCATCGCCTCGACGGCGTCGGGCACGCGCACGTCGCAGCCGACCGTCTCGATTTCGCCGCCGGTCTCCTTGGCCAGCTCCTCGGCCGTCTGCTTCAGCACGTCCTCGCGCCGGCCGCAGATCACGACGTTGGCGCCGAGCTCGAGATAGCGGTGCGCCATCGAGCGGCCGAGGCCGGTGCCACCCCCGGTCACGAGGATGCGCTTGCTCTTCAGCAGGTCGGGTTGAAACATCTTCTACTCCTCAGGCCTTCTTGATTTCGATGAGGGCGATGCCCGATGCGACCAGCCGGTCGATCTCGGTCGCCGAATAGCCAGCCTCGGCCAGGACCGCTCTTGTGTCGGTGCCGAATTTCTTCGGCTTGCTGCGTATGCCGGCCGGCGTGCGCGAAAGCTTCACGGGGTTGCCGACGTTCCTAAAGCCGTCCTTCTCCCACACCATGCCGCGATGCTTCGTATGGGGATGCTCCATCACGTCCGGCACTTCCAGTACGGCGCCCGACGGCACGCCGTTTTCCATCAGCTCGGTGGCGAAACTTTCGCCGTCGCGGTCCTTGGTGAGCGCGCGCAATTCCGCCTCCAGTTCCGGCTTGTGGGCGACGCGGTCCTTGTTGGTCTTGAAGCGCGGGTCGTCGGCCAGCTCGGGCTTGCCCAGCATCTGGCAGAGCTTGCGAAACTGGCCGTCATTGCCGGCGCCCACCACGATGTTGCGGCCCCTGGTCGGGAAGTTGGAATAGGGCGCCAGGCTGCCATGGCTGTTGCCGACAAGCTTCGGCTTGGCGCCGGCCACGAAGTAGTTGGGCGCGTGCGGCTGATGCAGCGCGATGGCGCTGTCGTAGAGGGTGGCGTCGATGAACTGGCCCTTGCCCGAGCGGCTGCGTTCGTAGAGGGCCATCAGGATGCCGATGCAGGCGTTCATGCCGGTCGACAGGTCGACCACGGGCACGCCGATGCGGACCGGTCCGCTTTCGGCCGAGCCGTTGACCGAGACGAGGCCCGAGGAGGCCTGGACCATGGCGTCGTAGCCCGGGAAGCCACCCATCGGCCCGTCGGCGCCGAAGCCCGAGACACGGGCATGGATGAGGCGCGGGAACTTCTGCGCCAGCGTGTCGGCATAACCGATGCCCCACTTCTCCATCGTGCCGGTCTTGAAATTGTCGATCAGCACGTCGGCATGTTCGAGAAGTTTCAGCAGCACCGCGCGGCCCTCGGGCTTGGAGAGGTCGAGCGCGATGGTCCGCTTGTTGCGGTTGATGCCGGCGAAATAGGCCGAGATGCCTTCCTTGTCGAAGGGAGGGCCCCACAGGCGGGTCTCGTCGCCCTGCGGCGGTTCGACCTTGATCACCTCGGCGCCGTGGTCGGCCAGCATCTGGCCGCAATAGGGGCCGCCCAGCACGCGCGACAGATCGATGACTTTCAAGCCGTCCAACGCGCCCATGGTCGTTCCACCCCTCGAATGCCCGCGAGCGGCGGTTATAGACCATGGCCCAGCCGGCCGGTACCGTCCGGCCATGATCGAACGCGACCTCGATATCGCCACGCAAGATGGCGCGATGAATACCTACACCGTGCGGCCCGACGACGGTGGGCCACTGCCGGTCGTCCTGATGCTGATGGACGCGCCCGGCGTCCGCGAGGGTCTGAAGGAGATCTGCCGCAGGATCGCCCAGTCCGGCTATTACGTGCTGCTGCCCAACCTCTACTACCGCACGATCCGCGACTTCGTGTGCGGGCCGACAAAGGATCACCCCGACGCCGAGGCGAACCGCAAGCGGATGTTCGGTTTCCTGGAATCGATCTCCAACGCCAAGGTCGCGACCGACACCGGCGTGATCCTGGATCGACTGCCGTCGATGCCCGATGCCAAACCCGGGAAGATCGGCCTGGTCGGCTACTGCATGAGCGGCGCTTTCGTGACGGCTGCCGCCGCCAAACATCCCGACCACATCGCCTGCTTCGCCTCCTACTACGGCACCCGCCTGATCACCGACAAACCCGACTCGCCGCACTTGATGCTCGGCGACATCGCGGCCGAGGGCTACTATGCGTTCGCCGAGCACGACACCTACGTGCCGCTGTCCGACGTGGCGAAGTTCGAAACATTGCTGGCGTCGGCCCCGTTTTCCTCGCGCGTCGAGACCGAGGCGGGCACGCATCACGGTTACGCCTTCTCCGACCGCGGCAATCTCCACGAGGCGGCGCGCGAGAAACACTACGAGCGCATGCTGGCGCTGTTCCGGCGGCACATCGGCTGAGGAGTTGTCATGCTGAACGGCATCCACGGGCACCAGGACATCGAGCGGGTGGTGTACGGCCGGCCGGCCGGTGCGGCGCTGCGCGCCGAGGCCGAGCGGCCGGGCGCCCGGCGCGTCTTCGTCACCACCTCAAGGCCGGTGGCGCGGAGCGCCCTGCTGGCCGACGTGATCCGCGATCTGGGCGATCGCTACGCCGGCGTTTATGCCGGCATCACCGCCCATTCGCCCCGGCCCTGCGTGATCGAAGGGGCGGCGATGGCGCGCGAAGCCGGGGCCGACCTGATCGTGGCGGTGGGCGGCGGCTCGGTGATCGATGCGACCAAGACCGCCCTGATCGCACTTTGGCAGAACGCGACCCGGATAGAAGATCTCGACCTCTACCGCGCCGGCAAGCCGAAGGAGGGCGCGGCGCCGCCATCGGAGGCCATCAGGCCGCCGGCCGACGCCATCCGCATGATCGCCGTGCCGACCACGCTGTCGGCCGCCGAGTTCAATGCCTTCGCCGGCATCACCGACCCACGCAAGGGCATCAAGGAGAGTTTCGGTCACCGCCTGGTGGTGCCACGGGTGATCGTGCTCGATCCCGCCGCGACGCTCGCCACGCCGATGGACCTCATGCTGTCGACCGGCCTGAAGGCCGTGGACCACGCCGTCGAGCGGCTGTGCTCGCAGCAGGCCCATCCGTTCGCCATCGGCACCTCGATAGAGGCGCTGCGCCTGCTGTCGCGGGCGCTGCCCGACCACAAGGCGCGGCCGGCCGACATGGAGACGCGGCTCGACCTTCAGTTCGGCATGTGGCTGTCGATCGGCGCCGGCACCTCGGGCGTCGGCGTCGGGGCCAGCCACGGCATCGGCCATGTGCTGGGTGCGGCCTGCCATGTGCCGCACGGCCATACCTCGTGCGTGATGCTGCCCTCGGTGCTGCGCTGGAATGCGGCCGTCAATGCAGAGCGCCAGAAGCGGGTGAGCGAGGCCTTCGGCAAGCCCGAGGTCGCGGCAGCCGACCTCGTGGCGGGCCTGGTGACATCGCTCGGCCTGCCGGGACGCCTGGCCGAGGTTGGCGTTGGTCGGGACCGCTTCCGCGAGATCGCCGAGAAGTCGATGCACGACCGTGCCGTGCTCAACAACCCGCGCCCGATCAAGGGACCGGCCGAGGTCATGGAGATTCTCGAACTGGCGGCATGACCTCATGAGTTCTTCTCATGATTCCCTACTCCTTGAAGGGAGTAAGGACCCCCCCGATCTCATGGGGGCGCGAGATTGAGGAGTGCCGCGATGTTGAACGTCAAACGCCAGCAGAATCCCGATGCCCACGCCGCTTGGGTCGAAGCGCCGGTAAACTATCTGGCCGACCTCAGCGTCACGCCGGTGACCTACAATCCGCCGCATGGCACGGGCCTGCCGCGGCGGGTCGGCAACTACCGCGACTACACGGTCCGCATCCACGATGGCCGGCCGATCGCGGCGGACCTGTCGCTCGACCGGCAGGCCTTCATCCTGACGCGTCATGACACCGCCGTGCGCGATTTTTACGACAAGGACGAGATCCGCGCCGTCTACGAGGCCGAGGTCGAGGCGCTGATCAGACGCGAGACCGGGGCGGCGAAGGTCGTGGTGTTCGATCACACCGTGCGCACGGCCGACCGCGCGGTGGAGCGCGGCCTGCGCACACCGGTGCGCAGCGTGCACTGCGACTACACGGAGAAATCCGGGCCGCAGCGGGTGCACGACCTGTTGCCGCCGGACGAGGCCCGGGCACGGCTCAAGCGGCGGTTCGCCGAGTACAACGTCTGGCGCAACATCGCACCCGAGCCGGTCGAGATGACGCCGCTGGGCCTGGTCGATGCCGAGAGCATCGCGCCGCGCGACCTTGCGGTGTGCGACCTGGTCTATGCCGACCGCACCGGCGAGATCTACCAGGGCGTCTACAACGCCGACCATCGCTGGTACTACTTCCCGAACATGACGCGCGACGAGGCGATCCTCATCAAGTGCTACGATTCGGCGCGCGATGGCCGGGCGCGCTTCTCGCTGCACAGCGCCTTCGACGATCCGACCTCGCCGGCGCAGCCCAGGCCGCGGCAGAGCATCGAGGTCAGGGCCTTCGCGTTCTTCGACTGAGCGGCTAGCTCCGCGCGATCGCCTGGAGGTGGTCGGCCAGTTCCTCCGGGTCGCTGAAGAACGGCGAATGGCCGCACTCCATGGTGATGACCTTGCAGGGCGTGAGCGCCACCATCCTGCGCTGCAGATCGATCCGGATGGCGTTGTCGTGGGTGCACTCGATGTACCAGCGCGGCACCGAACCGAAACGTTCCTCGGTGAGCGTCACCGGTGTCGTCGAGATCGCGATCGGCTGCGGGCGCAGGCGCTCCATGGCGCGGTAGCGGTCCTCGGGCGAGACGTCGGCGTAAAACAGCGACGGCACCTGGGCGCGTCCAAAGATGTAGGTCGTACCGTCCGGGCTGACCTGGCGCGACAGCCGGAACATCGCGTCCGGATCGAGCGCCGTCATGTCGCGGCCAGTCTTGCCGGAGGTCGGCAGCAGGGCCGTGAGGTAGACCAGCGCCTTGAGTTTGCGCCGGCGCGCTTCGGCGACCTGGCTGATCGTGATGCCGCCCAGCGAATGGCCGACCAGAACGACGGGCTCGTCCATCTTGTCGAGCAGGCGCGCCAGCTTCTCGACGTTGTCGGCCAGGGTGACGTTGGCCGGTGGCGTCGTGTCGTCGCCGAGGCCGGGCAGATCGGGCGCGTATGCCTTGTGCCCCATCGCCTCGAGAAGAGGCACCACCTTCTCCCAGCACCAGCCGCCATGGCAGGCGCCGTGAACCAGCATGAAGGTCGCCATGGTCGCGTCTATCTCCGGCCGACGACAGTGCGGGCGCCCGGCGCGGGGACGAAGAAGTCCGGCATCAGCGGCGTGCCGGGCGAGACGGCGTACTTGTCGAGGTCGGTGACGCCTTCGGCTGCCAGCACCTCGTCGTCGATGAAGAAGTTGCCCGTGCACTGGCGCGCCGGCCGTCCGAGGATGGCGTGGGCCGCATCGGCCATGATCTCGGGCTTGCGGCAGCGTTTCATGCCCTCCTCGCCGGCCAGAATGTTCTGGATGGCGGCGGTCGCGATGCCGGTGCGCGGCCACAGGCAGTTGAAGGCGATGCCCTTGTCCTTGAACTCCTCCGCCATCGCCCAGGCGAACACCGACATGCCGTACTTGGCGAGCGTGTAGGCGGCGTGACCGGCGAACCACTTGACGTCGAAGTCGAGCGGCGGCGAGAGGTTGAGGACATGCGGGTTCGCTGCCTTGGCAAGATGCGGCAGGCATTTCTGCGACACCAGAAACGTGCCGCGCGCATTGACCTGGTGCATGAGGTCGTAGCGCTTCATCGGCGTGTCCAAAGTGCCGGTCAGGCTGATGGCGCTGGCGTTGTTGACCAGGATGTCGATGCCGCCGAACTTCGCCACCGTTTCGGCCACAGCCTTTTCGACGCTCTGCTCGTCGCGGATGTCGCACGGCAGCGGCAGGGCCTTGCCGCCGGCTTTCTCGATCTCCTCGGCGGCGGTGAAGATCGTGCCGGGCAGGCGAGGGTCCGGTTTCACCGTCTTGGCGGCGATGGCGATGTTGGCGCCGTCGCGCGCGGCGCGCAGCGCGATCGCCAGGCCGATGCCACGGCTGGCGCCAGTGATGAACAGAGTCTTGCTACCCAAGCTCATGGTTCCCCCAAGAATCCCTAGGGGTCTATAGCCGGGCCTTGGAGAGGCGACTAGTCTCGAGGTCATGCAGGGGAGGCATGCATGGATCCGTGCTTCGAGACCGCCACGCGGCTTGGACGCGCCATACGAAACGGCCGGCTGAGTTCGGCCGAAGCGACCGCGGCGCACTTGCAGCGGATCGCCCGGATCAACGCGTCGCTGAACGCCCTGGTGGTTGTCGACGGTGACCGGGCGATGACGGCCGCCCGGGCAGCCGATCGCGCGCGGGGGCGCAAAGGCGTGGCGCTCGGCCCGCTCCATGGCGTGCCGATCACCATCAAGGAGGCGTTCGACGTCGCGGGCCTTGCCACCACGTCCAGCCATCCGCCGCTCAGGGACAACGTTGCCCGGTCCGACGCCAGCCTGGTCGCGCGGCTGCGCGCGGCCGGCGCCGTCATTCTGGGCAAGACCAACGTGCCTGAACTCTGCATGGATTTTCAGACCGAGAGCCCCCTGTTCGGCACGACCAGGAACGCCTGGGATGCGCGGCGCACCGCCGGTGGCTCGACCGGTGGCGGCGGCGTGGCGGTGGCGGCTCGCCTGTCGCCGCTGGAGTTCGGCAGCGACATCGGCGGCTCGGTACGCAATCCCGCGCATTTCAACGGCATCTTTTCCCTGAAGCCCAGCGAGTGGCGTGTGCCCGGTCGCGGTCACGTGCCCGACCTGCCCGGGCAGACGCGGACGATCCGCTACATGGGTGTGTTCGGCCCGCTGGCGCGCTCGGTCGCCGATCTCGAGACGGCGCTTCGGATCATCGCCGGGCCCGACGGCAACGAGGCCGAGGCGGCGCCAGTGCCGCTGGGACCGACGCCCGTCTTCAAGCCGGGCGACCTCCGCATCGCAATTCTCGACAGCAATCCTCTGGTGCGCGTCTCGGCCGACACGGCGGCCGTCGTCCAGGCCACGGCCCGCCTGCTCGGCAAGGCCGGCGCCAAAGTGAAGCGCGCCGCGCCTGAAGGCCTCGACTGGCAGCAGAGCTGGGACGACTGGTCCGACCTGCTGCAATACGAGGTGCGCGCGCTTCAGCCGCTGGCCGAGCGCGAGCGCTTTTTTGCGCGGACCGACTCGGCCGATCCCTCGACCCGCTCGGTGGCGCGCGCCGCCCGGCTCGACATGGCGCAGTTCTTTGCCGTGCTCGATCGTCGCGACCGCGTCATCCGCCAGTGCGAGGCGTTGCTCGACGACCATGACGCCTGGCTGATGCCGGTGATGCCGGATGCCGCCTTCGTCCGCCAGAAGTCGAGCGAGCCGCTGACGATCGACGGCACGCCGCATCCCTACTTCTTCGCCGGCACGTCGTACAACTTCCTGGCCAACTTCACCGGCCAGCCGTCGATCGTGCTGCCGTGCGGCTTCTCGCGCGACGGCTTGCCGATCGGCCTGCAGCTGGTGGGCAAGCGCTGGGGCGAGGCCAAGCTCCTGGGCGTAGCCAAGGCGCTCGAGAAGCTCCTGCCACCCTGTCCGGTGCCGCCGGACTACGCGGATTGACCTGCTACTCGATCTTCACGCCGGCCTTCTCGATGATCGGCGTCCACTTGGCGACTTCGGCCTTCTGAAACGCGGTGAAGGCGGCGGGTGCCATCTGTTCGGGCGTCGGGATGTCCTGGCCGAGGTCTTCCAGCTTGCGGCGGATCTCGGGGTCCTTCAGCGCCACCACGGCCGCGGCATTGAGTCTGGCGATGATCTCCGGCGGCGTGCCCTTGGGCGCCCACAACCCGTGCCAGATCGCGACCTCGATGCCGGGGAAACCGGCCTCGGCCGTCGTCGGGATGTCGGGTGCGGCGGCGTTGCGCTGCTTGGCGGTCACGGCATAGGCCCTGATCTTGCCTGCCCGGATATGCGGCAGCGAGTTCGACGACTGGTCGATCATGATCTGGATCTGGTTGGCGATCAGGTCTTGTACGGCCGGTCCCGTGCCGCGATAGGGCACGAGCTGGTAGTTGGTGCCGGTGGCGGCGAAGAAGGCGAGCACGCCGATATGCGATCCGGAGCCCATGCCGGCCGTGCCGCCCGAAATCTTGTCGGCATTGGCCTTGAGATAGGCGACCAGCTCCTTGAGGTCCTTGGCCGGCACCTGGTTCGAGGTCACGACCAGCAGGGGATTGGACGGCAGCAGGGCGATCGGGACCAGGTCGTTCTGCAGGTCGTAGGTCAGGTTCTTGTAGATCGCGCCGTTCACCACGTTGGTGCCGAGGTGGCCGATGCCGATCGTGTAGCCGTCGGGCGCCGATCGGGCGAGCTTGCCCATGGCGATGGTGCCCGCGGCGCCCGCGACGTTGTCGATGATCATCTGCTGGCCCAATTCCCGGCCCATGCGCTCGCCCACGATCCGGGCCATGACGTCGGTCGGGCCGCCGGCCGCGAAGGGCACGATGAGGCTGATCGGCTTGTTCGGGTAGGGCTGGGCGAGAGCGGGCCAGGCGGCCGCCGAAACCAGCAGGGTGAGGGCAGTTCTGCGCAACATGGATGGGCCTCCCGGGGCGTTGGCTTGTTGCCCGGAGACTAGCTTGGGTCGCGGCTCGGCACCATCGCAGGACGGAATGCCCGGCGGCCCCCGGTCAGTCTGCGTCGGAAGCCATCGTCACCAGCACGGTCCGGTTGGCGACCTGCTGGCCTTCCTTGACCGAAACTGCTTCGACCCTGGCGTCGAGCGCGGCCTTGAGCTGGTGCTGGATCTTCATCGCCTCGAGCACGACCAGAGTCTGGCCGCGCACAACGCGATCGCCGGCCGCCACCTTGAGGGAAACGATCCGCCCGTCCATCGGCGCCCGAAGCTTGCCGTCGCTGCCCGCCGCGGCCGCCGTGGGCGGCGCGTAGGTCTTGTCGGTGAAACGCACGGTGAAGGCATCGAGATCGACCACGATATCGTCGCCGTCGATATGGAACGCGGCATCGCAGTCCTCGCCTTGCGTCACGTGAAGCAGGCGCTCGGTGCCACCGGCGGCCAGCCGGATCGGCGTCGGCTCGGGATTGGAATTGCGCCAGCCGCGCAGCGCCGGCGGATAGCGCTCGGCCGAGGCGCGCCACAGCAACGCCGCCGCGGCCTTCCAGTGCGCCTCGCTTACGTCGGGCGCGGCGAAGGCGTGCCTGGTCAGAAAGGCGGTCGTGGCCTTGCCGGCAGCGAACTCGGCATGCTCCAGCAGGCGGATCAGGAAGTGCCGGTTGGTGGTCGGGCCGAGGACCACGGTGTCGCGCAACGCGCGGATCAGGCGGGTCCGAGCCTCCTCGCGGGTGGCGCCGTGGGCGATGACCTTGGCGATCATCGGGTCGTAGAAGGCGGAGATCGCGAGTCCGTCCTTCATGCCGTGGTCGACGCGCACGCCGGGGCCGCTCGCCGGCCGCCAGATGTCGATGCGGCCGGTCTGCGGCAGGAAGCCTGCGTAGGCGTCCTCGACGTAGAGCCGGACCTCGATGGCATGGCCATCGAAGCGGACCTGCTCCTGCGCGAGCGGCAGCCTCTCGCCGGCCGCGACGCGGAGCTGCCAGGCCACGAGATCCTGGCCGGTGATCGCCTCGGTCACGGGATGCTCGACCTGGAGACGCGTGTTCATTTCGAGGAAGTAGAAGGCGCCATCGGCGGCCAGCAGGAATTCGACCGTGCCCGCGCCGCGGTAGCCGATGGCGCGAGCCGCGGCCACGGCCGCCGCCCCCATGCGCGCGCGCAGGTCGGCGGTCACGGCGGGTGAGGGCGCCTCCTCGATCACCTTCTGGTGGCGGCGCTGCACCGAGCAGTCGCGCTCGCCGAGATGGATGACGTTGCCGTGGCCATCGGCGAAGACCTGGATCTCGACGTGGCGGGCGTCGACGACGGCCTTCTCGAGGATCAACTCGCCCGACCCGAAGGCGTTTTCGGCCTCGGCGCGCGCCGTGCGGATCGCCTCGAGCAGATCGCCGTTCTGTTCGACCAGGCGCATGCCGCGTCCGCCGCCGCCGGCCGCGGCCTTGACCATCACCGGCAGGCCGATCTTGCGGGCTTCCGATTCGAGACCGGCGTCGCTCTGGTCGGCGCCCTGATAGCCCGGTACGCAGGGCACGCCGGCGTCGATCATCCGCCGCTTGGCGGCGGCCTTGTTGCCCATGGCGGCGATGGCAGGCGGCGGCGGGCCGATGAAGACGAGGCCCGCCTTCTCGCAGGCCGCGGCGAACATCTCGTTCTCCGACAGAAAGCCATAGCCGGGATGGATCGCATCGGCGCCGCTCTTGTGGGCGGCCTCCAGGATGCGGTCGATGTTGAGATAGCTCTCGCCCACCGGGGCCGGTCCGATATGGACCGCCTCGTCGGCGAAGGCGACGTGAGGGGCATGCCGGTCGGCGTCGGAATAGACAGCGACGGTGCGATAGCCCATCGCCTTGGCCGTACGCATGACGCGCCAGGCGATTTCGCCGCGGTTGGCGACCAGGATCTTGCTGAAGGCCATTACTCGATGGCCCATTTCGGTGGACGCTTCTCGGCAAAGGCGCGTAACCCCTCCGCCGCTTCTGGTCCGCGGCGCGCCTCGGCGAACTTGTCGGCGGCGAAGTCGAGGACCGACGACAGTGGCTCGGCGCCGACCTTCATGACCACCTGCTTGGTGAGCGCGTTGGCGATCGGCGCACAGCGGTCGATCTGTTTCAGGACCTCTTCCAGCTTGGCGTCGAGGGCGGCGGAGTCCTTCACGAGATAGTGAGCGATGCCGAGCCGGTAGGCCTCGGGACCCTTGAAGCGCGCGGCCGTGAGTGTGAGGTGGCGCGTCTGCGGCACGCCGATGCGGGCGGCCACGAAGGGCGCGATCTGGGCCGGCACGATGCCGATCGCCGTCTCGCTCATGGCGTAGCCCGAGTCCTCGGTACAGATGGCCACGTCGGAGACGCAGAGGATGCCGAAGCCACCGGCGATGGCGTAGCCCTCGACCGCGGCCACCACGACCTGCGGCGTCGTGTTCACCATTTCCAGGAACGTGCCGAACTGCCGATTCCAGACCGCGATGGGATCCTTCTCGCCTGGCCGCGGCTTGTCGGCAAAACTCTGCTCCATGTTCTTGAGGTCGGCGCCCGCGCAGAAGGTGCCGCCGGCGCCACGCAGGATCACGACCTTGATGTCCCGCCGGTCGCGCAGATTCTCGAACACGGTGCGCAGCTCGCCGATCAGCGTCGGGTTGAGGGCGTTCTTCACGGCCGGACGGTTCAGCGTCACATGGAGGCGGGAGCGGTCGCGCCGCAGCAGGAGGGTGTCGTACTTGGAGGCGAATTCGGGCATGGCGGGCTCCGGCATCAGCGGTTCTCGAGCCGGGGCAGGGTGCCCATCAGCTTGGAGATGATCTGCAGCATGACCTCGTCGGCGCCGCCGCCAATCGAGGCCAGCCGCGAATCGCGGAAGGCGCGTGCCGTGGGCGAGTCCCAGAGATAGCCGGCGCCACCCCAATACTGCAGGCAGCCGTCGGTCACGAGCCGGACCATGCGACCGGCCTTCAGCTTGGCCATCGAGGCCAGCATGGTGACATCGGTGCCCTCGAGATACTCCTCGCAGGCGCGGTAGCAGAGCGACCGCACCAGTTCGACCTCGGTGCGCAGTTCGGCCAGCTTGAAATGGATCACCTGGTTGTCGAGCAGCGGGCGACCGAACACCTTGCGCTCGCGCGTGTACTCGATCGTCTGGTCGATCAGCCGCTCCATGCCGATCACGGCGCTGATCGCGCCCCACAGCCGCTCCTCCTGGAACTGCTGCATCTGGTAGACGAAGCCCATGCCTTCCTGGCCGATCAGGTTGCCGATCGGCACCTTCACGTCGTCGAAGAATATCTGCGCGGTGTCGGAGCTGCGCATGCCGAGCTTGTCGAGTTTCTTGACGACCTCGACGCCCCTGGTCTTCATCGGCAGGCAGATCAGCGACTTGTTCTTGTGCGCCGGTCCCTCGCCGGTGCCGGCGAGCAGGCACATCCAGTCGGCCTGGGTTCCGTTGGTCGTCCACATCTTGCCGCCGTTGATGACCCAGTCGCCGCCGACCCGGCGGGCGGTGGTCTTGATCGAGGCGACGTCCGAGCCTGCGCCCACTTCGGAGACGCCGAGGCAGGCCACGTAATCGCCGCTGATCGAGGGCGCCAGGAATTCCTTGCGCAGCGCGTCGCTGCCGTAGCGGGCGAGCGCCGGCGTCGCCATGTCGGTCTGCACGCCGATCGCCATCGGCACCGAGCCGCAGTTTATGTGACCCAGCTCCTCGGCCATCACCATGGCATAGGAATAGTCGAGCCCCATGCCGCCGTACTCGACGGGCTTGTTGATGCCGAGCAGGCCGGCGGCGCCCAGCTTCCCGAAGACTTCGTGGGCGGGGAAGATGCCGTCTTCCTCCCACTTGTCGACGTGCGGGTTGATGTCCTTGTCGATGATGCTCCGCAGTGTGCGGCGGATCTCGTCGTGCTCTTGGGTGAATTGCATCTTGCCGGTTCCCCTCACCGATTGCCGAGGCGTGGCAGCGTGCCCATCAGCTTGGCAATGATCTGCAGCATGACCTCGTCGGCGCCGCCGCCGATCGAGGCCACGCGGCCGTCGCGATAGCTGCGCGCCACCGGATTGTCCCACAGGTAGCCAGCGCCGCCCCAGTACTGCAGGCAGGCGTCAGACACCTCGCGGCGCAGCCGGCCGGCCTTCAGCTTGGCCATCGAGGCCATCATGGTGACATCCTTGCCGGCGAGGTATTCCTCGCAGGCGCGATAGACCAATGAGCGCAGCGCCTCGACCTCGCTCTTGAGCTCGGCCAGGCGAAAATGGATCACCTGGTTGTCGAGCAGGGGGCGGCCGAACACCCTTCGCTCCCGCGTATAGTCGATGGTGGCGTTGATGATGCGGTCGCAGCCCATCAACGCGCCGGCGCCGGCCCACAGCCGCTCTTCCTGGAATTGCTGCATCTGGTAGGTGAAGCCCATGCCGGGCTGGCCGATCGTGTAGCGCACCGGTACGCGCACCTCGTCGAAGAAGGTCTGCACGGTGTCGGAAGCCCGCATGCCGAGCTTGTCGAGCTTCTTGGCAATGGTGATGCCTCTGGTCTTCATCGGCAACACGATCAGCGACTTGTTCTTGTGCGCCGGACCGTCGCCGGTATTGGCGAGCAGGCACATCCAGTCGGCCTGGGCGCCGTTGGTGGTCCACATCTTGCCGCCGTTGATCACCCAGTCGCCGCCGACGCGGGGCGCCGTGGTCTTGATCGAGGCCTCGTCGGAGCCGGCGCCGGTCTCCGACACTCCGAGGCAGGCCACGTAGTCGCCGGCAATCGAGGGGGCGAGGAATTCCTGGCGCAGTTCGTCGCTGCCGTAGCGGGCGAGTGCCGGCGTCGCCATGGAAATCTGCACGCCGACTCCCATCGGGATCGAGCCGCCATGCACCAACCCGAGCGATTCCGAGCAGATCATGGCGTAGGAGAAATCGAGGCCCGAGCCGCCGAACTGCACCGGCTTGTCGACGCCCAGCAGCCCGGCATTGCCCATCTTCTTGAACAGCTCGTGGGCGGGGAACTGGCCCGCCGCCTCCCATTCATCGACATGCGGATTGACCTCGCGGTCGATCAGCGTCTTCCAGGTCTGGCGCAGCGCCTCGTGTTCCGGGGTGAATTTCATCTCTGCTTCCTCGTCCTTACATCCGGGCGACGCCGAAGGTGATGGGATTGAGCGGCCGCACCAGCGACTCGCGGGCGATCGACAGGGTGAAGGCGAGCACCCGGCGCGTGTCGCGCGGGTCGATGATGCCGTCGTCCCAGAGATGCGCCGTGCTGTAGAGCGCCGTCGATTCGCGCTCGAACTGCTCGACGATGCCCTGGAACATCCGGTCGATCTGTTCCCTGGGCGGCTCCTTGCCCTCGCGCAGGAACTTCTGCTCGGTCACGGTCTTCATGACGCCGGCCGCCTGCTCGCCGCCCATCACGGCGGTGCGGCTGTTGGGCCAGGCGAAGATGAAGCGCGG
>JAIETA010000217.1 GCA_019745575.1 Reyranella sp. | reverse complement strand
CTACTTCGGCGCCAGCACCATGATCATCTGCCGGCCTTCCATGCGCGGCATCGATTCGATCTTGGTGAGCGGGTCCATCTCGCCGCGAACGCGGTTCAGGACCTGGAGACCCAGTTCGGAGTGAACCATCTCGCGGCCGCGGAAGCGCAGGGTGACCTTCACCTTGTCGCCCTCCTCGATGAACCGCTTCATGGCGCGCATCTTCACTTCGTAGTCGTGGTCGTCGATGTTGGGGCGCATCTTGATCTCTTTGACCTCGATGACCTTCTGGTGCTTGCGCGCCTCGTGGGCCTTCTTCTGCGCCTCGTACTTGTACTTGCCGTAGTCGGAAATCTTGGCGACCGGCGGAACCGCGTTGGGTGAGATCTCGATCAGGTCGAGACTGGCTTCCTCGGCCATCTCGATGGCCTCGCGGGTGCTGACGACGCCGACCATCTCGCCGTTCTCGTCGATCAGTCGGACTTGCGGCGACTTGATTTCGCCGTTGACGCGCGGACCCTCGCGGGTGGGCGCGCTCTGTTGAGCAGGTCTGGCTATGGCTTCCTTCTCCCTCGTTGAAGCCCCCGTCCGGGGGCGGATATCGAGACCGCGACCGCCCTAGAAGGGCGGCCGGGCCTCGGCTGAAAGTGTAGTGACGGCGGCCCCGAGTTCAAGGACCTCCTGCTTGTCCGAGCCGAGGCGGCGGATGGCGACCGTCCGGGCCTCCATGTCGCGCCGCCCGACCGCGAGGATCAGCGGCACGTGGGCCAGCGAATGCTCGCGGACCTTGTAGGTGATCTTCTCGTTGCTGAGGTCGGCCTCGACCCGCATGCCGGCGGCGCGCAGCTTCTCGGCGACCTCGTTGGCATAGGAGTCGGCGTCGCTCACGACCGTGACCACCACCGCCTGCGTCGGCGCCAGCCACAGCGGGAAGCGGCCGGCGTAGTTCTCGATGAGAATGCCGATCATGCGCTCGAAACTGCCGAAGATGGCGCGGTGCAGCATGACGGGCCGTTTGCGCGAGCCGTCTTCGGCCACATACGATGCGTCGAGCCGGTCGGGCAGCACGAAGTCGACCTGCAGCGTGCCGCACTGCCAGTCGCGGCCGATGGCATCGCGCAGCACGAATTCCAGCTTGGGCCCGTAGAAGGCGCCCTCGCCGGGGTTGAGGATGACGTCGAGGCCGGCCGCCTTGGAGGCCGATAGCAGCGCACCCTCGGCCTGGTCCCACACCGCGTCGCTGCCGGCCCGCACAGGCGGCCGGTCGGAGAACTTCACGAAGTAGTCCGTGAAGCCCAGGTCGCGATAGACCTCGTCCAGGAGCTTGCAGAACCGGATCGTCTCGCGCTCGATCTGCTCCTCGCTGCAGAAGATATGGGCGTCGTCCTGCGTGAAGTTGCGCACCCGCAGGATGCCGTGCAGCGCCCCCGACGGTTCGAAGCGGTGGCACGAGCCCATCTCGGCCATGCGCAGCGGCAGCTCGCGATAGCTGCGCAGCCCGACGTTGAAGATCTCGACATGGCACGGGCAGTTCATCGGCTTCAGCGCGAAGATGCGCTTGGTCGGGTCGGCCATGTACTCGCCGAGCCCTTCCTCGTTCTCGCTGAGATACATGTTCTGGCGGAACTTCTCCCAGTGGCCGGACTCTTCCCACAGCTTTCGGTCGACGAGCTGCGGCGTCTTCACCTCGACATAGCCGCCGGCCTCGAGCTTGCGCCGCAGGTAGCCCTCGAGCGTGCGCCAGAACGCCCAGCCCTTGGGGTGCCAGAACACCATGCCGGCCGCTTCCTCCTGCTGATGGAAGAGGCCCATTTCGCGGCCGATCCGGCGATGATCGCGCTTCTCGGCTTCCTCGATGCGGTGAAGGTGGTCCTTCAGGTCCTTGTCGGAGAAGAAGACCGTGCCGTAGACGCGCTGCAGCTGGGCGTTGTTGCGGTCGCCGCGCCAGTAGGCGCCCGACACCTTGGTGAGCTTAAATGCCTTGCCGAGCTTGCCCGTCGACGGCAGGTGCGGCCCTAGGCACATGTCGAGCCAGTCGCCCTGTTTGTAGACCGTGATGATTTCGTCCTTGGGCAGTTCTTCGGCCCATTCGGCTTTGAACTTCTCGCCGTGCTGGACGAAGTAGTCCTTGATCCTGGCGCGGTCCCAGACTTCGCGCACGATCGGCAGGTTGCGGTCGACGATCTCGGCCATGCGCTGCTCGATCCGGGCGAAGTCGTCCGGCGAGAAGGGCTCGGCGCGCACGAAGTCGTAGTAGAAGCCGTCCTCGGTTGCCGGTCCGAACGTGATCTGCGTGCCGGGGTAGAGTTCCTGGACGGCCTGCGCCAGCACGTGCGCGGCGTCGTGGCGCAGCAGTTCCAGCGCCGCCGGGTCCTTCGACGTCACGATGCCGATCTTGGCGTCGCGGTCCACGACATGCGCGAGGTCGACCATCTTGCCGTCGACGCGCAGAGCCAGCGCCGCCTTGGCGAGACCGGGGCCGATCGAGGCGGCGATCTCGGCGCCGCTCACCGGCTTTTCAAAGGACCGGACCGACCCGTCCGGCAGGGAGATATTGATCATGACAACCACCAATTCGAGAGACTCCGAACGCGACTCATCGGCCGACGCGGCGCGTCGGCGAATGCTGGCCGGGAAGCGGCACGTGCGCGCGCGCCCGGCCGAATCAAGTTCGGAAGGTGGTCAGTGTCTTGGAAACGCTGGAGAACAGCCGGTCCATGCGCCCGGAGATAGTTGCGCGGCGGGCACGAGTCAAGTTTCCGGCTCAGTCGCGGACGGCGGTCCAACTGAAGGCGACGGCCGTGCCGTCGCGCTGATAGGACCCGGTCAGGGTGTTGGCGTCGCGCGATTCCAGCCGGAAGTGGCCCTTCACGGGGAAGCCGGTGCCGTCGTCGGGCTGGGCGAAGCGGCCGGACCAGACCTTGGCCTGGTATGACATGGTGCCGTGGAGGACGGCGTCGGCGCCCTTCATCCGCCACCGGCCGTCGAGGCTGATGCCGTCGGCGTTCTCGTCGATGTCGATCCACAGCGAGCCGCGGCAGGGACAATCAGGATTGCCGGGATCCTGCCAGGTGAGCCGCCAGGTCCCGACGAAGTCCTGCATGCTGCGGCTGGTCGGCGGGTTGATCGGCACATCGCCCGGCCCGCCGACCGGCGGACGCGACAGTTGCGCCTCGACCGTCGTCGCGGCTCCGAGCATGACGGCGAGTGCGAGAAGCGCGTGGCACAGGCGAATAGTCATGTTGTCTCCGATCCGCCGGAAAGCCGTTCGTAGAGGTCGAGCAGCCGGCTGTTCGACTGCGCCAGGCTGTAATGGGCACGCGCATGTTCCTGGGCGGCGCGCGCCAGTTCGGCGCGGCGCGCGGCGGCCAGCGACAGGGCGCTCTGCAGCGCCTCGGCCAGCGCTTCGGCATCGCCGGCCGGCGCCAGCCATCCGGTGATCCCCGGCCGCACTGTCTCGGCCGCGCCGCCGCCGTCCTCGGCCACCACCGGCCGGCCCATCGCCTGGGCCTCGACCAGCGTGCGGCTAAAGCCCTGGCGGCTGCCGCCGGTCGCCACCACGACGTCGGCCAGCATGTAGGCGGCCGGCATGTCGTCGACATAGGGGCCGATCTGCATGCGGCCGTGCAGCTCCGCCGCTTCGATCGCCCGCTCCAGCTCCTTCTCGAACGGCGTCGGCGGACCGACCGATCCCAGCAGCAGGCAGAACACGTCGTCGCGGCCCAGCCGCTTCAGCGCCTCGATCAGGATCATCTGGCCGTTGTCCTCGCCCAGCCGCGCCGGGCAGAGGATGAGATGGCTGCCGTCGGGCACGCGCAGCTCCGCGGCCAGGCGAATCAGCCGGTCGGCGCGCACGATCGCCGGATCGAAGCGATCGAAGTTGATGCCGGGCGAAATGATCTCGAGCCTGTCGGCGATCGCGGGAAGGCGTAGCCGGACATCGCGCGCGACATGGTCCGATACGGCGACCAGCGCGTCGGCGCCTGCCTGCCGCCGCTCGACGAAACGGCCCGCGAAGCTGGCGGCGATGAACGGCCGATGCAGCGTGGCGATCCATTTGACGCCAAGGCGCCGGGCAAGCGCGCCGGCGACCCAGGCGGTGGCGGGGGAACGCGCCTGCACGAGGCCGACGCGGGCCTCGCGCAAGCTGGCGGCGAGTTTGCCGGGAAGGGCGAGCCGCGCCCACAGCGGATCGCCGATCGCCGGCAGTTCGAGATGCGTGGCGCGCAGTCGCAGCAGGTCGGGCACCAGGGCGCCGCCCGGCGAGGCCACGATGGCCGCGCCGCCGGCCCCAATCACGGCCTGCGCCGCATCGAGCGTGGCGCGGGCAACGCCGCCGCCGGCGAGCGTCGGCACGATCTGCAGGAGCGTCGGAGCGGGCACGGCGATTGTTCTCGTCTGCGGTGACGTTAAAAGGGGAGAGCAAAGGCAGGTAACACGATATGACCGGCATCGGTAGAGTCGAACGACTGCAGCGACCCGACGGCAACACCGTGGCCTACGCCAGGACCGAAGGCCGCGCGCCGGCCGTCGTGTTCTTGGGCGGCTTCCGCTCCGACATGACCGGGACCAAGGCGATGGCACTCGAAGCCTGGGCGCAGCGCGGCGGCCGCGCCTTCCTGCGCTTCGACTATCTCGGGCACGGCCAGTCGTCGGGCCGCTTCGAAGACGGCACGATCGGCCGCTGGCTCGACGATTCGCTGGCGGCGATCGACCGGCTGACGGCCGGCAAGCTGGTGCTGGTGGGCTCCAGCATGGGCGGCTGGCTATCGCTGCTGGTGGCGCGGGCGCGGCCGGAGCGGCTGGCCGGACTGGTATTGATCGCCGCCGCGCCGGATTTCACCGAACGCATGCTGCTCAAAGGCCTGTCGCCCGAGGACCGCGTCGCGCTCGAACGTGACGGCCGGCTGGAACGTCCGTCGCAGTATTCGCCCGAACCGTCGGTCTTCACCTGGAAGCTGATCGAGGAGGGACGCAATCATCTCCTCCTCGACAAGACGTTGGCGCTGCCCTGCCCGGTCCGCCTGCTGCACGGCCAGGACGATCCCGACGTGCCATGGCAGTACTCGCTGCAGATCGCAGCGCATCTCCAGTCGCCCGATGTGGTCACCACCCTGATCAAGGGCGGCGACCATCGCCTCAGCACGCCGGCCGACATCGCCCGCCTGATTGCCGCCGTCGAGGAACTCGCCGGCTAGGTTCTTCGACGTCAGAGGGCCGCGGCGATCGCGCGCAAGCCCTCGCGATAGGTCGGATAGCGCAGCACGACGCCCAGCTCGCGTTTGAGAAGGTCGTTCCGAACGCGACGGCTTTCCGAATAGAAGGAGCGCGCCATGGCGCTCAGCGTCGGCGCGGCCTCTTCCCACGGGATGGCCGGCGGCACCGGCCGGCCCAGCAGCTCGCAGGCGAAGGCCACGACCTCGCTGTTGGGTGCCGGCAGGTCGTCGGCCACGTTGTAGATCGTACCGGGAGCGGTGTGCGTCATTGCCCGAAGGACGGCGGCGGCGATGTCTTCGACATGGATCCGCGAGAAGAACTGCCCCGGCTTGTCGATGCGCCGCACCGTGCCGGCCTTTACCTGGTCGATGGTGCTGCGGCCCGGGCCGTAGATGCCGGGCAGCCGGAAGATTTTCAGGACGGCGCCAGACTCTTTCGCGAGTGCCTTCCAGCCTTCTTCGGCGGCAAGGCGCTGCTGGCTGCGCGCCTGCGACGGCTGGACCGGCGTGGTCTCGTCGACCCAGCCGCCGGCGTGATCGCCGTAGACGCCGGTGGTCGACAGGTAACCCAGCCAGCCGGCGCCCCCCAGCCTCTCGGCCGAGGTTCTGAGCGCGAGGTCGCCGGCCGTCCCGGGGGCCACGGTGCAAAGAATGTGGCTCGCATCGCCCAGCGCCGCCGGCAGCGCCGTCGTGCCGTCGAAAACGTGGGCCTCGATGCCCAGGTCGCGCAGCCGTGCGGCCTTGTCGGGCGTCGTGCAGGTGCCGGCCACGTCCCAGCCGCCGGCCCGGGCAAGCTTGGCGATTTCAAGGCCGCTGAAGCCCAGGCCGACAACGAAAAGACGTCCGTTCACTCTGTTTGGCATCTTGTCAGGATCGCTCCGGCGCGGTTCTTTTCATAGATGTTGTTTCGCCGCCTGTGCTGTCCGATGCCGATCCTGGTTCTGCTGGCGTCGTCCGCCGCCGCCCAGGGCCTCGCGCCGCTGGCCGACACGCCCGATCACCTGCGCCGCTACGGTGAATGCATCAAGATGGCGCGCAGTGAGCCGCTCAGGGCGCTGCCGGCGGCCGAGAAATGGCAGGCCGAGGGTGGTGGCCTGGGCGCCCGTCATTGCGTGGCGATCGCGATGTTCCGTGCCGGCCGGCATGCCCAGGCGGCGGTGCAGTTCGAGGCGATCGCTCGAGACATGGGACAGGATCGTCCGGGCCTGCGGGCCGAGCTGTGGGCCCAGGCCGGCCAGGCCTGGATGGACGCGGGGCAGGCCGACAAGGCGGCCGAGGCGCAGAGCCGCGCGCTCGACCTCAAGTCGCAAGACGCCGACCTGTGGATCGATCGCGGCCTCAGCTACGCTGCCATGCTGGTCTGGCCGCGCGCCATCACCGACTTCGACCAGGCGCTGCGCCTGCGGCCCAACGACGTCGAGGTGCTGGTTCTGCGGGCCGCAGCCTGGCGCAATGCGCGCAATCCGGGCCAGGCCCTGGCCGATGCCAACCGCGCGCTCGGCATCGCGCCCGACCATTCCGAGGCGCTGCTCGAGCGCGGTTTCGCCTACCTGGCGCGTGGCGATCGCCCCCAGGCGACCAGCGATTTCAACAAAGTGCTGCGGCTGGTGCCGCCGGGCTCGGCGGCAGCGCGGCGGGCCGAGGCCGGCCTGCAGGGCGTAGAGCCACCGGCGTCCGCCATCGCGCCTCCGGCGCCAAACGCCGCGCCCAAGGGCGGCGGGAAGCGGTAGTATGATGACAACGACTCCTGTAAGAGCCCCCGCAATGAACCGTCTTCTCCTTTCGATCGCCTGCGCGGTCGCCCTGCCGGCCGCGATGACGGCGGCATTCGCCCAGACCCCGCCGGCCGCGCAGGCGCCGCAGCCGCCATCCTCCTACTATCCCGCGCCGCCGCCGCTGCAGGCGCCGACCGTGCAGCAAGGTGTGCCGACCACCGGCCTCAGTTCGCCTCTGCCGGCTGGTCCGTCCAAGATCGAGCGCACCGAGATCGCCTCGGACACCGAGGCCCAGCTCTTCATTGACGCCCGCAAGATCGTCTGGGGCCGCCATGCCAAACAGAAAGGCGCCAAGCCCGGCGACGTCACGGTGACGCGCCAGGGCAATCTGTGGACGATCAAGGGGCGCATCGACAGCGCCGCACCGGGCACCGAGGGCGACTGGGCGTCGATCGACGGCGTCGTCGAGCGCATCGCGGCCGGCGTCGTGCAGATCCGCGGCGAAGTGGCGTTCCGCGTCGCCAAGGTGGAGAAGGGCACGCCCTGCAAGGTGTCGGGAACGCTCACCTTCCGCCGTTCCGGCAAGTCGCAGGTCTGGCGGCTGGCCGAAGGCGACAATCCCTGCGACGGAACGCGCGAGGGCTTCGACCTCGTCCACGAGAAGCCGGCCGAGAAGAAGCCGGTTCCGACCCAGCCCAAGCGGTCCTAGCGACGCGGCCCTAGCGACGCGGTCCTAGGACCTCAGCTTCGCGATCGCCGCCCGCGCCAGCGCATCGGCGCGCTCGTTCTCGGGATGCCCGCTGTGGCCGCGCACCCAGTGCCAGTCGACCTTGTGGGCGGCCTGCGCGGCGTCGAGGCGCTGCCACAGATCGATGTTCTTCACCGGCTTCTTGTCGGCGGTCTTCCAGCCGTTCTTCTTCCAGCCCTTGATCCACTTGGTGACGCCGTCGCGCACGTAGGTGCTGTCGGTGAACAGGCCGACCTTGCACGGCCGCTGCAGCGCTTCCAGGCCGGCTATGGCCGCCATCAGCTCCATGCGGTTGTTGGTCGTGGCGGGGTCGCCGCCCGACAGTTCCTTCTCGCGCGTACCTATCCTCAGAATCGCGCCCCAGCCGCCGGGGCCGGGGTTTCCGCTGCAGGCGCCGTCGGTGAAGATCTCGACCTCGGGAGGGTGGCTCACGGTCCCTCGCTCACAGGCCGTAGTCCGCGAGCGAGGCGATGCCGCGATGAAAGCGCAGCTTGGCGAGGTATTCGAGCGGGTCCTTGCGCTTCACCAGCGCGTTGGCCGGCGTGTGCAGCCAGTCGTAGAGCCGGGTCAGCAGGAAGCGCAGCGCCGCGCCGCGCGCCAATAGCGGCAGCGCCGCGCGTTCGCCGGGCTCGAGCGGCCGCACCCGGTCGTAGGCCTGGATGAGGGCCCGCGCCTTGGTGGCGTTGAACGATCCGTCGGGCTCGAAGCACCAGGCGTTCAGGCAGATCGCGACGTCGTAGGCCAGCGCGTCGTTGCAGGCGAAGTAGAAGTCGATCAGGCCCGACAGCTTCTCGTGCAGGAAGAACACGTTGTCGGGGAAGAGATCGGCATGGATGACGCCGCCGGGCAGCGCCTTTGGCCAGTTGCCCTCGAGGAAGTCGATCTCGCCGCCCAGCTCGTGCGCCAGCCCGGGCGTCACCTCGTCGGCGTGGGCCCGGGCGCCGTCGAACAGCGGCCGCCAGCCGGCGACCGAGAGCGCGTTGGGCCGCCGCAGCGCGAAGTCGCGGCCGGCCAGGTGCATTTCGGCCAGTGCCTGGCCGACCGGGCCGCAGTGGCCGATGCCGATGCGACGCGGCCACAGGCCGTGCAGGAAGGTCGTGATGGCTGCCGGCTTGCCGGCCAGCGTACGGATGGCCGCGCCGTCGCGGCCATGGATCGGCTTGGGGCAGGTGATGCCGCGCGCCGCGAGATGGTCCATCAGGCCCAGGAAGAACGGCAGGTCCCGGGGATCGACGCGCTTCTCGTAGAGCGTGAGGAAGTACTGACCCTTTGTCGTGGTCAACAGGTAGTTGGAGTTCTCGACGCCTTCGGCCACGCCTTTCAGCGCCTCGGCCTCGCCGATGTCGTAGTCGACGAGAAATGCCTCGAGTTCGGCATCGCCGACTTCCGTATAGACAGCCATGTCAGATCACCGGCCTGTCACGCCACCAGCTGGCGCGGCAGCTTGAACACGACGCTCTCCTCGGTCGTCCGCACTTCCTCGACGGTGACGTCGTAACGGGTGCGGCAGGCCGCGATCAGCTCGTCGACCAGCAGTTCGGGCGCCGAGGCACCGGCGGTGACGCCGAGCCGGCGCGTTCCGGCCAGCCACTCCCAGTCCATATCGGCGGCGCGCTGCACAAGGCGGGACTTGCTGCAGCCGTAATTTCCGGCGACCTCGACCAGCCGCATCGAGTTGGACGAGTTGGGCGCGCCGATCACCACCAGCGCGTCGCAGCGGCCGGCGATCGCCTTCACCGCCGCCTGGCGGTTGGTCGTGGCGTAGCAGATGTCCTCCATCTTCGGTCCCTGGATGGCCGGGAAGCGGTGACGCAACGCCGCCACGATGGCGGTCGTGTCGTCGACCGACAGCGTGGTCTGTGTCGCATAGGCGAGGTTCAGCGGATCGGGTACGGCGAGCGCCTCGGCCTGCGCCACGTCCTCGACCAGCAGCACGGCGCCGGCCGGCAGCTGGCCCATGGTGCCGATCACCTCGGGATGGCCGGCATGGCCGATCAGCACGACGGTGCGGCCGGACTCGTGGTGGCGCTCGGCCTCGCGATGGACCTTCGAGACCAGCGGGCAGGTGGCGTCGACATAGAGAAGGTTGCGCCGGCTCGCCTCGGCCGGCACGGCTTTCGGCACGCCATGTGCGGAGAACACCACGGGGCGGTCGTCCGGCACCTCGTCGAGTTCGTCGACGAAGACCGCGCCCTTGGCTTCCAGGTTCTCGACCACGAAGCGGTTGTGCACGATCTCGTGGCGGACATAGACCGGCCGGCCATAGCGCTCGATCGCGCGCTCCACGATCTGGATGGCGCGGTCGACGCCGGCGCAGAAGCCGCGCGGGCTGGCGAGCAGGATCGTGAGCGGCGTCTTCGACACGGGCATGAAAAAACGTTCTGCGGGATGCCGACCCGCTCGCTTGCGGGTCCGCGGACCATTGCCTAGAGTCCGTTCACAACGGATTGGCGCGGCACCGTAACAAAGCCGCCGCAACGGGGAAAGCAACATGACCGAGCCGGTTGTCGCGGCCAGGGTGCCTGCGAAAGTGATGCTCGAGGCGGGCAAGGACTACTGGTGGTGTTCCTGCGGCATGAGCAAGAACCAGCCGTTTTGCGACGGCACCCACAAGGGCGGCAGCTTCACGCCCATGAAGTATACGGCCGAGAAGTCGGGCGACCACTGGCTGTGCGCCTGCAAGCACTCGGCCAAGAAGCCCCTGTGCGACGGGACCCACAAGACCTTGCCATGATTTCCAGCAAGAACGCCGCGCTCTCGCCGACGGCGCTGGCTCTCGGCCTCGCCCTGGCGGTCGCGGGCTGCGGCGGCGGCGGCTCGTCCAACGACGCGAGGGTCGTCTGCCCGTCGCCGCTCACGGTGCAGGACGCGAGCCGCATCACGCACTTCAAGGACGGACCCGGCCGCGACCCGCGCGACATCGCCTACGAGGCGGCGCTGGTCTCGACCGGCTCGGCCTGCTCGCTCGGCCGCAGCGAACTCGATGTCACCCTGGTGATGGTCGTGGCCGTCACAGCCGGGCCGTCGGTCAGCGCGGCCCCGTCGCGCGTGCCGTATTTCGTGCGTGTGATCGACGCCGGCGGCAACGTCGTGCAGGGCCAGGACTTCACCGCCGACTTCCGGCTGTCGCGGGCCAACCCGCGCGGCGAGTCGCGCGAGGAGCTGGCGCTGCGACTGCCGTTCAGCCAGCTCTCCGATCTCGGCGGTTACCGCATCGCCGTGGGGCTGAAACCCAGCCCGGAGGAACTGAACTACAACCGGCGCGCGGCCGGCCGGTAATGAGCGCCTATGCCGACAGGCTGGAGGCACTGGCCGGCGCGGCGGCCGACCGGTGCACCGGCTGCGGCAAGTGCTTCGAGGTCTGCCCGACGGCGCGCGAGATCGGCCTCGACGCCGGCCAGGCCACGGTACGGGTCGGCGAGCTTGTAGCGCTCACGCGCGGTGGTCAGCCGGCCGCCGATCTCCTGCAGCGATGGCTGAACGCCTGCGACGGCAGCGCCCGCTGCAGCGACGCCTGTCCCGAAGGCATCAACGTCCGCCAGTGGGTGACCATCGCCAAGATGAAGGCGCTCGACGCGGCGCGGCCGCGCGAAGTGGGCGCGGCGCAGGCGGCCAGCCGCTTCCGCCACATGGCGCAGGCGGTGCGCCTGCTGGCCAGCATGCAGCTGCCGTCGGAAACCCTGAAGAAGATCCTGGCGCCGGCCGAACGGCGCACCGCCGACGTGCTGTTCTATACCGGCTGCAACGTGTTGCGCACGCCGCACATCGTGCTGAACGTCATGGACATCCTCGACGCGCTCGAGCTCGACTTCGACGTGGTCGGCGGCACCGCCCATTGCTGCGGCGTCTACCAGTTCCAGGAAGCCGACCTGCCGACCTATGAGCGCCTGGGCCACCGCACCTTCCAGCGCTTCGGCCAGTCCGGCGCTTCCAAGGTGCTGACCTGGTGCCCGACCTGCAGCAAGAATTTCGACGAGCTGGAGAAGGACGTCGAGGCGCCGGATTTCGCTCTCGCCCACGTCAGCGAATTCCTCGCCGCCAATCTCGACGCGCTCCGGGCGCGCTTCGTCGACCAGCCGAAACGCCGCGTGGTGATTCACGAGCATCTCGGCATCGGCGCCACGGTCGACAGCATCCGTACGCTGCTTCGCGCCGTGCCCAATCTCGAACTGGTCGAACTGGTTCAGGATTCCGGCTTCTCCTACGCTTGCGGCGGCGTCGCCGCCAAGTACAAGGACCGCGAGCAGGCGATCCACCGCGGGCTGGCCGAAGGCGCGGTCGCGGCGGGCGCCGACACCATCGTCACCATGTACCACTCCTGCCACCGGGCGCTGGCCGGCGCCGAGGCGGTCTATTCCTCGCTCAGGGTGGTGAATTTCACCGATATCCTGGCCGAGGCGCTGGGCCGCGGCGGCCACCCCGACTACTACCGCCTCTACAAGGCCGGCGGCGCGATGGACGAGGCGGTGGCGGCGGCGCGCCGGTTCCTGACCGACAACGGCGTCCGCGTCGACGAGGCTTCGGTGCAGTCGCTCACCGCCGACATCTTTAACGAGACCGGCCTCGCCGGCTCGCGCGAGGCCTTTGCCCGGGGCTTTGGGGCGCTCGCGAAAGAGGGCTGACGGACGTGGCCGCGGACGCCAGCGTCTGGCTCTTCTCCTATGGCACGCTGCAGCAGGAGGAAGTGCAGCTCGCGACCTTCGGCCGTCTGCTCGAGGGCCGCGCCGACGCCCTTCCGGGCTACGTCACGTCGCTGTTCGAGATCAAGGACGCCGAAGTCGTGAGGACCAGCGGCAAGACCCACCATTTCATGGCGCGGCCTTCCGGCAACGCGGCCGACGAGGTGCCGGGTGTCGTCTTCCGCATCACCCCGACCGAACTCGCCGCTGCTGATACCTACGAGGTGTCGGACTACAGGCGCATCGCTGTCCGGCTGAAGTCGGGGCTGGAGGCCTTCGTCTATGTCGGCGCGTGATGCGTCGCGCCGCTCACTTCTCCTTGACCGACAGCACCGCCCATGCCGCGGCGGCGAAGAACGTGACGTGGTCGGAGAGGGGCCCTTCGAAGCGGCCGTAGACCTTGTAGGTCGCGGCCTGCAGCACGACGCCGATCGCCGAGGCGGCGGCTAGGTCGACATTGTTCTTGGGAATCTCGCCCGCCGCCATCGCCCGGCCGATCGCCTCGCGCACGACGTTCACCGGATTGGGGGTGCCGTCGGGAACCTGGATCAGGAACGAGTGCTGGTTGAGGAGGTGGTAGGCGAACAGGGTCCAGTCCCTGTCCGCCCAGTCGCAGTAGCAGCGCACGATGGCCTCGGTCTTGGCGCGGAGCGACGGGTGCGGGCGCTGCGCCTCGTCGAGCGCCTCGGCCAGCGCGCGGTGGTGGCCGAGGAACATGTTCAGCGCGAGCTGCTCCTTGCTCGGGAAGTAGCGGTAGATCGTGCCCTCGGCGATCGAGGCTGCCATGGCGATCTCGCGGGTCGTGGTCTCCGCCACGCCGCGCGCCACGAACAGCGTCAGCGCCGCGCGCTCTATCCGCGCCTTGGTGTCTTCGGCTTTGCCCATGCCGGCCATTCTATGAGGGAGCACTCACTTGGGGAATGGGGATCGTTGTCCTCGCCGCCCAGCCAGCGCCAGTCGATGACGCGGTCGATGGTCTTGTTGGGGACCGGCGCGATGGGGGCCGCGTCACTGTGGAGCTTGAGGAAATCGCTGAAAGTCCGGCGCATGAACATGCCAACCTCCTGAAGTGAGTAAGCACTCATGATATAAGTGAGTGATCACTCTTTTTCAAGAGGCGATTTCTTGACAATACCCAGATCATAGGATAGGATATGATCTATGAACCGATCGTCGCCCTCCCGCGCCCGGTCGCGCTTCCCCGCGCGACCCGCTTCCCGACTCTCTTCTCGGCTGGTCGCCGCAGGCGACGGCGCCGCGGCGAGGCCCCGGCATTTTAAAAGAGTCCCCTTCTGCGGGACATCGGGCATCTCGGGCGACGCGCCGAATCGCGGGCCGGATCAAGCGCTTGAGGGAGCCGCCGCGGGACATTGCCGGCGCGCGGTAGCGCCCGGGAAAATGTCCCCTGGGACAGCGGCACTTGTCCCCGTGAATCGTTGCAGGCGTCGGGCTTTGTACGTGGACGGCCGGGAGGCGGCCCCTTAAGGTCCGCTCACCCAGTCGATACCTGTGGGAGAGACCGCCGGATCTTCTCGATCGCGGCGGCGCCGAAGGAGCAACCGGCCCCGGAAACTCTCAGGCAAACGGACCGCAGGAGGATGGGTCTCTGGAAAGTGGCAGGCGCCTCATTTGGTGCAGGCCCACCGACGAAGTAAGCCGGCGCCTTTAGCCCGGCGAATCTTTCAGGTCTCCGGACAGAGGGGGTCGCGAACGGCGCAGTCCTTGCGTCGGCAAACGCGACTCTGTGGAGACCTTTTTGACAGATCCCTCCGCCGGCCCCCTCAAGCGCACACCTCTGCATGCGTTGCACAAAGAGCTTGGGGCGCGCCTCGTACCGTTCGCCGGCTACGAGATGCCGGTGCAGTATCCGACCGGCATCCTGGTCGAACATGCGCAGACACGGAATGCCTGCGGCCTGTTCGATGTCTCGCACATGGGCCAGGTGCGGCTGACCGCCAAGGCGGGCCATAACACCGCCAAGGCGCTGGAGACCTTGGTGCCCGGCGACATCGCGGGACTGCAACCGGGCCAGCAGCGCTACACCCAGTTCACCAACGACGCCGGCGGCATCCTCGACGACCTGATGGTGACCAGCACGGGCGATCACCTGCAGCTGGTCGTCAACGCCGCCTGCAAGGACGCCGATCTGGCGCACATCCAAGCGAAGCTCTCCGGTGCCTGCGAGATCGAGCCGATGTTTTCCCGCGGCCTGCTCGCGCTGCAGGGGCCGCAGGCCGTGACCGTGCTGTCGCGGCTCGCGCCGTCGGTCGCCGGCCTGAAATTCATGACCGGCACCTTCGTGGTGATCGACGGCGCACGCTGCTACGTCACGCGCTCCGGTTATACCGGCTGCGACGGCTACGAGATTTCAACGCCAGCCGATGCGACCGACGCCATCGCCCGCAAGCTGCTGTCGCATCCCGAGGTGAAGCCCATCGGCCTCGGTGCCCGCGATTCGCTGCGGTTGGAAGCGGGCCTCTGCCTCTACGGCCACGACATCGACACCACGACCACGCCGGTCGAGGCCGGCCTGCTGTGGAGCATCGGCAAGGAACGCCGCGCGCAGGGTGGTTTCCCCGGCGCCGCGGTGATCCAGAAGCAAATCGCCGACGGCGCGCCACGCAAGCGCGTCGGCCTGCTGCCCGAGGGCAAGGCGATCGCGCGCGAGGGCGCGGAAATTGCGATCGGCGGCAAGGTCGTGGGCAAGGTCACGTCGGGCGGTTTCGCACCCACCCTCGGCCGCGCCATCGCCATGGGCCACGTCGAGCGCAGCCAGTCTTCAAACGGCACCCGGGTGGAGCTGCTGGTGCGCGGCAAGCCGGCGCCGGCCGAGATCGTGCCGATGCCTTTCGTCAAACATGCCTACTACCGCGGATAGGAGTTTCTAATGGCCGACGTGAGATACAGCGAAGAACACGAGTGGATCCGCGTAGAAGGCGACACGGGCACGATCGGCATCACACAGTATGCGCAGGAGCAGCTGGGCGACGTGGTGTTCGTCGAGGTGCCGCAGGCCGGCCGCAAGGTGGCCAAGGGCGAAGCCGTCGCGGTGGTCGAGTCGGTCAAGGCGGCGTCCGACATCTACGCGCCGGTGTCGGGCGAGGTGATCGAGAGCAACGCCGCACTCGCCGATGCGCCGGGCGACGTCAATGCCGAGCCGATGGGCCGGGGCTGGTTCTTCAAGATGAAGCTCGCCGACAAGGGCGAACTCGCCGGCCTCATGGACGAGGCGGCCTACGCCGCCTTCGTGAAGGGCCTCGGCTGATGCGCTATCTCCCTCTCACCGACGCCGACCGCCGTGAAATGCTGGGCGTGATCGGCGCCAGATCGGTCGACGAACTGTTTCGCGACGTGCCGGCCTCGGCGCGGCTCGGTGCCAAGATCGCCGGCCTGCCCGACCACCAGGGCGAGCTAGAAGTCGAGCGTGCCTTCCTGGCCTATGCGGGGAAGAACCTGTCGCCGGCCACGACGCCCTTCTTCATCGGCGCCGGCGCCTATCGCCATCACGTGCCGGCGACCGTGGACTACATGATCCAGCGCGGCGAGTTCTTGACCTCCTACACGCCGTACCAGCCCGAGATCACCCAGGGCACGCTGCAATACCTGTTCGAGTTCCAGACCCAGATCACCCTGCTCACCGGCATGGAGGTGGCCAACGCTTCCATGTACGACGGCTCGACCGGCGCCTCCGAAGCCGTGCTGATGGCCAACCGCGTGACCCGCCGCCACAAGGCGCTGATCTCGGGCGGGCTGCACCCGCAGTACCGCCGCATCATCGAGACCACCGCCAAGTGGGAAGGTTTCAAGGCCGTCATCTCCAGGGCCGACGCCGGGGGCCTCGAGGACCTGATCGCCGCCGTCGACAAGGACACGTCCTGCGTCGTGGTCCAGAACCCGAGCTTCTTCGGCCACGTGCGCGACTTCACGAAGCTTGCCGCAGCCTGCCATGCGGCCGGTGCGCTCCTGATCGTCGTCGTGACAGAAGTCGTCTCGCTGGGGCTGATCAAGCCGCCGGGCGAGATGGGCGCCGACATCGTGGTCTGCGAGGGCCAGTCGATCGGCAACGGCCTCGGTTTCGGCGGGCCCTATGTCGGGCTGTTCGCCACGCGCGAAAAATACATGCGCCAGATGCCGGGCCGCCTGGTCGGCGAAACCGTCGACGCCGACGGCAAGCGCGGCTTTGTGCTCACGCTTTCCACGCGCGAGCAGCACATCCGCCGCGAGAAGGCGACGTCCAACATTTGTACCAACGCCGGCCTCTGTGCGCTCGCCTTCACGGTGCACCTCACCCTTCTGGGCGAGGCGGGATTCAGGCGCCTGGCCGAACTCAACCACGCCAAGGCCTCGGAGCTCGCCGACCGGATTGCCGCCATCCCTGACGTAAAGGTGCTGAACGACAGCTTCTTCAACGAGTTCACGGTGCAGTTGCCCAAGCCCGCCGCGCCGGTCGTCGAGGCGCTGGCGGCCAAGCGCATCCTGGGCGGCCTGCCGGTGTCGCGGCTCATTCCCGACGATCCGTCGGTCGAGAACCTGCTGCTGCTGGCGGCGACCGAAACGGCGACGGAGCACGGCATGGGCCCGCTGGTCGCTGCGCTGAAGGAGGTGCTGTGATGGCCAACTCACAGGATCGCTCGCAAGGCCGTACCGGCGGCATCGTGTCGGGCGGCGCGCCCGCCGCCGCCACCTTCACCGGCAATCGCGCGCTGCAGATCGAGGAGCCGCTGATCTTCGAGATGGGCCAGCCGGGACGCTGCGGCGTTGATCTTCCGGAGCCGCCCAAGGTCAAGGATCGCCTGAACGGTCTCCGACGTACCGGCGACATAGGCCTGCCAGGTCTTTCCGAGCCGCAGGTCGTGCAGCACTACACACGGCTTTCCCAGAAGAACTACGCCATCGACATGGGCGTCTACCCGCTGGGTTCGTGCACCATGAAGCACAATCCGCGGATCAACGAGAAGGTGGCGCGCCTGCCCGGCATCGGCGATCTCCATCCGTTGCAGCCGGTTTCGACCGTGCAGGGCGCCCTCGAACTGATCGATCGCCTCGCCCATTGGCTGAAGACGCTGACCGGCATGCCGGCGGTGGCGATGTCGCCGGCCGCCGGCGCGCATGGCGAGATGTGCGGCATGATGGCGATCGCGGCCGCGCTGGAGGCCAAGGGCGAGCGGCAGAAGCGCAAGGTGGTGCTGGCGCCCGAGTCGGCGCACGGCACCAACCCGGCGACGGCGGCGGCGCTCGGCTTCACGGTAAAACCGATTCCGGCCAACGACCGCGGCCGGGTCGATCTTGCCGCGCTCAAGGCCGCGCTCGGTCCCGCCAGTGGATCCGAGGTTGCGGCGATCATGCTGACCAATCCCAACACCTGCGGCCTGTTCGAGAACGAGATCGTCGAGATCGCCCAGGCCGTGCACGACGCCGGCGCCTATTTCTACTGCGACGGCGCCAACTTCAACGCCATCGTCGGCCGGGTGCGGCCGGGCGACCTCGGCATCGACTGCATGCACATCAACCTGCACAAGACCTTCTCGACGCCGCACGGCGGCGGCGGGCCGGGGGCAGGACCGGTGGTGCTGTCGGCGGCGCTGGCGCCTTACGCGCCCTATCCTTGGATCGTGAAGGACGGCGAGAAGTGGCGGGTGGCCGAAGACGGCGCGGCGGTCGATGGCACGCCGCTCGGACGACTAAAAGCGTTCCACGGCCAGATGGGCATGTTCACCCGGGCGCTTGCCTACATGATGAGCCACGGCGCTGACGGTCTGAAGCAGGCGGCCGAAGATGCAGTGCTGAGTGCCAACTACGTGATGGCGGCCCTCAAAGACACGATGAGCCCGGCCTTCGAGGGGCCGTGCATGCACGAGGCGCTGTTCGACGACAGTTTCCTGAAGGACACCGGCGTCAGCACGCTCGACTTCGCCAAGGCGATGATCGACGAAGGCTATCATCCGATGACCATGTACTTCCCGCTGGTGGTGCATGGCGCGATGCTGATCGAGCCGACCGAGAGCCAGGCCAAGGAGGATCTCGACCTCTTCCTGGGGGCGTTGCGCTCGCTCGCCGCCAAGGCGAAGACCGGCACCGCGGCCGAGGCATTCAAGGCTGCCCCGCTCTACGCGCCGCGCCGCCGCCTCGACGAGACCCTGGCGGCGCGCAAGCCGATCCTGCGCTGGAAGCCTTCCAACAATCCGCCGGAGACCGATCCGCTGAAGCACGCCGCGGAGTAGGCACAAGAAAAAGCCCCCGCCTTGCGGCGGGGGCACCAGGTAGCCCGCGATTGATTTTGTGCGGGCGATGCGAAACTCGAAAGATCAGTGCAGGCGCCTCAGTGCAGACGCTTGGGCAGCTCGGCGATGGCCTCGTCGATCAGGGCCGCGGTGCGGCCCGAGCCCACCTGCTCGCGCAAGAGAGCGCGCGTGGCCGCGAGCGCCACGTCGACGGCGGTGTCGCGTACCTGCTTGGTCGCCTGCGCCTCGGACTGCGCGATGCGGTCGAGCGCCTGCTGTTCGCGCAGCGCGACGGCCGTCTCGAGGCTGGCCGCGGCCTTGGCCTGCATGCGGGCGGCTTCCTCGCGGGCCTGCTGCAGGATGGCGCCGCTTTCCGCCGCCGCCTGGGCCAGCGTGCGGTCGGCCTCGGCCTTGGCCTTCAGCGCATCGGCGCGCAGATGCTCGGCGTCGGCCAGCGCCTTGGCGATGTCGCCCGAGCGCTTGTCGAGCAGTTCGGTGATCTTCTTCCACAGAACCTTGCCGGCAATGGCAAAGAACAGGAAGAAGGCGACGGCGACCCAGAAACCCGGATCGGAAAACAGGCCACCCTTGCCGGCGTCGGCGCCGGCGGCCCAGGCAGTGCCGATCATCGACTGGTCCCCTTCACGGCGCTGGCCACCTTGGCGCCCAGCGCCGCGCCATCGGCCGGCTGACCGGCCAGTTTGGCATAGACGTTCTGGGCGATCTCGCCGGCCATCTGTTCGAGGCCGGCCATCACCGTGTCGCGCTGACCGGCGATGCGCTTCTCGGCCTCGGCGATGCGGCCGTTGAGCTTCTCGCCGAGTTCAGCCAGTCGCGCCGTGGCGACGGCGCTGTCGGCCTCGCCTTGTTGGCGCTGCAGGCCGCGCGATTCCTCGCGCGCGTCGGCCAGGCGCTTCTCGTAGGCCGCGACCAGGGCACGCGTGTCCTCGTTGGCCTTCTCGGCTGCATCGAGGTCGCTCTGGATCTTGGCCTGCCGCTTGGCCAGCGTGTCGGAGATCGCGGGCACCGCGAGCTTCGTCATCACCAGGTACAGCGCCACGAACGCGATCGCGAGCCAGACGAGCTGCGGCGCGAAGCTGTGGAAGTCGAGCTGCGGCATACCGGCGGGCTTTGCCGCCGCCGCGCCGCTCACCGCAAGCGACACGAGGCCGCCTGCGAGTGCGCTGTAGACCGGTGTACGCATAATCGTCTGTCCCAAGCCGGGCGGCTTAGAACACGAACAGGATCATGAAGGCGATGACCAGCGCGAACAGCGCGACGGCCTCGGTGAGCGCGAAGCCCAGCAGCACGTTGCCGAACACGCGGGGAGCGGCTTCCGGGTTGCGCAGCGCGCCGGCCACGAAGCTGCCGAAGATGTTGCCGATGCCGACGCCGACGCCGGCGAGGGCGATGGTGGCGAGGCCGGCACCGATGAGCTTGGCTGCAGAGGCGTCCATGATGATTGTCCCTTCGTTGAAAATGCAGATGGTTAGTGATGGAGGTGGATGGCGTCGTTGAGATAGAGGCAGGTCAGGATGGCGAAGACGTAGGCCTGCAGGAAGGCGATCAGCAGCTCCAGGCCGGTCAGCGCCACGATGAAGGCGAGCGGCGCCCAGCCGCCGATCAGGCCCATGGCGACGACGAAGCCGCCGAACACCTTCAGCATGGTGTGGCCGGCCAGCATGTTGGCGAACAGACGGACCGAGAGGCTGACCGGACGGATGAAGTAGGAGATGACCTCGATCAGCACCAGCAGCGGCACCAGCACGGCGGGCACGCCCTTGGGAACGAAGAACGAGAAGAAGTGCAGGCCGTGCCGGGCGAAGCCGATGACCGTCACGCCGATGAACACGACCAGCGCCATCGCGAAGGTGACGACGATATGGCTGGTCGGCGTGAACGAGTAGGGCACCATGCCCAGCACGTTGCAGAACAGGATGAAGATGAAGAGCGTGAAGATGAACGGGAAGTACTTCTTGCCCTGGTCGCCGACGTTGTCGCGCACCATGCCGGCGATGAATTCGTAGCCCAGCTCGGCCACCGACTGCAGGCGGCCCGGCACCAGCGCCCGCTGGCGCATGCCCATGACGAACACGCCCGTCGCCAGAACGACGGTGATGACCATCCAGAGGGAGGAATTCGTGAAGGAGGCGTCGAAGCCGCCGAAATTCAAGTGCAGCAGTCGCTTGATCTCGAACTGCTCCATCGGGCTGTGCATTTAGGCCTTCCCCACTCTCGTCCGACGCCCAACAACCGCCTTCAGGGCAGGCGCCGACCCTTGTCGTCGCCCTTCGCCATCTCATCCGAGTAGACCCGGATGGCGCGCCAAGCATTGTTGGCGCCTGCGGCAAACCCCAGAACCAGACCGCTCACCAACGCGTATGGCGCCCAGCCCAACCAGCGGTCCAGCCAGTAGCCGAAGAACCCCCCGACCAAAAGGCCCGCGATCATATCCACCAAGACGCGATAGGCAACGCCCGTCTGCCGGTGCGACATTCCGCTGCTCTGCCGCGGTTCTTCGACCTTTCCGCGCGCCGCCTTGAGGCGGGCGTCCAGGTCGTCGACACGCCGGCGGTCGCCTTCGGGATCCGGTGTTTCCATCGCTCCTACCCTCGGACGGCGTTGATCGCTGAGATCCCCGCCCTCCGCTGGCGGGGCGATGTCTAGGGGCCGGACCGGGCCCTGTCAAGGAACCGATTTCCGTTGTTTGCCAATTGGTTAGTGGCCGCCATCCGGCTTGAAAACGGTGAAGGCCGCATCGCCGTCGCGTGCCACCTGCGGCACCAGATCGACCTCCCAGTCGAGGTACTGCCGCATGGCCGCCTCGACGTCTTCCTTGAAATCGTACGGCCGGTACCAGACGTCGGTCGGCGGGTCGGCCATGCGCAGGTGCCCGGTCTCGAGGGCGAATCCGGCGTCCCGCCACGCCTTGGTGCCGCCGGCCAGGATCGCCACCGGCAGTCCACCCGACGCCGCGGCGGCCTCCGGCGCGGCGAGGGCTGCAATCTCGCCATCGGGCGAGGCAAGCACGATGCGCGTGGCGCCCGCCTGCTGGGCCAGCATCCGGGGAACGGTCGCGCCGAGGTTGGCGCGCACGGCAAACCACGCGCCCGGCACATGGCCGTCGCGATATCTGAGGCTGGTGTCGAGGTCGATCACCAGGGTCGTGGTCCGTGACTTGTCGAGGTCGGGGGCCGTCACCGATGCCGCAGCAGGCACCCTGAAGCCCGCCGGGTAGCGCTGCTCGGCCTCGGTCGTGATCTCGTCCGCTGCGGGCCGGTGGTCGAGCACATGGACCTCGTTCCAGCCCATCTGCATCAGCCAGTGCGCCGTCATGGTGGCGCGCACCCCGTCGTTGTCGTGCAGCACGATGGTGGCATTGCGCGCGCCGACATATTGATCGGTCGCCTGGACGAGCTGGCCACCGGCGGCATGACGGAAGCCCTTCAGGTGGCCCTGGGCGTACTCGGCGGGGTCGCGCACATCGAGGCGATAGAGCGGACCGCCTTTGGCCTCGAGCTTGGCAAGGCCTGCCTTGTCGACCTTCTTGATGTTCATCTTCCTGGCGATGTTCGCTGCCGCTGCCTGAGCGAACTTCGAGGCGTCCGGCCCCTGCGGCCCAAAACTCTTGGTCTCGCCGCGCGCCACCTTCAGGCCGGCGAGGTGCCAGCCCATGGTGCCGTTCTTCAGCGCCATCACCTTATTGGGCAGGCCGGCGTTGATCAGCGACTGGGCGCCGATGATCGAGCGCGTGCGTCCGGCGCAGTTGACGACGACGAGCGTCTCGGGCCGCGTCACGAAGTCCTTCACCCGATAGACCAGCTCGGCACCCGGGCAGTCGACGCCGCCAGGGATCGACATGTTGGTGAATTCCGGCAGCGGCCGGGAATCGAGGATCACCATGTCGGCCTTCGAATCGAGCAGCTTCTGGACGTCCGCGGCGTCGATGCGCGGCGTGTCGTTGCCGTGCTCGACCACTTCGCCGAACGCCTTGCTGGGCACGTTGACGCCGATAAAGACCTCGTAGCCCGCGTCGCGCCAGGCTCTTAGCCCGCCCTTCACGACCGCAACGTCGGTGTAGCCCAGTATCGAAAGACGGGCCGCCGCGCGGTTGGCGCGGCCGCTGGCCTCGCCTTCCTCGCCGCCGTCCATCAGCACGATGCGCGTGTGCGGATCGGGCAACAGAGCCAGCGCGCGGGGTTCTAGCCGCGACAGGGGGAGCGGCGTGGCGAACAGTGGATGGCCCTGGGTGGAGAACTCACCCTCCTCGCGCACGTCGAAGAAGGCGAACACCTCGCCGGACTTCAGCATCGCCTTGACTTGCTGCACCGAAAGCAGCGGCGTCAGGATCTTGGCCTTCGCCATGAAGCGCTTGGCGGTACCTGTCGCCATGTCGACGCTCACCCGGCCCGGCAGGTGCTCGAGGCTGAGGCCGTAGAAATGGAGATGCAGCGCGTTGCCCGATCCCGCCGGCGTCTCGATATGGTGGAAGTCGTCGGGCAGGTAGGCGATGACGTCGCCGCGCCGCAGCGTCTTCTCCTTCGCCGGCGCCTCGCGCAGCTGCACGAAGCCTTCGCGTGCGCCATTGTCGAGGCGGTCGTAGACGACGTTGCGCTCGGCGCCGTGGACACCGGCGATGATCGCCCAGGTCGTGTGATTGTGCGGCGGCACTTTCTTGCCCGGCGCGCCCGCCGAGGCATAGAGCGCGAAGCGATGGTCGGGGTCCTCGCTCAGGCGGTAGATGCCGCCGTCCGGCCCGAGCGGAAACTCGTCCTGGGGAAAGAGTTCGGCGCGACCGGCCAGTGCCGACAACAAGCCGCCGATCCTTTCCAGGCTGGCGGTGGTGACGCCGGCCTTTTCGATCCGGCGGGCCTCGTCGACCAGGCGCCGCACGGCGGCGGCGCGCTCCTGATGCAGGTTCATTCGATCCTCCGTTGTGCGCAGTATAGCCATCCGGCGCTTGTCGCCGCACGGCAAGTCCAATTACGGTGGGACCATGAAAAAGCTCCTTACCGTCGTGCTGCTGGGGGCGGCGACCCTGATGGCGGCTTCAGCCATCGCCCAGACGACCACCAAGCCGCCGCCCAAGCCGCCGACGGCGGCAAAGCCCGCGGCCGCCACGGTGCGGCCCGCAGCGCGGCCGGCACCGCAGACGCAGGTCCGGCGGCCGGTCTTCGTGCCGCCGGTGCCGGTCATCGAACTCGACGAAGCCCCGGTGGTCGCCGGTCTGCCGACAGTCCTCGACAACGAAAACCGCGACCGCTACCGGCGCATCTTCCAGGCCCAGGCCGCCGGCCAATGGGGCCAGGCCGACGCGGAAATCGCCAGGCTGCGCGACAAGACCCTGATGGGATATGTCGGGGCACAGCGCCTGCTGACGCAGGGCTACCCGGCGCGCTTCGACGAACTCGCGAGTTGGCTGCAGGAATACAACGACCATCCCGATGCGCCGACGATCTACCGGCTGGCGCTGGCCCGCCGCACGCCGGGCTCGGGCGACCTCACGCCCGCGACTTTCGTCGGCCAGGCGCCGCCCTCGCCGACCTTCGCCGCCGCCCGCACGGTGCGGGGCGCCGACGCCTCGGCCGCCGGCGAGCTCAGGAGCCGGCTGCAGCACATGATCGACGACGGCGGCTTCAACGCGGCCTT
>JAIETA010000187.1 GCA_019745575.1 Reyranella sp. | reverse complement strand
GTGGGTCCGATGCCGCACATTCGCGTCCTGCGCCGCGGCGAGGCGGCGGGCGGCGAGCACCCCGCCCCGTGGCAGAGCCTGGGGCCCGCGGCGCCCGGCAGCCGCATCGACTTCGTGCGCTATCGGATTCCGCCGGCCACCGTGCTGGGCCCAACCGCCGCCCACGCGCCCGGCACGGTCGAGCACATGCACGTGGCCGCCGGCGCCGTGCGCGTCACCGTGGGCGACGAAACGGCCGACCTCGCCGCGGGCGACGGCTGCAGCTGCCGCACCGACACCGCGCACGCCATCGAGAACCCCGACCCGGCGGCCGAGGCGCTGGTCTACCTGATCGTCGAGCGTCGTTGATCCAGTCGCCTTGACGTGCCGGCGATCGTCGAAGGCCTTCGCACCGGCCGAGTGGAAACACAGGCGCTAGAAAGTTTCTGACTGACACAAACTCCGTCTCACCCTTGTAAGTCATCAGTGGCCGCATCGGGCAGAGTAACTGTTGCGGTGGCGGCAGGTAGACCAGCAGCCCCGGACCGGCCCGGCGGCCCTCGAGGAGATGCCGGGAGTCCTTCAGGGTCACGTCCAGCGCGCGGTGTCCTGGCGGTCGGCGGCGGTCAGCAAGGTCGCCGTCGAAACCACGGTCCAGTCGCAGAGTTCGTAGCGCCGGCTGAGCGCGTCGCGCACCGCCGCCTCGGCCTGGCCCTCGGGCAGCTTCGAGCGTTCCCACATCGCGAGATTGGGGCGACGCGTGAGCAGCAGGCTGCGCACGCCGTCGTGCCGGCCGGCGCCGCTTGCCTCGTCGGCGCCCCCGCCGGTGCGCTCGCCCGTCGCCTGCCAGAGGCCGATCACCTGCGAATCGTAGGCGGCCTCGAAGCCGGGCCACGCCGCGGCGCAGAGATTTAGGAACTCCGGCCAGTGCGGCGCGGGCGTGGCGAACCAGCGGAAGGCGTAGTTGCCCTGGCGCTGCGGCGGGCGCGCGTCGGCCGGCCGCAGGGTCGGCGTCAGGGCCTCGCTGCGGCAGATCAGGACGTCGCCTTCATCGCCGATCAGGGCGCGTTCGGCGTCCGCCGCCGTGGCCGATGCCGGCCACGCGGTCATGACCGCGAGCTCGTCGCGCGGCCGGCCGATCTGGCTCCGCCAGACGCCGTAGAGCGTGCCGCCGGCCTGGGCCACGCGGGCGGTGCCGTCCGTCGCCAGCCGACCGGCCAGCGCCTGCCAGCGGCGCGGCGCGGCATCGAGGCGGTGGAAGACGAACAGCGCGGTCATGGAAGCTCCTCTCGCGGTCACACCCTAGCGAAGCTGCCCCAGCTTCGTCCGCTCGAAGCTCCTTCGATGCTCCGCCGTCGACAGCAGCGCGTAACCCTTCGGGACCCGGGCCACGTCCTCGGGCGAACGACGCTCAGGCGGCGTCTCGGCCAGCCGCAGTCGCGCCTCCCCGGCGGCATAGTCCCCGGCCTTCAGGCTGGCGAGCGCCCGCACCAGATACTCGCCGGCGAAGGAGTCCGGCTGCTCGCCGCGCGCCTCGTAGCCCGCGATAAAAGCTTCGATGCGCTCTTCCAGGCGGCGGCGCGCCGCGTCGTGCGGGTCGGGCGGTGGAGTCATGGCAGAAAAATAATAGACTCCGTTTCACCGCCGCTACTGCGGGGTGAGCCTCACCGCCGTCATGTAGCGCGTGCGGTAGTAGTCGGCGTCGAGGTGCGTCACCATGACGGGCGAGCCGCGATGCGTGGCATGAACGAAGTGGTCGTTGCCGGCATAGATTCCGATGTGGGTGAAGGTGCCGCGGGAGCCGAACAGCACGAGGTCGCCGCGCTGGAGGTCGCCGCGCGCGACAGGCGTGCCCTCGCGCACCATGTCGTGCGGCATGCGCGGAATCCTTTGTCCGAAGACCGCGCCGTAGAGGTAGTAGACGAAGCCGCTGCAGTCGAAGCCCGTCTTCGGCGAGGTGCCGCCGTAGCGATAGGGCGTGCCGAGGTAGTTCATGGCGCGCGACACCAGGCGGTCGCCCCAGTCGCCGGCAACGGATTGGGTGGCGTAGGAGACCGGCACCGCGGCGGGTGCCGCCTGCGTGAAACCGGCGTACACGCCGTTCTCCTGCTGCCATTTGAGATTGAGCTGATCGGAAACGGTATCCGTCGGATCGGCCTTGGCTGCAGGCTTCGGCTTCGCCTGTGCCTTCACTTGGGGCGCCTTGACCTGGGCTGTTGCGGGTGAAAGAACACCCGCCGTCCCGAACACCGCCAGAGCGGCCAGCACCAGGATCCGGTTCGTCAACGCCATGAACTTTGTCTCCCTCTCGGCCATTGTGGCGAAGGCGGGCTTCTCCGTCCAACACATGCGCCAGTTCCGGGGTTCGTGATGGCCCGCGCTTCTGACAGACTGGCGCGCGGAGGTCGATCCATCGTCAGACGTCATCCCCTCGAGAAACTGGTCATGGTCGCGGCGAGTGCCCTCACCATGACGGCCTGCGCCAGCCAGTCCTACCAGGTGGCGGCCATGGAAGCCTCCGACAGCGGCGACCAGAAAGCGGCGACCAGCCTCGCCAGGAAAGAGGTTGCCCGATTCTCCACCGCCGACCAGTGCTCGCGCAACGCCACGGTCAATTGCGGGACGCTCGCCCTGGCCTACGGCACGCTCGCCCGCTATCAGATCCTGGACGGCGATCGAACGGCCGCGGAAGCCAGCTTCAGGAGCGCCAAGCAGGCATTGAGCCTGACCGATCTCGCGAACCGGGCCAGCGCCACCGCCGCGGTCTACAGCGACGTCTCGGAAGCGTTCTGGAAAACCGGCGATCGGGCCCGCGCCATCGACGTCTTCAAGGAAGGCCGGACGGCGGGCGCGGACCAGTACCTGTACATGACCTCGGCCGCCCGGTTCGTGGATCGGCAATCGCCGGCTGCGCAGCCGGACCCGCGCTAGGGCCCCCCAAAGCGGCCCAGAAAATTTGACCGAATCCGCAGGATTATGCTAAGAAAAAGCCTACCATGGCGGATCGCGTATCCGCCACTTAAAGGCCCGCCCGGCCCCCCGATCAGAAGGGGCGCGGCGGGCTTTTTCCTGTCCGGACGAGGTCGGGAATGTCCCAGCCGGAAAGCGGCGGCCGCGCGGATGACCGTGACACGTCCGCGATTCGGACCTGTGGCGACAGGACATCGGCGTTGTGCCGGAGACTTCGGCTAATCGGTTGAAGCGGCCGGCGAATCGTCGCTCGGCGGCACGCGCAGCGGCACGGCTGCCGCCGGTTGGCGGCACGTTTCGTGTGCCGCTGCCTGGCCTCAGCGGCTGTTGCCGCCCAACGGGAACTGGAAGTTGATGCCGCTATAGACCTGGAACGTCGGCACGCCGTCGCCGATGCGGATCAAGGAGTACTGCGGTTCGATGAAGAAGTTGAGGATCCGCCCGCCCGCCAGTGGGATCGCGCGGCCGAGGCCGATGCCCAGCGGCACCACGGTGTTGTGCCGCACGAGGTCGAACGAGGCGATGCCGCTCGAGCGCAGGTAGTAGCCGTGCTCGAGGTTGTAGGTGACCAGGGGCTGCACGGTGAGCGACTGCGACTGCCGGTCGAGCGACTGCTGGTAGGCCACGAAGGCGCCCGTCAATCCCCAGGCGTGCCGTACGCTCGCGATTCCCTCGCCGCCCAGCTGCCACTTGCGTTCGCCCAGCGACGCGCTCGTGGCGGTGGGCGCGATGACGAGGGGACCGGCCCCGACCTTGGCGCCGCCTACGGCAACAACCACGGTGTTGAAGATCGTGAGATCGCCGATGCCTGTTTCCGAGCCGCCCGGCCCCCAGGCGCTGGCCAGCACGGGAAACGAGGCTCGGGCGAACTGCGGCACGCCGAAGGCATCGTGCGGCAGAACCCCGCGCAGGTTGGTCTGGTTGGCGCCGCTGCCGACGCGGTTGTTCAGGAAGGGCTGGAAGTAGTCCTGCAGCTGCAGCGCGCCTTTGGGCGTGAAGGGATCGTTGCCCTCGTTCTGGGCGTTGTCCTCTGCCGCCGCGGCCGCGGGCAGGGCGAGCAACAGCAACGCATACCGCAGCAAAGCCTGCCAGCCCATGCCAGACCCCCGTCGATCGGACGCCACCGCGGGTCGGGCGGGCCCGCGTGCAACCTAAGGCAGACCGGAGTCCGCCGGCAAGCCGGCCCGCCGCTCGACCGGCCGCCCGGATCGGCGCGCCCGGCTTCTAGTGTGTGACCTGGATGCGGGCAACCATGTCCAACAGCCTGGGATCGGGCAGCACCAGGCCATAGAGCGGCTTGAGCACGTCGGAGAAAGACTTTCTGTCGATGTCCCCCACCACCTGCGTGCCGGCCGACACCGCCGCCGCGCGCGCCGAGATTTCGCGTTCGTCGGCGAGCTTGCGCATGTACGGCACGGAGTCCCGGGCGGCGCTGCGGATGATCGCCTGGTCCTCGCTGGTCAGCCCGTCCCACACCTTCTTGGAGAACACCACGACGCCGGGGGACATCGAATGCTCGGTCAGGCTGTAGAGGGGGGCCGGCACATAGTCGCGCGAGGCGACGTAGGCCGACCAGTTGTTCTCCGCCGCATCGATCAGGCCGCTCTTCAGCGCGCCCTGAACCCGGTTCTGCGGCATCGTCAGGGGGGTGGCGCCCAGCGCCTTCATGAAGGTTCCCCAGGAGTCGGACTGCAGAACGCGCACCTTCATGCCGGACATGTCGGCCGCCTTCCGGATCGGCTTGTCGGCGCTGTAGAAGGAGCGGGCGCCGAGATCGTAGAAGCACAGGCCGACGATGCCCGACTCCTCCATCTGGGCCAGGATTTCCTCGCCGATCGGGCCGTCGAGGACCTGCCGCATGTGGTCGAGCGTCTTGAAGAGGAACGGCAGCGTGGGCACAATGGTGGCCGGCACCATCTGGTTGAGCGCCACGATATGGACGTGGGCCATGTCGAGGGTGCCGTTCCTGATCTCCTGGATCGTGTACCGCTCCGAGTCCGGGTCGTTCTGGCCCAGAGACTTGATGTTGTGCCGGCCGCCGGTCCGTTCCGCGATCAGCTTGCCCATGTAGGCAACGCCCTGGACCGTCGGATCGCCGCGGGCATGGATGTCGGAGGAGCGAAAGTCCCTGGCATGCGCCACGGTGGCGGCAAGAAGCGAGACGAGCGTGCTCAGGATCGCGCTGACGCGGATCGACATGGGCTTTCTCTCATTTCAGGTGCCGGTTGCGACCCGGATCGTCGCGCTTCGGTATCGGAAGCCGTAGCATCGACAACCGGAGGTAACAAGCCCGCCGTGTCGATATCGAACGGCTCGCGGCGCCAGCGCCACCCTCTGGGAGTTAACGCCGTCGACCGCAGAAGGTTGTTTTGCCATCGGCATCGTTGGCAAAGAAAACGGCCGGGCATGACCCGGCCGTTTCTTCCCGCGGGATGTCGCGCGAGCGTCCTACTGGATGACGATCTCGACGCGGCGGTTCTGCGGTTCGCGCACGCCGTCGGCGGTCTGCACCATCGGCTGTGCCTCGCCACGGCCAACCACCGCGATGGCGGTCGCCGGCACGCCTTCGCGGACCAGAGCGTCCTTCACGGTGTTCGCGCGGCGCAGCGACAGCGCCATGTTGTAACCGTCCGAGCCCGACTTGTCGGCATGCCCGGTGGTGGTGATGCGGGCGTTGCCCTTGGTCTTGTAGGCCTGGGCCGCCTGGCGAATGGTGCCAAGCGCCTGCTCCGACAGGTTCGCGCGGTCCCAGTCGAAGAAGACCATGAAGGACGGCGGCGCAGCGGACGGCGCGGCCGGCGGCGGCGCGACCGCCGCGACGGGCTGGCCGAACTTGTAGGTCAGCCCGAGCATCGCGGTGACGTTGTTGTTGGAGTAGGCCGCCGGACTGGTTGTGGCGTAGTAGCGGCCGTCCAGATTGATGCGGAAGTTTTCGCTGACGTTGTAGCCCAGCCCGACGATGCCCTGGTAGGCGAACTGGGTGCTGCAGAGCGAACAGCCGTTGATCGCCGCGTCGGCGAAGGCAACGCCCGCGCCGGCACCGATGTACGGGGTGACGGTGGCGCCCGGGAAGAAGTCGTAGAGCAGGTTGGCCATTACCGAGAGCTGCTCGATGCGGCCCCGCACGTTGCTGAAGACGTTGCCGAAATTGGCCGTGCCGCTGCCGTTGTTGCTGCGGAAGACGCCTTCCAGCTCGATCCTGGGTCCGACGAAGTCGTAGCCGGCGACGCCGCCCACCGCATAGCCGAGGTCCATGTTGTAGTTGTTGTTGTTCAGCAGCCAGTTGAGGCCGCCTTCGGCGCCGATGTAGAAGCCGGGGTTCGACGGACCGGGCGCGAACAGCGATTGTGCCTGGGCCGCCGCCGGCAGGGCGACGAGCGCCGCCGCGGCAAAGAGAGCCACTTTCATATGCATTTCCCTCGTAGGTGAAGATCCTGGCGCGCGATGGTGCGCCCCGGATCAACGAGGGATGGCTGCCAGAGTTGCGACCCGGACCGCCCGGGCAGGCATTGCGGCTGCCACTGTGGCGGCAGGGCAACACTCCGCCCGGAGCAGGCGGGCGATGTCGCCTACTGCATGAACCAGCCGTGGCTGACCACGGCCGACTGGCCGCTGTGCACGGTGGTCTTGGCGGCGGCGTAGAACAGGACGGCGTCGGCCACATCATCAGTGGTGGTGAACTGGCCGTCGATCGTGTCCTTCAGCATGACGTTCTTGATCACCTCGGCCTCGGAGATTTTCAGCTCGGCGGCCTGCTCGGGGATCTGCTTCTCGACCAGCGGCGTGCGCACGAAGCCCGGGCACACGACGTTCGAGGCGACGTTGAACTCCGCGCCTTCCTTGGCCAGCACCTTGCTGAGGCCGATCAGCCCGTGCTTGGCGGTGACGTAGGGCGCCTTCAGCTTGGAAGCTTCCTTGGAGTGGACCGAGCCCATGTAGACCACGCGGCCGTACTTGGCCTTGTACATATGCTTCAGGCAGGCCTTGGTGGTGAGGAAGGCGCCGTCGAGATGGATGGACAGCAGCTTCTTCCAGTCGGCGAAGGGGAAGTCGACCAGCGGCTTCACGATCTGGATGCCGGCGTTGCTCACCAGGATGTCGATCTTGCCGTACTTGGCCATGGTGTCGGCCACGCCCTTCTCGACTTCGGCCTCGTCGGTCACGTTCATGGCGACGGCGAAGGCATCGCCTCCCTTGGCCTTGATCTCCGCCGCCGTCTTGCCGGCGGCGTCGAGGTTGAGGTCGGCAATCACCGGGATGCCGCCTTCGGCCGCGAGGCGCAGGGCAATTTCCTTGCCGATGCCGCTCGCGGCACCCGTGACGATGGCAACTCTTCCTGTGAAGCGGGACATGAAATCGATCCTTTTCTGCGTGGGCTATTTGGCGAGATAGTCGAACACCACTTCACCGAGACCCAGCGTCAGGTCGGTGACATAGTGGGTGGCCGAGAGGACTTCGCGCACCGGCAGGCGGGCAACGTCGCACATGGCGTGGTCGAAGAGTTGCAGCGCCGCCGGGCCGGTCCAGGCACCCTTCAGAGTCACATCCTCGCAGTAGTAGCGCACCAGCTCGCAGATGCGCGGCGTGCAATCGACGTGCGGGATGATCTTGACCATGAAGGCGGGCTTCGCCAGTCCCTTCAGGATCGGCGCGGGATCGATCTCGCGGTGCTTGTAGCCCATGGTGGCGTTGACGCAGAGCACCGAGCCGTAGTGCAGGGTGCAGACCAGCGTCTCGCTTTCGTGCTTGATGCGGGGCGTGGCGAGCTTCTTGGGAAAGCCCCAGATCTCGCGGCCGCCGGCGATCGGCGAGTTGTCGTCGAGATACATGGCGTGCATGTAGCCGCCTTCCTGGATCTTGCCGTCCTTGTCCTTGAAGCGGACGGGGATCACCTGGCCGGTCTCGGTGTAGTCGCCGAAGCCGGTCGAATCGGGCATGCGGATGAACTCGTAGTTCACCGTGTCGCCCAGCGGCTCGAGCGGCTCGGGCACCAGCGCCCGCAGGATCTCGGGATCGGTGCGGTAGCTGATGATGACGAACTCGCGATTGTAGAATTTATAGGGTCCGCGCGGATAGGCCGGGTTGTTGAGCGGCATCGCGAAGGCGTTCTTGCGGACATCGGCCAGCTTCATTTCTTGATCTCCTGCGGATGGCCCTGGCGGGCGAGGTCGAAGGTGAAGACCCCGTCCGCGCTCTGCGGGCGCTGCAGCACCTCGGGGTGGGCGAGCGTGCGGACCATGTCGTCGTAGCCCGAGGCCCAGTGCTCCTCCATCGTGCGGCGGGAGAACTCGAAATCCTTCGAGGCGCCTTCGTAGCTCCTGGCGTGATAGATCATCTGGATGATGTTGTAGACCTTGTCGCAGGCTTCCCGTCCGAGCAGTTCCGCCTCCGGCGTCTGGCGCAGCGCCTCGGGCATTTCGGCAAGCAGCTTGCCCACCGCCCGGCGCAGCGTCTGGGCCTTGCGGAACTGGTCGGTGCCGGCGCGCGTGCGGCTGGAGTAGCGGATGTCCTTCAGCCTCACGTCGGCCTCGACCATGTCGCGCGGCAGCTCGCCGCGCGCGCTCCACAGGTCGATCTGGAAGGCGAGCGTGTCGTAGCGCTGCGGCGCGTCGAGGACCCACTGTAGCGGCGTGTTGGAAACGACGCCGCCGTCCCAGTAGAACTCGCCGTCGACCTCGGTGGCGGGAAAGCCCGGCGGCAGCGAGCCGCTGGCCATCACATGGGCCGGGCCGATCTTCTGCGCCCTGTTGTCGAAATAGGTGAAGTTGCCGGTCCGCACATTGGTGGCGCCGACGCTGAAGCGCATCGCCCCCGAATTGAGCCGGTCGAAATCGACCAGCCGCTCGAGCAGGCCCTTCAGCGGCGCGACGTCGTAGTAGCTGAGCGCGGCCGGGGTGTCGGCCTTGCCGAAGATCGGCGGCGGCACGCGCGGCGTGAAGAAGCTCGGCGCGCCGCCCATCAGCGTGCCCATGGCCCGCCACTGGTTCACCATCATGCGCGTCATGTCGTTGGGAAAATCGACGCCCTTGAAGCTCGGCATGCCGAACGGCGGCTGGGTCACCGTTTCCCAGAAGGCGCGCAGCTTCTCGACCCGGCGCTCGGGCGGGTTACCGGCGATCAGGGCGGCGTTGATGGCGCCGATCGAGATGCCGGCGACCCAGTCGGGGTGGAGGTCGGCCTCGGCCAGCGCCTGATAGACGCCGCCCTGGTAGGCGCCCAGCGCGCCGCCGCCCTGAAGCATCAGGGCGATCTTCTCGAATGGCGGGCGGGGCCGGGGTCCGTTCGGCGCGCGGGCGGGGCCGGGCGGGCTGCTCATGGCTCTGTCTCCTTCGCGGCTGGGCCGCCGCGGCGCTGTCTTCTGGCCTGCCTTTTGTGTCGCTGCAATGACGATTCCATGACGATTGGCACCGCTGTCGTGGGCGTGCCCTGCGATAAACGGACCAACCCGGCCCGGCGGGGAGGCGCGGGCTATGGATTCATGGCTCGACTTTGGGCAAATTTGTTCACGCGCTGTCAGGGCGTGGAGCAATCCTGACAGGGAATTGCGGTCGAGCGACCCGCGGAGAGGAGAGGCGAGGTCATGAATACCAAGTCGGATGATTCGACAAAGCCGCGTGCCTCGTCATCGCCGCCGAAGAAGCCCTATTCCCCGCCGGTGCTCGCATCCTGGGGGAGTCTGCGCGACCTGACCCTGGCCGTCGGCCGGAACGGCAACAGGGACGGCGGCCGGCGTGACAGGGCGGACCGGACCCGCGCTTAGGCGGACCGCGCAGGCTGGCCGCTGTCGAGGCGAGGGGCCGTCTTAGACGACCTGCAGGGCCCGCAGCGTGGGCAACGTCTCCCGGGCAAAGATCTCGGCCTGTGCGGTGAGGTCGGCGAGGGAAGTTTCCGGAGTCCCGTCGGCCGCAAGGGTCTTGGCCGCTTCGTGGACCCACTCTTCCGGCCGGGTCTTGCCCCGGCGTAGAGCCGATAGAAAGACCTGGGCGACGCGCCGGACATGAACGCCGCCGCCGGTGACCGGGCTGGCAAGGGTGCGGACCTCGCCGCCGGCAAGGGTTGCGTCGACAACATGGGTGTTGAGGCGGTCCGTTCTTTGCCGTGCGGCCGCCGTCGCGGCGTCGTCCTGCGCGGCTTCGAGATAGTCGCAGCTCGCCATCAGCGTGACGGCATCGACAATCTGCATGAGTGTGATGCCCTTAGAGGCAACGGCCTGTTCGATCTTGCCCAGGGCTTTAGGCCTGTGGTCGGCCAGGAATTCGAGGATGGGCGTGTGGACGGCCTCGCCGGGGGTGGCCCGGCTCAACGCCAAGGCGGCGCGTATCTTGAACGGCAAGTTCGGCAGGCTCGTCACTGCGATCACCCGTTCCCCGCGGAGCGCCTCGATCCGCTCCGGGCCGGACAGCCGCGCCGCGCCCCTGACCCAGTAGTCGCGCCGGAAGGACTCGTTGAAGATCAAATCGCGCGCCGACTGCCGCAGGAGGGGATCGCCAACACCGTCGAGCAGGCTCCGTTGTTCGTCGCTCAGGCTGAGGGTGTCGAGGGAGTCGGCAAACGACGCCGAACACGCATAGCTGAGACCGGCCGGCGCCAGCCGGCGCGCGACGGTCGCGAAGTGCATCGGGACCCAGTCCCGATTGAAGTACTCGTGGGCGAGGTAGCGCCGATCCTCTTTCTTCAGCCCTTCGAAGCGGTCGAGACTCTGGCGGTCGTCCCGTGCGTAGGCGGGCTTGGTCGCCAGCAGCCGATCGGCGAAGGCCAGGGCCCCGTCGATGCGTTCGGCGATCGAGCGGCCCGTGACGCGCGCCGCCTCGGCGTGCTCGATGAGCAGGTGACGCAGCGGCGAAAAGGCGGCCAGGCCCGGAAGCGCGTTGTAGCCCATGTAGACAACGCCGCCGGCCTTCAGCTTGCGGCGGACGAAGTCGACGATCGCCGCCCGGTTGCGGTCGGAGACCCAGCTCCACACGCCATGGAGCCCGATGTAATCGAAGTCCGGCAGATCGCCGCGATTGGCGAATTCGGCGAAGGTGTCGGCGTGAAGGCCCGCCTCGACGCCTGAAGCGGCCAGCAGTCCCCGGGCGAAGGCGACATGGTCGGGATTGATGTCGGCGCCGTACCACCGCGTCGACGCTGCCGCGGCGTGGATGGCGAGGCTGACGCCCTGGCCGAAACCCAGCTCGCAGGCCGTGGCGATCGCCTGGGGCCGCAGCCCGGCCGTCAGGAAGGCCAGCCTGTGACGAAGGGGATTGAGTTCGGGGTAGTAGCCGTAGATGTAGCCGAGGTCGGTTACATAGCCTTCGGTCCGGTCGTTCATGCCTCGGGTCCGTCCTCGGCCGCGAGCGACGGATCGACATGCCAGAACAGCTTGCGCCGTCCCTTGGGCACGCTGCGAAGAAAAGCCGGTTCGAAGGAAAGACGCCGCTGCGCCGTCTTGTAGAAATTGCCGGGGTCGCGGTACCACCGTCTGGCAAAGGTGGCGTAGACCATCGGCCGGTGTGTCTCGGAACGGTTGGCCGTTCCGCTGTGGAATGTCCTGAAGTCCCAGAGCACGCAGGACCCGACGGGGATCTCCGGCGCTTGTGACGGGGCCGTTTTGTCGTGCTCCAGCCATCGGTGACTGCCCGGCCAGAGGGCGGTGGTTCCGTGCTCGTCGTTCATGTCGATCAGCGGCAGCGCGAAGTTCAGTGCGTGGGCCGGCAGGAGGGGGGCGATGCCGGCGCCGAACAGCAGCGGGTTGTCGCGGTGTATGTGCTGCGCCTGGGCGCCGGGAAGCGACACGATGGCGCCATAGCTTTCCAGGATGGCGTCCTGATCGAGCGCCGCCCGCACCACCGCGACGACGAAAGGATTGGCGTAGACCGACGGATCGGCGAAACCGCCCGAGAAGTCGATCGGGATCATGAAGCGCCGGTTACCGGTCTTCAGCGTGTCGTCCAACTCCCGATCCTCGAGGTACGCGGCGTAGCGGGCGTCGAATTCGGCCTTCAGGGCCGCGACCTTGTCTTCGGCAATCACGTGATCCAGGATTGCGTAGCCGTTCTTGACAAGGCAGTCGCTGGCGAGGCGTATCTGGTCGGACGTGCCCGGATCGTCGCCGGAGATCCCGCGGCAGTCGATCCGGACCAGGGTGGCGGCTTTTTCATTCATGAGAGTTCTCTTGCCGCGAGGGGCGGGCTTCACGGTGCAACGCGTCCACGACAGACCGAAACAGACGTCTTTGCCAAGGCCCCTGACGGTCGTCTCTGCCGGAATGTCCCGATGAGCGACGCGCGTCAGCATGACCGTCGCCAGCCTGACAGTCACCGGTATATCGTCTACGGCACCACCGTCGAAAGCGAAATCCCGCTGACGTCGGTGGCGGAGTGCCGGCAGCCGAACGCGCCCGTGTCGACGAGGATCGTTCTCGGCACGGACGACTACTTCCGCGCGAGGTCGCGTGACATCGCGATGGACCCCGACGAGTGGATTCAGCACGTCGCGCTGCCCGACGGCGGCCTCTACCTGCGGGCGGAGGGAGTCTTCGAAACCGTCGTGTCCGCCGATGGACGGCACGCCGTCTGCGCCCGGCTGGGCGACACCGACGACAGATCGTTCGAGGCCAATCTGTTGAACTTCGTGCTTGGTGCGTCGTTGATGCTGGGCGGCGAAGAGCCGCTGCACGCCACCGTCGTCCAGTTGGGCAGTCGGGCCGTTGGTCTGCTCGGCGAAAGCGGCGCAGGAAAGTCGACCCTGGCGGCCTATCTGATCGGCCAGGGCGCCGAGCTCGTCACCGACGATATGCTGCGGGTCACCTTCGCCGGCGACCAGACCTTCGCCCATCCCGGTCCCTGTCGGCTCAAGCTTTTCGACGAAGCCGCCCGGCGGTTCCTTGCCGATGCCGTCGGCGCCGGCAGCTTCAATTCCGTGAGCGGCAAGATCATGGTCCGGCCCCATGCCGCAGCAGCGCCGTCGCACCGGCAGGTGCCGCTGGCCGGTCTGTTCCTGCTCGAAGAGCCGTTGCCCGGCGCACCGGCGGATGCCGTCTCGATGCGGCGGCTCGCCGGCGTCGAACTCGCGCGGACGCTCATCGCCTCGACGATGAACAGCCGCTATCACACACCTGCCCGGCTCTCCAATCAGTTCCGGTTCGCCGAGCGCCTGGCGCGCGCCCTTCCCGTCTTCGCCGTCGCCTATCCTCGCCACTTCGCCGTCATGGACCGCGTTGGCGAGGAGATTCGCAGGGCCCTCGAGCCGTGAGCCGCGTCGGCAGATTTCTCGCCTTGCCGGCTGCCGATCGCGGCCTGCTGATCCAGGCCCTGGTCACGACGGTGATGGTTCGGCTGGCGCTTCCCCTGGTCGCCATCGGCCGGCTGCGTGCCTGGGCGACCGCCATGGGTTCCGGCACGACGCCGGTCGACAGGATCGCGTGGGCCGCCGGCGCCGCGACCCGATCGATTCCCGGCACGACCTGCCTGGTGTCGGCGCTTGCGCTGCAGCGTCTTCTGTCCAGACAGGGCCACGTCTCCGAGCTTCGCATCGGCGTTGCCAAGGAGAACCAGGCCTTCGCCGCCCATGCCTGGCTGATCTGCGAGGGGCGGGTTCTGGCCGGCGAAGAAGAGCATGCGGCCTTCACGCCGCTCGCCGCATGGACATCGACAGACCATTCTGGCGGCGCTGCCGACGGCAAGCCAGATCGGAGCTGAGGGTGTTTGCCGCCCTCTTCAACGTCGACGGCAGACCCATCGATCTCCGCCCCGACGGCGTCGCTTCGCACGCCGTCAAGATTCTCGGCGATCGACGCCATGTCGCGTTCATCTGTCCGCCGCACGGCGGTGTTGGTGCCGATGCTTGCACCATCGAAGACCTGGAAGAGCGGTACTGGATCGTCGGGCGGATCCGGCTCGACGCCCGACGCGATCTCGAGGCGCGGCTGGTTGACCAGCTCGGAGGGCGGTCCGGCTCGATGTCGGATGCGCTTCTGTGCCTGCACGCCTACGCGGCGTGGGGCGCGGCGTTCCTCGATCGAATCGCCGGCGATTTCTGCTTCGCCCTGTGGGACGACAGGCAAAGCCGCCTTGTCTGCGCCCGCGACCAGCTCGGCGTGCGCCCGCTCTTCCATGCCGAGGCCGGCGCCATGCATATCGTCGGCGACTCGTTGGCGTGGATCGCCGACACGGCGCCGATCGACGACGGGCTCGACGAGACCTGGATCGCCGATTTTCTCACCATCGGCCACTGCCTCGACTTCGAGCGCACGGTCTACCGGCAGGTCCGGCGGCTGGCGCCGGCCCACGTGCTGACCATTTCGGCCGCCACGGCGGCGGTCCACCGATACTGGCGGCTGGAGCTGGGCGAGCCGCTCTACCTGCGCGACCCCAGGGGCTACAGCGAGCGGTTCCTCGATCTGCTGTCGCGGTCGATTGCCGACCGGTTGCCGGCCGGCAAGGTCGGCATATCGATGAGCGGCGGCCTCGACTCCACGACGCTGGCGGCCTGCGCCGTGGCCGCCACCGGCGATCCCGCGCGCATCGTCGCCGAGTGCTTCCACTTCGAGACCCTGAGGCCGGACGACGAGACGCATTTCAGTTCCCTCGTCGCCCGCCACCTCGGAATCGAGTTGCGGCTGAAGGCCATCGACGATCTCGGCTACGATCCCGACTGGCGGACGCGGTCGATCCGCACGGCGGAGCCGTCGGCATCCATCGTCTGTGCCGACCCTGAACGCCAGATCGCGGCGGAGCAGGCGGACATGGCCGCGGTGTGGTTCTTTGGCGAAGGCCCCGACAACGCATTGGACTTCGAGCGCGGCGCCTATTTCTCGTGGCTGTTCGAGCGCCGCGACTGGCTCCGGCTGGGCGAAGCCGGCCTGCTCTATCTCCTGGCGAAGGGCTTCGACGGATGGGGCACGACACTCGGCCGCTACCTCGGCCGGCGGCAAGCCGAGCCGGCATCCGCGACCATGCCACCCTGGATCGACCGCGGGCTCGCCGAGCGCGTCGGCCTGCAGGCGCGCTTCGACGGCGCCGGCGCGATCGGCGCGCCGCGCCATCCCTGGCATCCGCGGGCGGTCGCCTCCTTCGGCGATCCGATCTGGCAGGCCGTGCTCGGTCCCCTCGACACCGAGGGCGCGGCGGTGCCGCTCGTCTGGCGCCATCCCTACCTCGATCTCCGCGTCCTCGAGTTCCTGCTTTCGGTGCCGCCGGTGCCGTGGGCGAGGGAGAAGCTCCTGATGCGGCAGGCCATGCGCGGCCGGCTACCGGCTGCGGTGCTCGCCCGCAGGAAGACGCCGTTGACGCCACTCGCCGGGCCGTCACCGATCCGGCTTAGCGGCCTGCCGCGCCTGTCGCATTTTAGGCTGGCCGACTACGTCGACGTCCGCCGCCTGCCGGCGGAGGTGCCGGCCGAGCCTGCCCAGGATCAGTTCATCGCGGTGCACGCCCTCGACTACTGGCTGACGCAGCGCCGCCCCTAGGACTGCCCACGGCCTGCGGTTGCCTGTCGTGCAGCCCGTCTGTAGAGAGGCCTCTGGCCGTCTCCGGCGGCCACATTGCGGAATGTCACAGATGCTCGAGCTTTCGACGGTATTCAGGCGGTCGACCCAGCAGGTTTCGTGCAACCTCAGCGACGAGGTCGCGGTGCTTCATGTCGAGCGCGGTCTGTATTTTGGCATGCAGGGTGTCGGTGCGCGCATCTGGGAGGCGCTCGAGCAGCCGCGCTCGGTTGCCGACATCTGCGACGACATCGTCGCCCATTTCGACGTCGCGCCCGAGGCATGTCGCGAGGACGTCATCAGGTTTCTTGTCAGCCTGCGGGATGCCGGCTTGATCGAGCCTGTCGGTTGACGTCCGGTCGTGTTTATTGCATTATTAGTGCAATAAATATGGATCAAGTTCTGTCCCCGCATTGACGTCACGCGCTGGCAGCACGGAATGGCAGTGTGAATTTGCTGTCCGACTGTGATAAATTGCTTGATCAGTGCAATAAAGAGCCGGCCGATGGAAGTCGTCCCGACCAAATGACGATGTCGTGACCCAGGAGCTACCCGCAGGAGCGGCTTTTAGGGATTGCTTTGGGCGTGTGTTACGTTTTCCTCCTACACGAGAGGCTTGATGACAATGGAAGCGCAGCCGAAGAAGAGTGACGAGTTCGCCGGCAACACAGCGCGCGCTCGAAAGCCCTACGCGACGCCCGTTCTTGAAGCATGGGGCACGTTGCGCGAGGTCACCCAGAAGGTGGGTGCGAACGGCAAGTCTGACGGTGGCTCGAAGAAGACACCTCGAACCAGGGCGTAGCCGGCGCGCGCCGCCAGCACGATCGCGAGGTGAAGGCGGCAGGCCCCAAGGCAGTTCAGCCCGACGTGGCCGGGTCGCCAGGAATACCCGTCCGTTTGATTGCCCTGGCCCATTGAACAGCGATGACCGAGCCGATTTTCCGGCGAGTTGGTGTTGTCGAATTCGAATTGCTGTGCCTGTTGGTGCGTCCGAAAGCCGAGTTGGTGCAGGCGCGCGGCATTCTGGCCGGCGGAGTCGACGTCCAGATCCTGCTCGACCTGGCGGATGAACATGGGGTCCGTCCGCAACTGCGTCGGCGCCTGAGCGAGATATCCTGGAGCGGGGTGCCGGACGTCGTGCGGTCGTCGCTCGAGGGCTTCTGTCAATTCAATGGCGCGCGTGCCCTGTCGCTGTCCGAGGAACTCGGGCACGTCGCAGTGGCGTTGGCCGCGCGTGGCGTGCCGTTTGCGGCATTCAAGGGGCCGGCGCTCGCCGCCGCGCTCTACGGCGACCTGTCCTTGCGTGAATACAACGACCTCGACGTGATCGTGCCGCAGGAACGGATTGGCGACGCCGAGGCCGTTCTCGGCGCCTTGGGCTTTTGCGCCACCCAGGGCGACCGTGCCTTCCGGCAGGCGTTTCTCGCTTACCAACGCCAGTTCACCTTTCGCCATCCCGACATCGACGCCGTCATCGACCTGCACTGGGATTTTTGCGGCATTCATGTGCCCTTTCCGGTGACACCCGCCGAGGTGTGGGCCGATCCCGCCCAGGTGCGGGTCGGCAACCGCACGATCCCCACGGTGGCCGGCGCCAACCTCGCCTTGCTGCTCGCTGGACACGGCACGAAGGAGGCCTGGCGGTGTCTCGAATGGGTGAACGATTTTGCCCTTCTGATCGACAGCGAACGGAGCCTCGACTGGGCGGCCATCCACCGCCGCGCCGCGGCGCGCGGCTGCGGCGATGCCGTCCTGCTGGCTTGCGCGATGGCGGAACGTCTTCTGGCGGTGCCGGTGCCGCGCGATCTCGTGCAGACGGTGGCGGCGAGCGCCCGCGTGGCAGCGCTGGCGGCCAGGCTGGTGGCACAGATGCGCGACGGCCTGCCCGGCCCCGACCGCAAGGACGACCTCTCGGACGTCGATCTCTGTGACGGCCGCTGGGACCGTATGAAGGCGGTCCTGACCCTCGTCCTCACGCGGACCGTGGGCGACTACCACGCCATGCCGCTGCCGCGGCCACTATGGCGGCTCTATCACTTGAGCCGCCCGTTCCGCCTCGTCGCCAAGGCGCTCGCCGCGCGTGTCTAGACCCGGCTACTCCGCGGCGGCAGCGAAGCGCAGGTCGGGCAGGGGCTGCGAGCGGTCGATCGCGGCGCCGGCGTCGAACTTCTGCAGCTCCGGCATCACCGTCGCGGCGAACATCCTGAGGTTCCGCGCCGCCTCCTCGTGCGGCATGCCGGCGTAGGAGAAGACGCCGACATAGGCCGAGTTGTTGGTCTGCTGGTGGATCTTCATGATCTTCTCGTAGACCTGCTCGGGCGTGCCGTAGACCTGCAGGTCGGCGAAGAACTCGATCGCCTTCTGGTCGCCGTAGACGGCGAGCTTCTCGTTCATCTTGGCGTAGTACTCGTAGCCGCGCTGGTTCTTCATGTGCTCGCCGGCGAACTGGTAGTGGTCGAGCACGGTGCGGTAGTAGCCGCCGATGTACCTGACCGCCATCTCGCGCGCCCGTTCGGCGCTTTGGTCGACGAAGGTCCAGCCGGCCGAGATCGGCTGCGGCGCGTCGGTGCCGTTGATATCGCGGTAGAGCGTGTTGTACTCGGCCAGCTCCTTCTCGACCTCGCGCCACGGTTTCTGCGGGATGATGAGAAGCCCGACGCCCAGCCGCGCCATGATGCGCGCGCTCTCGGGGCTGACGGCGGCGGCGTAGGTGCGGCCGCGGAAGCTCTTGAACGGGGCGGGGCGGATGGCGGCGGCCGGCTGCCGATAATGCTTGCCCTGGTACTCCATCACGCCGCTCTCGAGGCCCTTCAGCAACGCCTCGCCGTACTCCACGAACAGCTCGCGGCTGTCTCCCATGTCGAGGCGGAAGCCGTCGAACTCGACCTTGCCGGCGCCGCGACCGAGACCGAGGATCATGCGGCCGCCCGAGAGGTGATCGAGCATGGAGATCTGCTCGGCTACCCGCATCGGGTCGTGCCACGGCAGCACCACCACCATCGAGCCCAGCCGGACGTGCCTGGTGCGGCCGGCCATGTAGGACAGGAACTGCACCACGTCGGGGCACATCGTGTAGTCGGTGAAATGGTGCTCGACCGACCAGATCGACTCGAAGCCCAGAGGCTCTGCCATGTCGGCCAGCGCCAGCTCGTTCAGGTAGATCTGGCGGTCGCTGAGCGCCCGGCCGGTATTCTGGAAGACGGCGGCCATTCCGACATGCATGGGAGCTTTCTCCGGTTGGATCGGATCATGGTAAACGGCCGTTTACCGGCTTGGGAAGAGGGCAGTTCGCTTGATTCCGCCGCATTCGGCCGTCATATGCCAGCCATGCGCAACTTCCTCGCCGCCCTTCTGCTGTCCGTCACCACGTTTTTCGCCGCCATCCCGGCCGGGGCCCCCGCTGTGGCTCAGGACGTGGCCCAGGCGCAGGCCTCCACGGCGGAGGTCGAGAAGTACTTCAATTCGATCCGCACGCTGCAGGCACGCTTCGTGCAGAGCAATCCCAACGGGACGGTTCTGCAGGGCACGCTCTACGTCCGCCGGCCCGGCCGCATGCGCTTCGAATACGATGCGCCGTCGCAGCTCAAGATCGTGGCCGACGGCTACCAGGTCACGATGTGGGACATTGCCACCAAGGATTTCGGCCAGTGGCCGATCGGCTGGACCGCCGCCTCGTTCCTGGTCAAGGAGCCGCTGTCGCTGACCGGCGACCTGCAGGTCGAGAAGGTCGAGCGCAGCGACGGCATGCTGCAGCTCACCATGAGCCAGGCGAAGAAGCCGCAGGAAGGCAAGGTGATCGTCCGCCTGGGCGAAAACCCCATGGTGCTGCGCGGCTGGACGATCGTCGACAACCGCGGCAACCAGGTGAACGTGTCGCTGGTCAACGTTCAGTCCGGCCTGCAGCTGGCCGACTCGCTGTTCAGGTTCGACGGTCCCGATCCCGGGGCGATTCGGCGCGGCGGCAACTAGCGTCGGGCGCGCGCGCCCGACGTCGACGCGCTATAATCCCCGCCTGAAACGATGCGGGGAACGGCAGACGTGAGCGGACTGCCATCAAGTAAGTTGGTCGTGCGGGCCTCGACCGAGGCCGATGTGGCGCGCTGCGCCGAAATCTACGGACATCATGTGCTGCACGGCACGGCCTCCTTCGAGGTCGATCCACCGGATCTCGCCGAGATGACGAGGCGCCGGGCCACCGTGCTCGACCTCGGGTTGCCCCATCTGGTGGCCGAGCGCGCGGGCCGCGTCCTGGGCTACGCTTATGCCGGCAACTGGCGACCGCGGCCGGCCTACAAATTCTCGGTCGAGGATTCGATCTATATCGCCCATGACGCGGTCGGGCAGGGCGTCGGCAAGGCGCTGCTGCCGGTCCTGATCGAGCAGTGCGCCGCGATCGGCAAGCGCCAGATGGTGGCGGTGATCGGCGATTCGGCGCAGACGCCGTCGATCCGGCTGCATGCCGCCTGCGGCTTCGAGATGACCGGCACCCTGAAGAGCATCGGCTTCAAGTTCGGCCGCTGGCTCGACTCGGTCCTGATGCAACGGCCGCTCGGCCCCGGCGATGCCGCACCGCCCATTGCCTAGCGGGGGCGGCCGCCCCTATAATGGACTAGTCAGCTAACTAGTCTGAGGTGCTCTCATGAAAACGTGGCCTGTGCAGGACGCCAAAGCCCGCTTCAGCGAGATGCTGGAAGCCTGCCTCAAGCATGGGCCGCAACTGGTGACCAGACGCGGTAGTGATGCGGCCGTCCTCGTGCCCATGGAGGAGTGGCGCCGTCTGCGGGGGGCTCCCGTGCGGACGCTGAAGGAACTGCTGCTCACGGACGAGGCTCGTGGCGATCTCGCGGTACCGCCGCGTGGCAAGCACACGCGCCGACCGCCACCCCGATTGGATTGAGAGCGGCGTGTATCTGCTCGATACCAATGTGGTCTCCGAATTGCGGCGCGCCAGACCGCACGGCGGCGTGGTCGTATGGCTTCGCTCGGTCGATCATCGTGTGCTGCGAATATCGGCTGTGACACTGGGGGAGATTCAGGCCGGTATCGAATTGACACGGGATCAAGACCCGGGACGAGCGGCGGAGATCGAGCGTTGGGCTGATGAGGTTGCGCGGGCCTATGAAGTCCTGTCGATGGATACGATGATCTACCGGACCTGGGCGAAGCTGATGCATGGCAAATCGGACACGCTGGCCGACGATGCCCGCATCGCCGCGACGGCGATTGTGCACGGCCTTACGGTCGTGACGCGCAATGTCCGCGACTTTCAACCCTTCGCCGTTCCGACATTCAACCCCTTCCAGGTATCGCGATGAGACTGATCGACTATTTCGACCGCGGCGCCGATCTCTTTCCCGAGCGCCATTGCCTGCACGACGGCACGCGCGGCTGGACCTACGCTGAGGTGCGCGATCAGACGCACCGCGTCGCCAACGGCCTGCTCGCGGCAGGGCTGGGGCGCGGTTCCAAGGCCGCCGTCTACAGCCCCAACCATGCCGCGGCCTATGCCTGCCTGTTGGGCATCGTGCGCGCCGGCGTCACCTGGGCGCCGGTCAATGCGCGCAATGCGCTCGAGGAGAATCTCTACATCCTGAACAACACGGACGTTGAGTTCCTCTTCTACCATTCGAGCTTCGAGGCTTCGCTGCCGCGCATCAGGGAGGCCTGCCCGAAGATCAAGGATGTCGTCTGCCTCGATCTGCCATCGTTCGAAGCGTGGCTCGCCGGACAGAAGGCCGCCGCGCCCGACCTGCCCGACGACCCCGACGGCGTGGCCTTCCTCGCCAGTTCGGGCGGCACGACGGGCCGGCCCAAGGGCGTGCAGATCACCAACCGCAACATCGAGACGATGAATGCGATCTTCTGGGCCTGCATGCCGCTCGGCAGGCCCGGCGAGGCCCCGCCGGTCCATCTCATGGTGGCGCCGATGACGCATGCCGCCGGCGTCTGCTCCTTTCCCATGCTGCCGTTCGGCGGCACCAACATCTTCATGGGCACGGCCGATCCCGGCGGAATCCTGGCCGCGATCGAGAAGCACAAGGTGACGCACATCTACATGCCGCCGACCCTCATCTACATGCTACTCGCCCATCCAGACGTGAGGGAGTACGACTACAGCTCGCTGAAAAACCTGGTCTATGCCTCGGCGCCGATGTCGGTCGACAAGCTCGTCGAGGCGATCGAGGTGTTCGGGCCGGTGCTGACGCAGACCTACGGCCAGGCCGAGGCCTGCATGATCTGCACCTTCTTTTCGCCCGAGGACCACGTCGAGGCGCTCCGGAGCAACAACCGCCACCGGCTGGCGAGCTGCGGCCGCATCTCGCCGCTGATGCGGCTGGAGGTGATGGACGAGCAGGGCCGCCTTCTGCCGCGCGGCATGCCCGGCGAGATCGTGGTGCGGGGCGGCCTCGTCACGTCGGGCTACTACAACAATCCCGCGGCCACGGCGGAAGCCTCGACCTTCGGATGGCACCATACGGGGGACATCGGCGTTATCGACTCAGACGGCTTCGTCTACATCGTCGATCGCAAGAAGGACATGATCATCTCCGGCGGCTTCAACGTCTTCCCCAGCGAGGTCGAGCAGGTGCTGTGGAGCCATCCGGCGGTGCAGGACTGCGCCGTCATCGGCGTGCCCGACGAGAAATGGGGCGAGGCGGTGAAGGCGGTGGTCGAGCTGAAGCCCGGCGCTACCGTGGCGGCCGATGAGCTGATCCATCTCGCCAAGGACAAGCTGGGCGGCGTGAAGGCGCCCAAGTCGGTCGACTTCATCGCGGCCCTGCCACGCAGCCCGGTCGGCAAGGTGCTGAAGAAGGATCTCCGCGCGCCATACTGGGCTGGACATGACCGCAAGATCTGAAGAACGGACAAGCTGATGCTCGTCTGGTTGCGCCGGCTGCCGCCGAACGTGCAGGGCGCGCTGTGGCTGGTGAGCGGCGGCTTCATCTTCACCTCAACCGGCGTCATGATCCGGCTGCTGTCGGAGCAGATCGAGAGCGTGCAGACGGCCTTCTTCCGGGCCGTCATCGGCCTTGCGCTGCTGTTGCCCCTGATCCTGGCCGGTCAGGTCAAGCCCTGGCACTCCAAGCGGCTGGCCGGCCATTTCTGGCGCACCCTGATGGGCACGACCTCGATGGTGCTGGGCTTTTATGCGGTGTCGATGCTGCCGCTAGCCGACGCCACGGCGATCGCCTTCTCGCAGCCGCTGTTCTCGGTGCTGGTCGCCGTCGTCCTCACCCAGGAGAAGGTGCGCTGGCGGCGCTGGACGGCGACCGTCGTGGGGTTCGCGGGCGTGCTGGTGATGGTGCGGCCGGGCGAGGGCAGCCTGCAGCTGGGCGCCCTGGTGGCGCTGGCCAACGCCGCCACCGTGGCGATCTCGATCCTGCTGGTGAAGCGGCTTTCGGACTCCGAGACGCCGCTGATGATCCTGACGCAGTTCGCGATTTTCTCGACCCTGCTGCTGGCGCTGCCGGCGGTCTGGGTGTGGCGCTGGCCCGACGCCTGGGGCTGGGTGCTGGCGGCGGGCATCGCGCTCACCGCCACGGTCGGACAGTATTTCTGGGTCCAGGCCTTCAAGGTGGGCGAGATGTCGGCGGTGGCGCCCTTCGAATATCTTCGCCTGCCGTTCGCGGTCTTCGTCGGTTGGCTGATCTGGGGCGAGATGCCGGTGATCTGGACCTATGTCGGCGCCGCCATCGTCATCGCCTCCGCGCTCTACATCGCGCACCGCGAGCACCAGCTTGCCCGCCAGCGGCGACGGGCGGCGGCGGTCAGGCCGCCGGAGAGTCCTGCGCCTTGAGCAGCCAGGCGCGCGCTCTCGCGCGGTGGGCGTCGGTGATGTGGACCCTGGCGGCGGTGATGGCCGCGGCGATGATGGCGGCGTCGTCGGCGAAGCCCAGCCCGAGCATGAAGTCCGGAACGGCGTCGAGCGGCAGCACGAAATAGGCGAGTGCCCCGAACAGGGTCGCCCGGATCGGCAGCGGCGTGGTGCTGTCGGTGGCGCAGTGGAATGCCGCCACGGCGTCCTCGGAGAAGGGCACGCGCCCCAGGGTCCGGCGCGCCTTGTGCCAGAAGCCGGCGCGGACCCGGGCCTCGTCTTGCGCGAGCTGTGAGGGATGGCTCATCGGGGAAACGTTGGGTGCCGCGGACGGCTTGGCAAGGGGGCCGGTCGTGCTTAAAAGCGCCCCAACAGGGAGGTATGGATGAACGTCAAGGGTCAGGCCGCCATCGTCACCGGCGGCGCATCGGGTCTGGGCGGCGCCACGGCGTCGGCGCTGGCGGCTGCGGGCGCCAAGGTCGCGATCTTCGACCTGCAGGACGAGCTCGGCGAGAAGAAGGCCAAGGAAATCGGCGGCCTCTACGTCAAGACCAACGTGGCCGACGCGGCCAACACCGAAGCCTCGGTCAAGACCGTGGTCGAGAAGCTGGGCGCGCCGCGCGTGGCGGTGAACTGCGCCGGCATCGGCCGCGCCGCCCGCACCATCTCCAAGACCGGGCCGCACGATCTCGGCATGTTCGCCCAGGTGATCCAGGTCAACCTGATCGGCACCTTCAACGTCATCCGCCTCGCCAGCTTCGCCATGAGCCAGGCCGAGCCGATGGACGACGGCGAGCGCGGCGTCATCATCAACACCGCCTCGGTGGCGGCGTTCGACGG
>JAIETA010000142.1 GCA_019745575.1 Reyranella sp. | reverse complement strand
GACTGGGGCCGCAAGGAACTCGACATGGCCGAGACCGAGATGCCGGGCCTGATGTCGATCCGCAAGGAATACGGCCCCAAGAAGCCGCTGAAGGGCGCGCGCATCGCGGGCTCGCTGCACATGACCATCCAGACCGGCGTGCTGATCGAGACGCTGAAGACCCTGGGCGCCGACGTGCGCTGGGCCTCGTGCAACATCTATTCGACGCAGGATCACGCCGCTGCGGCGATCGCCAAGGCCGGCACGCCGGTCTTCGCGATCAAGGGCGAGAGCCTCGAGGAATACTGGGATTACACCCACAAGATTTTCGAGTGGGGCGACGGCGGCGAGCCGAACATGATCCTCGACGACGGCGGCGACGCCACGCTGCTGGTCCATCTCGGCGCGCGGGCGGAGAAGGACGCCTCGCTGATCGCCAAGCCGACCAACGAGGAGGAGGAAGTCCTCTACAAGGCGATCGCCAGGACCAACAAGGAAAAGCCCGGCTGGTACGCCAAACTCGGCAAGTCGATCCGCGGCGTGACCGAGGAGACGACCACCGGCGTGCACCGCCTCTACAACATGGCGAAGGAAGGCACGCTCCTGTGGCCGGCCATCAACGTCAACGACTCGGTCACCAAGTCGAAGTTCGACAATCTCTATGGCTGCCGTGAATCGCTGGTCGACGGCATCCGCCGCGGCACCGACGTGATGATGTCGGGCAAGGTGGCGATGGTCGCGGGCTTCGGCGACGTCGGCAAGGGCTCGGCGGCGTCGCTGCGCCAGGCCGGCTGCCGCGTCATGGTCTCCGAGGTCGATCCGATCTGCGCCCTGCAGGCGGCGATGGAAGGCTACGAGGTCGTGACCATGGAAGATGCGGCGCCGCGCGCCGACATCTTCGTGACCGCCACCGGCAACGTCGACGTGCTGACGCTCGACCACATGAAGGCGATGAAGCACCGCGCCATCATCTGCAACATCGGCCACTTCGACAGCGAGATCCAGATCTCGAGCCTGCGCAATTTCCGGTGGCACAACGTCAAGCCGCAGGTCGACGAGGTCGAGTTCCCGGACGGCAAGCGCATCATCGTTCTGTCGGAAGGCCGCCTGGTCAACCTCGGCAACGCCACCGGCCATCCGAGCTTCGTCATGTCGGCCTCGTTCTCCAACCAGACGCTGGCGCAGATCGAGCTGTGGACCAACCCGGGCAAGTACGAGAAGCAGGTCTACACCCTGCCCAAGTTCCTCGACGAAAAGGTGGCGGCGCTCCACCTCGAGAAGGTCGGCGCCAAGCTCACCAAGCTCCGTCCCGACCAGGCCAAGTACATCGGCGTGCCGCAAGCCGGCCCGTTCAAGGGCGACCTCTATCGCTATTAACCGCCCCCTCAATCGCCCACAGGGCCAGTGAGGGCGGCCACATGCTAAAAGTCGGCATCGAAAGATGCCGACTTTTTCTTTGTCCCTTCCCGACGAGTCCGCCACCGAGCGGCTGGGCGCGGCGCTGGCCGGGCGCCTGCGGCCGCGCGACGTCGTGGCCCTGACAGGCGGTCTCGGCGCCGGCAAGACCACGCTCGCCCGCGCCATCCTGCGGGCGGCGGCGGGCGATCCGACGCTGGTCGTGCCCAGCCCGACCTTCACGCTGGTCGAGGTCTACGACACGCCGCGCGGCGCCTTCTGGCATTTCGACCTCTACCGGCTGGAAGCGCCGGAGCAGGTCTTCGAACTCGGCTGGGAAGAGGCGCGGGCCGACGGCATCGCGCTGGTCGAATGGCCGGAACGGCTGGACGGGCTGCTGCCCGCCCAGCGGCTGGCGGTGGCGTTGTCCGTCGAGGGCGGCGGCCGGCGGGCGACCCTCGAGGGAGAGGCACGATTTGGCGAATTCTGAGCGCGACAGGCTGAGGGCCGATTTCATCTCCCGGGCGGGCTGGGGCGGCGCGCAGGAACGCCTGCTGGCGGGCGATGCCTCGTTCCGGAAATACTTCCGGCTGACGCGCGACGGCGGCACGGCCGTGGTCATGGATGCGCCGCCACCCCAGGAGGACGTGCGGCCGTTCGTGCGCGTCGGCCGTCATCTGCGCGCGCTCGGCCTCAGTGCGCCGGCGATCGACGCCGAGGATGCCGACAACGGCTTCCTGCTGCTGGAGGATCTGGGCGACGACACCTTCGCCCGTGTGCTCGACGCCGGCGGCGATGAACACGCGCTCTACCTGCGCGCGACCGACGTCCTGGTCGCCCTGCACCGGGCGGGCGAGAACGCCCTGCTGCCCGGGCTGGGCGCCTATGCCGGCGACGCCCTGATCGAGGCGGCGATGCTGCTGCCGGAATGGTATCTGCCGGCCGCCACCGGCCGGCCGACGCCCGCGGAGGAGACCGGCCGCTACATCGCCGCCTGGAAGGACTGCCTCGCGGCGCTGCCGGCGGCGCCCGATGCCTTGCTGCTGCGCGACTACCACAAGGACAACCTGATCTGGCTGCCCGCCCGGCCGGGCGTAAAAGCCTGCGGCCTGCTCGACTTCCAGGACGCGCAGCGCGGCCATCCCTCCTACGATCTGGTGTCGCTGCTCGAGGACGCCCGCCGTGACGTTGCGCCCGCCGTCCACGCCGCCTGCCTCGCGCGCTACCTCGACGAGACCGCAATCGCCGATCCGGCGGCCTTCAGGACCGGCTTCGCGCTGATGGCGGCGCAGCGCCATGCACGCATCATCGGCCTGTTCGTGCGGCTGCTGAAGCGCGACGGCAAGCCCGGCTACCTGCCACACCTGCCGCGGGTCTGGGCGATGTTCGAGCGCGCCCTGCGGCATGACGCGCTGGACCCGCTGCGCGCCTGGGTCGACCGCGTGCTGCCGCCGCCGCTGCGACGTATTGGTGCTTCATGATCCGCACCGCGATGATCCTGGCGGCCGGCCGCGGCGAGCGCATGCGGCCGCTGACCGACGCGACGCCCAAGCCGCTCCTTCCCGTCGCCGGCCGCTCGATGATCGAGCGCGCGCTGGATCGGCTGGCGCGGCACGGCGTGCAGAAGGTGGTGGTGAACGTCCACCACCTCGGCAGCCAGATCGCCGACCGCCTGCGCGGTCGCGCCCACATCGTGCGCGAGGACCGGTTGCTGGAGACCGGCGGCAGCGTAAAGAACGCCCTGCCGCTGCTCGGGCCGGGGCCATACTTCATCCTGAACGGCGACGGGCTGTGGCGTGACGGGCAAGGCTCGATGCTGGGCCGTCTGCAGGCGGCCTGGGATCCCGCCCGCATGGACGCGCTGCTGCTGCTGCATCCGCTGGCGACGGCGATCGGCCGCGAGGAGCGTGACCGCGGCGACTACTATCTCGAGGCCGACGGCCGCGCCAGGCACCGCGGCTCGGCCGACACCGCGCCCTACCTGTTCGCCAGCATCTCGGTGTGCGACGTCCGCCTGTTCCGCGACTCACCCGACGGCGCCTTCTCGCTGCTGAAACTGTGGAGCCGCGCCGAGGCCGCCGGCCGCCTGCACGGGCTGGTGCACGACGGCGACTGGTTCCATGTCGGCACGCCCGAGGCCCTGGCCGAGGCGGAGCGCGTGCTCGCATGAAGGGCGTCTTCACCATCGGCATCGACCGCCGCTTTGCCGACGAACTGGCGGAGGGCGTCCTGGCCCACCATGGCGGCGATCCGCTTGGCCTGGCCGATGTGCTGATCCTGGTGCCGACGCGGCGCTCGGTGCGGGCGCTGCGCGAGGCCTTCCTGCGGGCATCCGACGGCAGGCCCACGATCCTGCCGCGCATGGCGCCTCTGGGCGATGTCGACGACGGCGAGTGGGATCTGGCACCCGGCGACGACGAGGCCCTCGCCCTGCCGCCCGCCATCGACCCGACGATCCGCGAGGCGCTGCTGGCCCGGCTGGTCGCCGCGTTCAAGGACGACCAGGGCCAGCCCATCGCGCAGTCGCCAGCGCAGGCGCTGAAACTCGCGCGCGAGCTGGGCGGGCTGCTCGACGAACTGGCGATAGAAGGCGTGGGCTTCGACAAGCTGGCCGGTCTCGTCACCGGCAACTTCGCCGAACACTGGCGGCGCACCCTCACCTTCCTCGACATCGTCGGCACGGCGTGGCCGGCGATGCTGGCCGAGCGCGGCCAGATCGACGCCCTCGAACGGCGGACCCGGGCGATCCGCGCCCAGGCGGCACGCTGGCGGGCGAAGCCTCCCCGGACCGCGGTGATCGCCGCGGGATCGACGGGCTCGCAGCCGGCGACACGCGAGCTGCTGTCGGCCATCACCGGACTGCCGCAGGGTGCGGTCGTGCTGCCCGGTCTCGATCGCGAGATGGACGAGGCGAGCTGGCAGAAGCTCGAGCCGTCGCATCCGCAGTTCGGCCTGCATGAGCTGCTGGCGGCGCTCGGCGTCGCGCGCGCCTCGGTGCCGGACTGGCCGGGCGGTCCTGGCGGCGACCGGGCGCGGCGGACGCTGGTGGCCGAACTGATGCGACCGGCGGAAACCAGCGAGGCGTGGTCGCGGCCGGACGCCGCGGCGCTGGCGCACGTGGCGCGCGCCGACTGCGCCACCTCGCACCAGGAAGCGGTCGTGATCGCGCTGGCGCTGCGCGAGGCGCTGAACCAGCCGCGCCGCACGGCAGCCCTGATCACGCCGGACCGGCAGCTTGCCCGGAGGGTCGCGGCCGAGCTTGGACGGTGGGACATCGAGATCGACGATTCGGCCGGCGCGCCGCTGGCCGACACGCCGCCCGCCACCTTGCTACGGGCGCTGGTCGCCGCGGTCGACGGCAGCTTCGGTCCGGTCGATCTGCTGGCGCTGCTAAAACACCCGCTCTGCACGTTGGGCCGCCCGCGCGCCGACCTGCTCGATGCGGCGCGCCGTCTCGACCGCAAGTATCTGCGCGGACTGAAGCCCGCCGCCGGCCTGGACGCAGTGCGCCGCATCGTCGCCAACCGGCGCGCGGACGGCGATGGCGATGCCGACGCCGTGATTGCCCTGATCGACCGGCTCGATGCCGCGACCTCGGGCCTTGCGGTGCTGATGTCCGAGGGCGCGGCGCCCGACGCATTGATCGAGGCCACCGTCGCCGCCGCCGAGATGCTGTCGTCGGCCGACACGATGTGGCGCGGCGAGGCAGGCGAAGCGCTGTCCGAGACGCTGGCCCGGCTGCGCGGCGCCTGGCGCGACCAGCCGGCCATCGCCGGCGGCGAGTGGCCCGCACTGCTGGCGGCCATGCTGGCGCCGGCCACGATCCGGCCGCACTACGGCCGCCACCCACGGCTCTCGATCTGGGGGCCGCTCGAAGCCCGCCTGCAGCGCGCCGACCTCGTGATCCTGGGCGGTCTCAACGAGGACACCTGGCCGCCCGCCGTCGAGACCGGACCATGGCTCAACCGGCCGATGCGTGGCGCGCTCGGCCTGCCGCAGCCGGAACGGCGCATCGGCCTGTCGGCGCACGATTTCGTCACGGCCCTGGCCGCCGATCAGGTGTTGATGACGCGCGCCGAGCGCGAAGGCGGCGCACCCACCGTGCCGTCGCGTTGGCTGGCGCGCCTCGACGCTCTGCTGGGCCACGATCCCAACGCGGCCGCGCCGCCGCCCGGCTACATGCAGCGCGGCCGGCGCTACGTCGACTGGGCCGAGGCGATCGACCGGCCGGAGCGCTACGCGCCCTGGCCGCGTCCCGCGCCGCGGCCGCCGCTGGCAGCGCGACCGACGCGGCTTTCGGTCTCCAGCATCGAGCAGTGGCGGCGCGATCCCTACGGCCTCTACGCGCGGCAGATCCTGAGGCTGCGCCTGCTCGATCCGCTGGAGGCCGAACTGGGCGCGGCCGAGCGCGGCTCGGCACTGCATGCCGCACTCGACGATTTCCTGAAGCGGCATCCTTCCGGCCTGCTGCCCGGCGACGCCGTTCGCGAACTGGAAGGCCTCGGCGAAAAGCATCTCGGCGAGCTGCTGACCGCGCCGGCAGAACGCGCTTTCTGGTGGCCGCGCTTCCAGCGGCTGGCGCGCTGGCTGGTGGCCGAGGAGAACAACCGCCGGGCCGCGGGCGTGCGCCTGCTCGACGGCGAGACTCCCGGCACGCTCCAGGTCGGTCCGCCTGCCCGCCCGCTCACCATCACCGCCATTGCCGACCGCATCGACGAGCTGGGCCCGGGCGTGTGGGAAGTGATCGACTACAAGACCGGGCGCGTGCCCTCGACGCGCGAGCTGGACGGGCTGTTCGCGCCGCAGCTCCTGCTCGAAGCGGCGATCGCCGAAGCCGGCGGCTTCGGACGGATCAAGGGCAAGGCGGACGAGGTCATCCTCACCTACTGGCGGGCCAATGGGCTGGGCGACGGCGGCGAGATCAAGGACATCAAGGGCGCCGACAAGCTGATCCCGGCGATGCTGGCGCTGGTCGGAAAGCTGGCCGAACGCTACGCCGACCCCGACACGCCGTACGTGGCCCTGCCGCAGCCGGAGTTCGTGCCGCATTTCAACGACTACGAACACCTCGAACGCGTGGCCGAATGGTCGACCGCGGGCGGGAGCGACGAGTGAGCCGCGCCGCATGAGCACGCTTGGCCTCGACCCCGTCACCCTGGCCACGGCCGATCAGCGCAAGGCGACGTCGCCCGCGCAGTCGGCCTGGGTCGAGGCCAATGCCGGCACCGGCAAGACCAAGGTGCTGACCGATCGCGTGACGCGCCTGCTGCTGGCCGGCGTCAAGCCCGAACGCATCCTCTGCCTCACCTTCACCAAGGCCGCCGCCGCCGAGATGCGCAATCGCCTGGCCGCCCAGCTCGGCCGCTGGGCGCTGGCCGGCGAAGCCGATCTCGACCGCGAGATTGCCGGGCTGATCGACCGGGCGCCGGAGGCGGAGGAACGGGTGATCGCCCGCCGCCTGTTCGCCCGCGTGCTCGATGCCCCGGGCGGCATCAACATCCTCACGATCCACGCCTTCTGTCAGGCGCTGCTGAAGCGTTTCCCGCTGGAGGCGGGCGTGGCGCCGGGGTTCGAGGTGCTGGACGAGGGCGAAGCCGGCACCATCCTGAAGCAGGCCCAGGACGAACAGATGACCGCCCTCGCCCGCCGCGACGCGCCGCCCGCGCTGCGCGATGCGCTGGCCGCCGTGGCCGGCCGCATCTCGATCGCCGAGTACGACGAGCTGATGAAGAAGCTGCTGAGCGAGCGCGCCTGGCTGCTGTCGCGCATCGGCGGCGACAGGGGCCTCGCCCGCGAGCGGCAGCGGCTTGCCAAGGCGCTGGGCGTGCCGCCCGAAGCCACCACGGGCGCGTTGCTTGCCGCGCTCTGCGCCGACGGCGCCTTCGACGAAGGCGGACTGCGCCGGGCCGCGCGCGCCCTCGCCCGCGGCGAGAAGGAGAACAAGGCTTATAGCGCGCTCATCCAGCAGTGGCTCGACCAGCCCGAGGCACGGCCGGCGCTGCTGGGCGGCTATCGCGCCGTGTTCTTCACCCTGCAGGGCAAGCCGCGCAAGAAGATCGCCGGCAAGGCCGCCGTCACGGCGATGCCCGATATCGACACGGTGCTGCGCGCCGAAAGCGACCGGCTGCAGGCGGCCAACGAGGCGATCCGGGCGGCGACGCTGATCGAACTCACCCTGGCTTTGCTGCAACTCGGCCTCGACATCGTCGAGCGCTACGGCCGCGGCAAGCGGCGCCGCGCCGTCCTCGACTACGACGACCTGATCGTGGCGACCCGACGCCTGCTGGAGCGCGCCGACAGCGCCGCGTGGGTGCTCTACAAGCTGGATGGCGGCATCGATCATGTCCTGGTCGACGAGGCGCAGGACACCAACCCCGACCAGTGGGAAGTGATCCGCCGCCTGACCGAGGAGTTCTTCGTGGGTGAAGGCGCCGTCGACCGGCGGCGCACGATATTCGCCGTCGGCGACACCAAGCAGTCGATCTTCGGCTTCCAGCGCGCCGACCCACGCAAGCTCGCCGACATGCGCGTCTGGTTCGCCGAACACAGCGAAGCGGCACAGATGCGATTCGAGACCGTCGACCTCGTGGTGTCGTTCCGCTCGACCGCAGCGGTGCTCGACGCCGTCGACTGGGTGTTCGGCGAGGACGCCGCGGCGCAAGGCCTGGGCGCGGCAGGTGACGTATTGCATGTGCCAAGCCGCACCGGCCAGCCTGGGCGGGTCGAGCTGTGGCCGCTGGTGCGCGGTGCCAGAAGCGAAGCCGACCCCACCGATCTCGATGCCGATCCCGGCGCCCTGGCACCGCCGCATGAGCGGCTGGCCCGCATGATCGCATTGCACGCCAAGAGCCTGATCGGCCATGAGCGGCGCGCGGGCACCGGCCAGTTGCTGAACGCCGGGGACTTCATGGTGCTGGTGCGCCGGCGCAATGCCTTGGTCACATCGCTGGTCAGGGAACTGAAGCACGCGGAGATCGAGGTGGCGGGCGTCGACCGCCTCGACCTCGGCAGCGAGCTGGCGATCCAGGACCTGCTCGCCCTCGCCCGCTTCGTGCTGCTGCCGCAGGACGACCTCAACCTGGCCTGCCTTCTGAAGTCGCCGCTGATCGGTCTCGACGAGGCGGCGCTGTTCCGGCTCGCCTGGAACCGGCCGGGCCGCCTGTGGCGCGCGCTGCGCCACCGGACAGGCGAGGATCCTCGCTTTGCCGCCGCGCACGCCCGGCTTGCGACCTGGCTGGCACGCGCCGACTACACGACACCTTTCGAATTCTTCGCCACCGTGCTCGGCCCCGAGGGCGGTCGCGCGCGCCTGCTGGAACGGTTGGGACGCGAGGCCGCCGATCCGATCGACGAACTGCTGGCCCGCGCACTGCAGTACCAGCGCGCCGAGGCGGGCTCCCTGCAGGGCTTCCTGCGCTGGTTCGAGGCGGGCGGTGGCGACATCAAGCGTGACCTCGATGCCAACCGGCGCCGCGAGGTGCGCATCCTCACGGTGCATGCGGCCAAGGGGCTGCAGGCGCCGATCGTCTATCTGCCCGACACCACGCGCGTGCCGCAGAACAACGAGCGCCTGATCGCCGCCGCCGACGGCCAGGCGCGGCTCTGGGTGGCGCGCAGCGAGGACGCCAACGACGCGGCGCGGGCCTGGCGCGCGGAGATGCGGGCGCGCTCGATGGACGAGCAGAACCGCCTGCTCTACGTCGCCATGACGCGGGCCGAGGACCGGCTCTACATCGGCGGCTGGGTCGGCACGCGACCGCAGGATTCGGGCTGCTGGTACGACCGTGTGGCCGCCGGCCTGGAGGCCAGCATCTCAGCCGACATCTCGCCCGACGCCGAGCAACCGCGCGGCCGCGCCGTCAAGCGCTCCTTCGACTTCACGCAGGGCCCGCTCGGCGCCGACGGCTGGCAGGGCGACGGCTACGAGCTGGTCGGCGAGGGAAGGATTCCGGCCGGCATGCAGGAGGAACTGCCGCTCAGCGTGCCGGACTCTCTGCCGAGCTGGTCGCGCCAGACCGCGCCGGCCGAACCCGATCCGCCCGCCCCGCTTGCCCCCTCGCAGCCGCTGCCCGACGAAGCCGCGGCCAAGCCGCGCGCCTACAGCCCGCTCGCCGGCCAAGATCCCGGGCGCTGGCAGCGCGGCCTGCTGCTGCACGAACTGCTGCGTCACCTGCCGGCGATCGCCCCGGCCGGGCGCGCCGCCGCGGCGCAGCGCTTCCTCGCCCAGCCGGCGCATGGCTTGACGGCCGACGAAGTGGAGCGGTGGGCCGACGAAGCGCTCGCCGTCACCGAGGCGCCGGCGCATGCCGCGCTGTTCGCCGAGGGATCCCGGGCGGAAGTGCCGCTGATCGGCACGGTGCGGACGCCGCGCGGCAGCTTCACCGTGAGCGGCCAGGTCGACCGTCTGGCCGTCACCGACCGCGACGTGCTGATCGTCGACTACAAGACCAACCGGCCGCCGCCGGCCGAGGTGGCGGGCGTGGCGCTGGCCTACCGCCGCCAGCTCGCGCTCTATCGCGCCCTTCTGCAGGGCATCTATCCCGGCCGCCGCGTGCGCGCCTTCCTGCTGTGGACAGCGGTCCCGCAGTTGATGGAAATCGGGGGAGAAATCCTCGACAAATCAATGCCTTATGAGACCGCACCTTGACTCGCCCGACCGCGGTTCCTAGCTTCCAGAGCAAGGGCGGCGCCGGTCCATCGACCGGCTTCTATCGTTTTTGGGAGAACCCACCATGACCACCGTCAAAGCCACCGACTCCTCGTTCGAGCAGGATGTCCTGAAATCCGACACGCCCGTCCTGGTCGACTTCTGGGCCGAGTGGTGCGGCCCCTGCCGCATGATCGGCCCGTCGCTGGAAGACATCGCCAAGGACATGGACGGCAAGCTGAAGGTCGTGAAGGTCAACATCGACGAGAACCCGATGGTGCCGACGCGCTACGGCGTGCGCTCCATCCCCACCCTGCTGCTGTTCAAGAACGGCCAGGTCGCCGCGACCAAGATCGGCGCCGAACCCAAGCAGAAGCTGGTGAGCTGGATCAATACCGTGGTCTGATCCCGACCACCGGGGCGGCGGCGCTCAGCCGTTGCGGGCCAGTACCGTGCCCGCGAGGTAGAGCGAGCCGCAGATGAGAATGCGCATCGGCGCGGGTTGGGTGGCCAACAGGTCTTCCAGCGCCGCGCCGATGTCGTTTACCGGCACGCAATCGAGACCGACTTCGGCGGCCTTGGCACAGGCCTCGGCCGGCGTATAGGCGGCATGGCCTGCCGGGAAGGGCACCGCCCTTGCCGCCACGGCATGGCGGGCAAGCGGTCGCAGGAAGCCCGAGGCGTCCTTGGTCGTCTGCATCGCAAACACCAGATAGAGCGGCAGCGGCGCCGGCTCCTTCGCCCAATCGCTTGCCATGCGCCCCAGCGCCAGGCCGCAATCCTCGTTGTGGCCGCCGTCGAGCCACAGCTCGCATCCCGGCGGCAGCGCCTCGACAAGCGGCCCCTTCGTCAGCCTCTGCAGTCGCGCCGGCCATTCGACCGCGCTCAGCCCGGTGCGGATCGCCTTGTCGTCGATGTCGAACCTGGCCGCGCGCAGGCGCTCGATGCAGGCCACGGCGGTCGCGGCATTGTCGAGCTGGTGCGGCCCGGCCAGTGCCGGCGCCGGCAGGTCGAGGCCGAGCTGGTCGCTGTCGTAGCGGAAGCCGCCCGGTGTCGGCGTCACCTGCCATTCACGGCCCATGCGAAAGAGCGGCGCGGCGAGCTTCGCGGCCTCGGCCTCGATCACCGCCGTGCTCACCTCGCGCTGGCGGCCGATCACGGCAGGCACGGCGCGCTTGATGATCCCGGCTTTCTCCCAGGCTATGCCTTCGAGCTTGTCGCCCAGGAAGCCGGTGTGATCGTAGCCAACCGGCGTGATGGCCGAGAGGGCTGGCTCGATCACGTTGGTGGCGTCGAAACGCCCGCCCATGCCGACTTCGATGATGCCGAGGTCGGCCGGCACGCGGGAGAAGGCAAGATAGGCAAGCGCCGTGGTGATCTCGAAGAAGGCGATAGGCCGACTGCCGTTCGCCTCCTCGCACTCGGTCAGCATCTCGTCGAGTTCGCCATCGTCGATCAGCCGCCCGGCGATCCGGATGCGCTCGTTGAAACGCACCAGATGCGGCGACGTGTAGACGTGCACGCGATAGCCGGCCGCCTCGGCCATGGCGCGCAGGTAAGCGACCAGCGAGCCCTTGCCGTTGGTGCCGGCGACGTGGACCAGGGGCGGCAACTTCTTCTCCGGCGACCCCAGCGCCTTCAGCAGATGTTCGATGCGCTCCAGCCCAAGGGTGATGATCCTCGGATGGAGGCTCAACAGGCGCTGGACGATCGCGTCGCTCACAGGAACGTCAGCGGACCGCAACGGCCAGGCCGCGGCCCTGGGACGCGACGGGATCCATGAACAGCGAGGTCAGCCGGATCAGCGTCTCGCGCAGCTTGTGCCGGTGCACCACGGCATCGACCATGCCGTGCTCGAGCAGATACTCGGAACGCTGGAAGCCGGCCGGCAGCTCCTGGCGGATCGTGTCCTGGATCACGCGTGGACCGGCGAAGCCGATGATGGCGTCGGGCTCGGCGATGTGGACATCGCCCAGCATCGCGAACGATGCCGACACGCCGCCGGTCGTGGGGTCGGTCAAGACCACGATGTAGGGCAGGCCCGCTTCCTTCACCTTGCGCACGGCGATGGTGGTGCGGGTGAGCTGCATCAGCGACAGGATGCCCTCCTGCATGCGGGCGCCGCCGGATGCCGAGAAGACGATCAGCGGCGCCTTGCGCGCCACCGCGAGATCAGCGGCCATCACCAGGCCCTCGCCCACCGCGGTGCCCATCGAGCCGCCCATGAACCCGAAGTCGAGCAGCGCCACGATGGCCATCCGCCCACCCATCGGACCGCTCGACACCACCAGCGCGTCGGTCGTGCCCTGGGCCTTGGCCTGCGCCTCCTTGAGGCGGGCGTCGTAGCGCTTGGTGTCGCGGAACTTCAGCGGATCGGCCGTGACCCGCGGCAGCGGGTGCAGTTCATAGCGGCCCTCGTCATAAAGATACGGCAGCCGCTTCATCGGCCTCAGCCGCATGTGATGGCCGCAGTGGTTGCAAACCTCCTGGTTGGCCTCCCAGTCGCGTATGAACAGCATCTGTTCGCACTTGGGGCACTTCAGCCAGAGATTGTCCGGGGCTTCCTTGCGGGCGACCAGCGCGCGCAGCTTGGGCCGGACGAAGTTGGTCAGCCAGTTCATGGCGGCGGTATCGCACGAATGGCCCGGCCGGCCAAGATCGCGGGCGGGGCGATCAGCGCCAGAAGCCGCCGAACGGCGCCACGAAATCCCCGGGTTTCTTCACCTGGCAGAACAATTTCCGCTGCCCGTAGTCGGCGCACAGCCTCTGCGCCGCCGCGGGTTCGAGGTCGGCAATGATCGCGGCCTGGCGGGTCGCCTGATTCTGCGTCACCGGCAGGATGTACTCCTTGCCGAGCCGCGAGAAGCCCAGGGTCGAAAGCTGCGCCTGTCCGGCGTCGAAGGCGTTCTTCGCCGTGCGCCAGTCGCCGAAGGTGCCGAGCCAGACCGCATCGCCCGGCATGTCGTAGCGGATCGTGCCGCATTCGCCGTAGGGCAGCACCGTCGCCGGGCCGCCGCCGCCGTTGCGGACCTGCCAGATCTTCGGCCGGTTGCCGCCGGTCTTGAGCAGGAAGGCCTCGTCGAGCAGGCGGATGACGAACTCATCGCGCAGATCGGCCCGCCGGAAGCCCAGCGCCACCGCCACCAGCCGGCGCCCGTCGCGAACCGCGCTGCCCACGATGTTGAAACCCGAGGCGCAGATGAATCCGGTCTTCAATCCGTCGGCATAGGGCGCGTAGAGGTCGAGAAACTTGATGCCCGGCCCGATCTTCTGCTTGCCGAACATGAACTCCTGGGTACGGAAGTAGCCGTAGTACTGCGGAAAGTCACGCACGAGCGCGATGCCCAGCAGCGCCAGGTCGCGGGCCGTCGTCACCTGCGCCGGATCGGGCAAACCGTTGGCATTGCGGAACTGCGTGGCGGTCATGCCGAGTCGTGACGCCGTCTCGGTCATGCGCTGGCCGAAAGCCGCCTCGGTCCCGGAAATCCGCTCGGCAAAGGCGGTCGCCACATCGTTGGCCGACCGCGCCACCAGCGCCTGCAGGCCCTGCTCGACGGTGATGCTGCCGCCCGGCGCGACGCCGAGCTTCGATGGCGTGCGTCCGCTGGCGAACTGCGAGAACGGCAGAGGCGAGCCCAGCGTCAGGCGCCCTGCCTTCAACTCCTCGAAGACGATGTAGATCGTCATGATCTTGGTGAGCGACGCCGGATACCAGAGCGCGCCGGCATCGCGTTCGAGCAGGGTCTCGCCGGTGGCAGCATCGACCACCACGTAGGGGCCGGCCAAAACCGGGCCGGAGGGCGAGGCCACCGGGGCGATCTGGGCCCGAACGGGCGCCGCCCAAAGGCCGACAAGGGCCAGACCGCAAAGCAGAAGACGCAGATTCATCGCCGCCGACGCATGAGGGGCCCTCAGCATACGCCCTTCCGTTACCGTGCGGGAGGCATTAGATCGAGGGCATGCTCAAGGTCATGATCGCTCCCGTCACGCCGTTCCAGCAGAACTGCTCCCTCGTCTGGTGTTCCGAGACCATGGAGGGCACCGCGGTCGATCCCGGCGGCGATTTCGACATGCTGAAGGAGGCGATCGCCGACCAGGGCATCAAGGTGACCAAGGTGCTGCTCACCCATGGCCACGTCGATCATGCCTCGGCCGCCGGCACCATGGCCGCACACTACGGCGTCAAGATCGAGGGGCCGCATGAGGACGACCTGTTCCTGATCGAAGGCCTGCCCGCCTCGGGCGCCAAGTACAACTTCCCGGTCTACAAGCCGTTCGTGCCTGACCGCTGGCTCACCGACGGCGAGACGGTGAGCCTGGGCAACCTCACCCTCGACGTCGTCCATTGTCCGGGGCACACGCCCGGCCATGTCGTATTCGTCAACCGCCCGGCCAAGGTCGCCTTCGTGGGCGATGTGCTGTTCCGCGGCTCGATCGGCCGGACCGACTTTCCCCGCGGCAACCACGAGCAGCTGCTCCATTCGATCCGCAAGAAGCTGTGGCCGCTGGGTGACGACGTCACCTTCGTGCCCGGCCACGGCCAGACCTCGACCTTCGGCTGGGAACGCAAGACCAACTCCTTCGTGGCCGACCTGCTGTTCGACGACGAGGAAGACGCGAAGGTCTAGGCCTTGCGCACGCCGCGCACGCCGTCGGCCAGGGCCTTGATGTAGGCGAAGACGCCGGGCACCAGGTCGGGCTTGGCCTTGCCCTTGTCGTCGAGGCCTGCCTTCACGCGCTCGACGATGGCCGAACCAACGACTGCCGCATCGGCATGACGTGCGACCGCGGCCGCCTGATCGGGCGTGCGGATGCCGAAGCCCACGCCGACCGGCAGGCTGGTGTGGCGCTTGATGCGCTCGACATGCGTGCGCACCGCCTCCTCGGTTGCCGAGCTGGTGCCGGTGATGCCGAGCACCGAGACGAAATAGACGAAGCCCGACGAATATTTCAGGACCGCCGGCAGGCGCTTGTCGTCGGTGGTCGGCGCCGTCAGCAGCACGGTATCGAGGCCGGCGGCGGCGGCGTGGGGCTTCAGTTCATCGGCCTCTTCCGGCGGCAGGTCGACCAGGATGAAGCCGTCGATGCCCGCCGCCGCGGCCTCCTTGCAGAAGCGTTCGGGGCCGCGCTGGTAGATCAGGTTGTAGTAGCCCATCAACAGGATCGGCGTGTCGTTGTCGCCGGTGTCCTTGCGGAAGCGGCGCACCATGTCGAACGTCGCGTCGACCGTAATGCCGGCCTTGAGCGCGCGCTGGCCGGCGAGCTGGATCGAGGGACCGTCCGCCATCGGATCGGTGAAGGGCATGCCGAGCTCGATGAGGTCGGCGCCGGCCGCCGGCAGGCCCTTCAGGATCTGGTAGCTGATGGCGAGGTCCGGGTCGCCGGCCGTGATGTAGGTCACGAGACCGGCGCGCTTGTCGGCCTTGAGCTGGGCGAAGCGGCTGGCGATGCGGCTCATGACCGGATCTTCATGCCCAGCCGCTCGGCGACGGCGAACACGTCCTTGTCGCCGCGGCCGCAGAGATTCATCACCAGAAGGTTGTCCTTCGGCAGGGTCGGCGCGAGCTTGATGACGTGCGCCAGGGCATGGGCCGGCTCGAGTGCGGGAATGATGCCTTCCAGCTTGCACAGCATCTGGAAGGCCGCGAGCGCTTCGTTGTCGGTCGCCGACACGTACTCGATGCGGCCCATCTCCTTCAGCCAGGAATGCTCGGGGCCGATGCCGGGATAGTCGAGGCCGGCCGAGATCGAATGCGCCTCGGTGATCTGGCCCTCCTTGTCCTGCAGGAGATAAGTGCGGTTGCCGTGCAGCACACCGGGACGGCCGCCGGTGAGCGAGGCGGCATGCTCGCCTGTTTCGACGCCCTTGCCGCCTGCCTCGACGCCGACCAGACGCACGCCCTTGTCGTCGAGGAAGGGGTGGAACAGGCCCATGGCGTTCGAACCGCCGCCGATGCAGGCGACCAGCGTATCGGGCAGACGGCCCTCGGCCTTCATCATCTGGACGCGCGTCTCGTTGCCGATGACGCACTGGAAGTCGCGCACCATCGCCGGATAGGGATGCGGACCCGCCACCGTGCCGATGCAATAGAAGGTCGTCTCGCAGGTCGCCACCCAGTCGCGCAGCGCCTCGTTCATCGCGTCCTTCAGCGTCGCCGAGCCCGCCGTCACCGGCCGGACTTCGGCGCCCAGCATGTTCATGCGCACCACATTGGGCGCCTGGCGGTCGACGTCGACGGCGCCCATGAAGACCACGCAGGGAATGTCGAACAGGGCGCAGGCGGTCGCGGTGGCCACGCCATGCTGGCCGGCGCCGGTCTCGGCGATGACGCGCGTCTTGCCCATGCGCTTGGCCATCAGGACCTGACCCAGCACGTTGTTGATCTTGTGGCTGCCGGTGTGGTTCAGCTCGTCGCGCTTGAAGTAGATCTTGGCGCCGCCCAGCTTGCGGGTCAGGCGCTCGGCGAAATAGAGCGGGCTCGGCCGGCCGGCGTAGTGCTCCAGCAGATCGTCGAGTTCGCTCTGGAACGTCGGATCGGCCTTGGCCGCGCTATAAGCCCTTTCGAGCTCGAGGATGAGCGGCATCAGGGTTTCGGCGACGTAGCGGCCGCCGAAAATGCCGAAGTGCCCGCGCTCGTCGGGGCCGGTGCGGAAACTGTTGGGGGAAACGGCGGTCATGGTCCTTCCAATCGAGCGCCGCGTCTACCAAGCCCGCCGCACGGCGTCAAAGATGGCGGCGAGGCCCGGTTCTCAGCGCTTTTTCTTCTTCGCCGCCTTCTTCGCCTTGCCGCTCGGGGCCTCCTCGATCTCGACGATCACCTCGACCTCGACCGGGATGCCGCGCGGCAGCGAGCCCATGCCGACCGCCGAGCGGGCGTGCCGGCCGCGCTCGCCGAAGACTTCGACGAACAGGTCGGAGCAGCCGTTGATGACCTCGGGCTGCTGGCCGAATTCGGGGACGGCATTGACCATGCCCAGCACCTTGACGATGCGCTTCACGCGGTCGAGGTCGCCGAGCTCGGCCTTCATCACCGCGATCAGGCTGAGGCCGGTCTCGCGCGCGTGGCCGTAGGCCTGCTCGACCGTCATGTCGCGGCCGACCTTGCCGGTCGGCAGCGGCTTGCCGGGCAGGCCCGGTCCCTTGCCGGCGAGATAGAGCAGGTTGCCGGTGCGGACAGCGTTGACGTAGCTGCCCACCGGCGCGGTCGGCTTGGCGAGCTCGATGCCGAGTTTCTTCAGGCGCTTCTCGACCTTCATGCGTGTCTCCCTCAGAGTGCCTTCACCCGGTCGAGGAAGGCGCGAATCAGTTCGACCGATTTCACACCCCGGCTTGCTTCGACGCCAGAGGAAACATCGACCGCCGGTGCGCCGGTGACCCGCACCGCCTCGGCGACGTTGTCGGGCGTGAGACCGCCGGCCAGCATCCAGGGCAGCGGCACGGCGAGGCCGCGCAGGATCGTCCAGTCGAAGGCCTGGGCGTTGCCGCCGGGCAGGATGCCGCCGGCCGGTTCGAACATCAGCCGGTCGGCCACTGCAGCATAGGCCGCGATGTCGCGTTCCACATCAGCGCGCGTGGCGACCTTGATCACTTTCATCACGGCCTTGCCGGTGCGCGCCTTCAGTGCGGCCACGCGCGCCGGCGTTTCCGATCCGTGCAGCTGCAGCATGTCGATCGCGCCGGTCGCCAGCCGCTCGCCGAGCAGCGCATCGTCGGGATCGACGAACAGGCCCACGCGTCCGACGCTCTTGGGCACGCGCGCGCCCAGCGTGCGCAGCAGGTCGGTCGAAATGTGGCGCGGCGAGCGCGGATAAGTGACGAAGCCAACCCAGCGGGCACCGCCCTGGACCGCGGCGTCGACCGTGTCGGGGGTCGAGAGTCCGCAAATTTTCGCCTCGACGCTCATAGGTCGTTGACGCCGGCCTCGCGCGCGATGGCCTCGGCCGCCGCGCGCGGGTCGGCCGCCTGATAGATCGGCCGGCCGACGACCAGATGGGTGGCGCCGAGGTCGACCGCCTGGCGCGGCGTCATGGCCCGCTTCTGGTCGTTGGCGGCGCTGCCGACGGGCCGGATGCCCGGCACCATCAGGACGAACTCCGGACCGCATTGCTTGCGCAGGGCCGCGATCTCGTGGGGCGAGCAGATGACGCCGTCGAGGCCGCTCGCATGGGCAAGTGCCGCCAGCCGCACCACTTGATCCGAAGGATCGGCATTGACGCCCGTCGCCTCGAGGTCGGTGCGGTCGAGTGACGTCAACACGGTGACGCCCAGCAGCTTCGGCCGCGGCACATTGAATTTCGCCGCCTGGATGCCAGCCTCCTCCACCGCCGCCTTCATCATCTCGCGACCGCCGCTGGCATGGATGGTGATGAAGGTGGGCGCCAGTTCGACCACGGCACGGATGCCGCCCGCCACCGTGTTGGGAATGTCGTGCAGCTTGAGGTCGAGAAAGAAGCCCACGCCGGTGGCGCGGACCGGCGTCGGGAAGGCGTAGCGCACGCCCGGCGCGCCATGCGCCAGGAAGAACTCCAGCCCGAGCTTTATGCCGCCGACGGCGGGCTTTGGCCCGCCGGCGATGCTCTGGATGAGCCTGGTGGCCTGGGCGAGATCGATGGTGTCGATGCCGCAATAGACAGGGTTCGAACGGGTTCGCATGGCGGGCGCAACCTAATGGTCACGCCTGTTGGCAGCAATCAGGAACTGCGCACCCGGCGCACCGCGTCCTGCCAGCCGGCATAGCGGCGGTCGCGCGAGGCGGCACCCTCGGCGGGCTTAAAGGCCCGGTCGAGCGCCCAGGTCTCGGACAGCGCCTCGAGCGATGGCCAGAGACCGGCATGAAGCCCGGCCAGGAAGGCAGCCCCCAGGGCGGTGGTTTCGGTCACCCGGGGGCGTTCGACGGGCGTGCCGACGGTATCGGCCAGCCGCTGCATCAGCAGATCGTTGGCGACCATGCCGCCATCGACCCTGAGTTCGTCGATCTGGGCACCGTCGCCTCGCATCGCGTCGACGAGATCGCGCGTCTGGTAGCAGACCGAATCGAGTGTTGCGGCGGCGATCTCGGCGGGGCCGGAATCGCGCGTCAGGCCCAGGATGGCGCCGCGTGCATCCGGATCCCAGTGCGGCGCGCCCAGACCGACGAAGGCCGGCACCAGATAGACGCCGTGGCCGTCGCGCGCCCGGGCCGCCAGGGCCTCGACCTCGCCCGACTTTTCGATCAGGCCAAGACCATCGCGCAGCCACTGCACGGCAGCACCGGCCACGAAGATACTGCCCTCCAGCGCATAGGTCCGGCGCCCGTCGAGCTGGTAGGCGATGGTGGTCAGAAGACGGTGCCGCGAATGGACGGCCATGCTGCCGGTATTGAGCAGGGCGAAGCAGCCGGTGCCGTAGGTCGCCTTGATCATGCCGGGCTTGATGCAGGCCTGGCCGACAGTCGCCGCCTGCTGGTCGCCGGCCATGCCGAGCACCGGCACCGGCGCGCCGAGAAAGTCGGCCGTCGTCACGCCCAACTCACCCGAGCAATCGACCACCCGCGGCAGCAACGACGCTGGCACACCCAGCAACCCCATCAATTCGGGATCCCAGGCGCCCTTGCGGATGTCGAGCAGCAGGGTGCGGCAGGCATTGGTGGCGTCGCTCGCATGCACCTTGCCGCCGGTGAGCCGCCACAACAGGAAGCACTCGACGGTGCCGGCCGCGAGCGCGCCCTTCCCGGCAGCCGCCCGGGCGCCGGCGACGTGGTTCAGAATCCACTCGATCTTGGTGCCGGAGAAGTAAGGATCGAGCAGCAGTCCGGTCCTGTCCGTGAACGTCTTCTCGTGTCCCGCCTTCTTCAGCTCGGCGCATCGCTCGGCGGTGCGGCGGTCCTGCCAGACGATGGCGTTGTGGATCGGCTTGCCGGTGGCGCGGTCCCAGACGACGGTCGTCTCGCGCTGGTTGGTGATGCCGATGCCGGCGAGGTCGCCAGGCTTTAGCTTCGCCTTGGCGAGAGCGGCGCGGCTGACTTCGACCGTGGCCGACCAGATTTCTTCAGGGTCGTGCTCGACCCAGCCGGGCTTCGGAAAGATCTGTGGCAGTTCCCGTTGCGCCGATGCCACCGGCCGCCCCGAGGCGTCGAAGACGATGGCGCGGGTGCTGGTGGTGCCCTGGTCGATGGCGAGAACGTGCTGGCCGGCCATCGCGCGAGGAGACGTCAGTGCGCCCGGTCGATGGCGAAGTCGACGGCCTCGAGCAGCGCGGCCTTGAGCGGCGTGTCGGGAAACAGGCCGAGCGCGTCGCGCGCCATGGCACCGTAGTGCCGAGCACGCTCCAGCGTGTCGGCCACTGAATGGTGACGTTCCATGAGCGTCTGGGCGTGCTCGAGGTCGCCGTCGCGCTGATCGAGCTTCTCGATGGTGCGCTTCCAGAATTCGCGGTCGACGGCGCCGCCGCGCAGGAAGGCCAGGATGACCGGGAGCGTGATCTTGCCCTCGCGGAAGTCGTCGCCCACGGTCTTGCCGAGATCGGCCTGGCGGCCGACATAGTCGAGCGCGTCGTCGACCAGCTGGAAGGCGATGCCGAGGTTCATGCCGAAGCTTTCGAGCGCCACGCGCTCCGGTCCGTTGCGGCCGGCGATCATGGCGCCGACTTCGGCCGCCGCCGCGAACAGCTTGGCGGTCTTGGCCTTGATCACCTCGAGATAGGTGGCTTCCGGCGTGCTGGTGTCGCGCTGGCTGACAAGCTGCAGCACCTCGCCCTCGGCGATCGTCGAGGAGGCGCGCGACAGCACGCCCAGGATGTCGAGCGAGCCGACATCGACCATCAGCTCGAAGGAGCGGGTGAACAGGAAATCGCCCACCAGCACCGAGGCCTTGTCGCCCCACACCGAGTTGGCCGACGGCTTGCCGCGCCTAAGCGCGCTCACGTCGACCACGTCGTCGTGCAGGAGGGTGGCCGAATGGATGAATTCGACGCAGGTCGCGAGCTTGATGTGGCGGTCGTCGTCGGCGGTGTGGCCGCACAGCCGCGCCGAGGCGACCGTCAGCAGGGGCCGCATGCGCTTGCCGCCGGCGCCGACCAGGTGATTGGCAAGCTCGGGGATCAGCGTCACCGGCGAGCGCATGCGCGCCAGGATCTCGCGGTCGATCCGCGCCATGTCGTCGGCGCACAGCGACAGCAGCGGCTCCAGGCTGGGAGCCTTGCGCTTTCCTTCGAGGGAGACGACCTTTGCCATGATGGTAGATATAGTTGCCCGATAAAGCCTGGTTATTGCGACACGTTGTCGTGAGATAGTGCCTAGCATGGAAACGGCGCCGACCGAAGACGCGTTGCTGGGCGGTCGCGTGCGGTTGTTGCAGCCAGCGAGGGGTTATCGCGTGGCGGTGGACGCCGTCCTGCTGGCCGCCGCCGTCGCGGCTGCCGCCGGCGATCGCGTGCTCGACCTCGGCGCCGGCGTCGGCGCCGTGGGCCTCTGCCTCGCCGCGCGCGTACCCGGGTGCACCGTCGTCGGAGTCGAATTGCAGGCCGACCTGGCGGCACTGGCCGAGCGCAACGCCCGCCTCAACGACGCCGCGGACCGGATGCGGACGGTCGCCCACGATCTCGCCCGGCCGCTGCCCCCGGGCCTCGCGGCCTTCGACCATGTCGCCACCAATCCGCCCTATCTGGCGGCGGCCGTCGCCGATCCGTCGCCCGACCCAAGCAAGGCACTGGCCACCGTCGAGTCGAGCGCCGATCTCACGCGCTGGCTCGCCGTGGCGACGGCGGCGCTGAAGCCCACCGGCACGCTGACGATCGTTCATCGTCGCGACCGCCTGGATGAGATCGCGGGCCATCTCGCGCGACTGGGCTGGGGCGACGTGACCGAAAAGCACCTGCCACCCGCGGCGCGCGTGCTTGTTCGCGCCCGCTCCGGCGCCGCGGTGCGGCGCCAATCGCCGCCGCTCGTCCTGCATCGCCCGGAAGGCGGCTACACGGCGGAAGCCGAGGCGATCCTGCGTCACGCCGCACCGCTTGCCTTCTAGGCCGCTTGCCTTCCATGCCGGCCGCCGCGACAGTGCCGGCCATGTTCAACTGGATCAAAGACCGCTTTCGCCGCCACCCCACCGTGCCGGTGGTCCGGCTCCAGGGCGTCATCGCCTCGGGGGGCGGCCTGCTGGCCGGCCGCAGCCTGTCCATCGACGGGGTGGCGCCGCTCCTCAAGCGGGCCTTCGACATGCGCGGCGCCAAGGCGGTGGCGCTGGCGATCAATTCCCCGGGCGGCTCGCCCGTGCAGTCGGCGCTGATCGCCCAGCGCATCCGGCTGCACGCGGCCGAAAAGGGCCTGCCGGTGATCGCCTTCGTCGAGGACGTGGCGGCGTCGGGCGGCTACTGGCTGGCCTGCGCCGCCGACGAGATCGTCGTCGATCCCAGTTCGATCGTGGGCTCGATCGGCGTCATCAGCGCGGGCTTCGGCTTCCAGGACCTGATCGCGCGCTACGGCGTAGAACGCCGCCTGCACACGTCGGGCGAGCGCAAGTCGATGCTCGATCCGTTCAGCCCGGAGAAGCCCGAGGACGTCGAGCGGCTGAAGCGGTTGCAGGCCGAGATCCACGACGGCTTCAAGGACTGGGTCCGCCAGCGCCGCGGCGCCCGTCTGAAGGCTGACGAGGCGGTGCTGTTCAGCGGCGAGTTCTGGACCGGCAAGCGCGGCCTCGAGCTCGGGCTGGTGGACGGCGTGGGCGACCTGCGCGCCACGCTGCAGGCCCGCTACGGCGCCAAGGTGCGGCTGCCGTTGATCGGCCCGCGCCGCCGCCTGTTGTCCCGCTTCGGCCTGGCCACCGGGCCGGCCGGCGGCATGGACGGCATCGGGCCAGCCACCCTCGCCGCCGTCGAGGAGCGCCTGCACTGGCAGCGCTTCGGACTCTAGGAGCTGCCGCCATGAACCTTCGCACGCCCGTTCATCCCGACGACCTCGCCGCCGTGCGCGCCTGGTTCGACACGCTCTCGAAGCACTGCCGCGCCGTCGACTACGAGGGCGCGCGGCCGATCTTCGCCGACGACATGATCGCCTTCGGCACCTTCACCGACTTCATGCACGGCCGCGATCTCGCCGAGCAGAAGCAGTGGCGCAACGTCTGGGGCACCATCCGCAATTTCCGCTTCGACCTCGACAGGATCGAGGCCATCGTCTCGGCCGACCGGCTGACGGCGATCGGCATGGGTGTCTGGCAATCAGACGGCTTTCATCCCAACGGCGACCGCTTCGACCGGCCGGGCCGCACCACGGTCGTCCTCGGTCGCCGGCAAGTAGGCGAACCGTTCGTGGCCACCCACACCCACATGTCGCTGTTTCGCGGCACGCCCGAGCGCAGCTACGGCAAATTCGACCGCTGACGAGCGAGTCAGTGGGACAGCCCGTTGCGGTCGGTCGCCTCCTGCCGTCTTCCGGTCAGGACCTTGAATCGACTGACGAAATCCGCTTGCCCGCCGAACCCGCGTGGGACGCCGACTGACTCGTTTAAAGGCGCCTTTCCCTGTGTCCCATCGCCACGAGCGCCGCCGGCAGCGGGGGGACGCGGCGCGCAACGGACAGGGATGGGGACACCGGTTTCATGCTCAAACGATAGGCTAAAGTAGGATTCCTGTCAACCCTGCCAGCTGGTCAGGCGGGATCCTCGGCGCCCTTGCGCTCGACGATCAGGCGGTACTGGTCGGGCTGGCGGTGGACGGCGAAATTGAACGTGGTGCGCTTATAGCTCTGGCCGGCGTCGAGGTCGCAGCGATGCACGATCAGCTCGTCGCCGTCGCCGCCCGCCCGCGCCACGACCTTGCCCGAGGGCGCCACGATCATCGAGTCGGCGAGCGAGGGCACGCCCTCCTCGGTGCCGCCCTTGGCGACGCCCACCACCCAGCTGCCGTTCTGGTAGGCGCCGGCCTGCAGGGAAAGCTGGTTGTGGAACCAGCTGTGCTCGTCGTGGTCGGGCGCCGGAGCGTTGTGCAGCGGCGTGTTGTAGCCCAGCAGCACCATCTCGACGTTCTGCAGGCCCATGACGCGGTAGGTCTCGGGCCAGCGCCGGTCGTTGC
>JAIETA010000005.1 GCA_019745575.1 Reyranella sp. | reverse complement strand
CGCCAGGCCGAGGGCTGGATCGCCGAGCAGCTGCGCGAACGCTTCGGCCGCGACGGCATTGCCAGGCTCGGCCGCCTCGGCTTCGATCTGGCGCTGCCGCCGGGCGGCCAGCCGTTCGAGCGGCTGGGTGTGCTGGCCCGCGCCCTGGAGGAGGCACGATGACCTATCCGACCGACAAGGACTGCATCTTCTGCAAGATCGTCGCGGGACAGATCCCGTGCCTAAAACTGCTCGAGGATGCTGACACCATCGCCTTCATGGACATCAATCCGGTCAATCCGGGACATGCGCTGGCGGTCGCCAAGGGGCACTGGCCGACTGTCGACGTCATTCCCGCGGAGGTGCTGGCGGCGGTGGCCCGCACGGCGCAGCGCGTGGCCAGGGCGGTGGTTGCCGAACTCAAGCCGCACGGCGTGAATCTGCTGCAGGCCAACGGCGCGGGGGCGGGGCAGAGCGTGCCGCACCTGCACATCCACATCATGCCGCGGCGTCCGAACGACGCGGTGGCGCTCAACTGGGACTACAAGCCCGGCGACAGGGCCGAGATCGAGGCGATCTACAGGAGACTGAAGGCGGCGCTCTAGGCGGAGCGGCTCAGGCCGCCGCCATCGAGTTGGGGCGCGTGCCGACCGAGAACCACTCGCGTTCGTCGCGCCGGAACTGCTCGCGAATATAGTCGATCACCGCCCGGATGCGGGCGCCCTTGTTGGTTTCCTCGTGCGACACCAGCCAGATGTCGCGCACGATGTTGAGGTCGATCGGCGCCTCGACGAGGGCGATGTTCTTGCTGCTGTAGCTCGGAAAGACCGACAGTCCCCAGCCGGCCACCACGGCCTCCATCGCCGAGTGCGAGGAATTGGTACGGAACACGATCTTGGTGCTGCGCTCGGCGGCTTCGGTCCACGGCTTCATGGCAGCCAGATTGTGCAGGCTGGTGTGGTCGACGATCTGGTGCTGGTCGAGTTCCGCCAGCGACTGCGGCATGCCGTACTTCTCGGCGTAGCCCGGCGAGGCGAAGATCGACATGCCGAAGTTGCCGACGCGGGCCGCCACGATCTGGTTCGAGGTCGGACGGAAGAAGCGGATGGCAAGGTCGGCCTGGCGGGTGGCAAGGTCCAGCACCTGATCGCCGACGATCACCTGGACGATGACGTCGGAGTGAAGCCGGCGCAATTCGGCCAGCCGCGGCACCAGCCACTGCACGGCGATGCCCTCGGTGGCGGCGATGCGCACGACGCCGGACATCTCGCGGTCGAGGCCGGCGAGATGCCGCTCGATCGCCGTGGCGTTCGACAGCATCGACTCGGCCTGAAGCATCACGCCGCGCGCCGCGGGCGTCACCTCCATGCCGTGGCGGTGACGGTCGAACAGTTTGGCGCCGAGCCGGCGCTCGAGCGCCTGGATGCGGCGGCCGACCGTCGTCTGTTTGGTGTTCAACTGAGTGGCGGCCGCACTGAAGCTGCCGGTTTTTGCAACGGCGAGGAAGAAACGCACGTCGTCCCAGTCACCGAGAATGTTGGGGACTTTGCTCTTGCGTGGGGCAGTCGTGACCATCGTAACAATCGATACAATAAGGTTGCCGGCCTGAAGTTTACTTGGAGGAGGCCTCGTGGTTTATCCTACATCATTGCTAGTGAAATGTCGTTTTGTGTCTCAATCGTAGGCCATTAGACGGTTTTTTTCACCGTTAGTATAGGGCCCTGAAGCGCTTATTTAGTCCTCGTATTCGTTAGTCAATCTATCGGTTGTGGATATCCGATTGACGCGTCGTAACGGGGAAGGGTGCTTCTGTGGCCGTCACCGGCTCAGACGATGGGACAACGACGCTGTCGGTTTTCACCGGCAGGCTCGTCCGCTACGTGCGCAGTCCGTCGACGCGCATGGCGGCGTTTGCCGCCCTTCTTTCATACGTGAGCTATGCGTACGCGCACGGCAGTTGGGCTAACCCGGCCCTGATCGGTGTGTCACTGTTCACCGGGGCGTTCATGCCGAGCTACGCCAAGCTCAGCAACAAAGCCGACCTGTGGGCCAGCAACCGTTTCGGGTTCGTCACGGCCGGCCGGCTCGGCCGGTTCGTCCCGCAGTACCTGTTCAACCTGGCGGTGTTCGGGGTCATGCTGTGGGGGGGTGCACTGAACCGCGACGGAGTCGCGTCGGTGGGCGGATTCGCTTCCGCCGCGCTCGTCACGACGCTCGCTTCGCAGGGCCTTCAGTATCTCGGCATGTTCCTGGTCGCCCGCGGCGTCGGCGACGCCAACCGCAACGTGCTGGTGGGTCTGTCGATCAACATCGTCCTCGCGTCGTTCGGCACCGCCGGCGTGCCGGTCGCCCGCGAAGCCTTCCTGGTCACGGGGCTCGGGTTCGGTGCGCTGCTGTTCGGCGTCGGCCTGTTGTCGGACCTGCGCTCGAAGCTGGCGCCCAAAGGCGGCATCGGGCTCTTCTTCGGCACCTTCAATCCCTTCCACAACACCCACCTCGCCATGATCCGGCAAGCGCTCGACGAGCGCGGGCTCGACAAGGTGGTCATCCATCCCACGCTCGTGCCACGGATTCATGCCGACGCGTTTCGCAAGGGCGAACTGCGGATCGCGCGGCTGGAGCGCGGCTTCCAGATCTACGAGACGACCGACCGCGCCGACGCCAACGTCGACTACTTCCCGACCGGCCGGATGTTCCTGCCGCCGGAAACCCGCAAGGTGCTGATCGACCTCGCGGTGGCCGAGGCCGGCATGCAGGATCGCGTCGAAGTCGTCTTCTTCCGCGAGACCTACAACAAGAAGGGCTTCCAGGGCGTCATCGCCGAGATCAGGAAGGCCCATCCGGGAACGCGCCTGCATGGCCTGCACGGCACCGACAACGGCGGCATGTACGTGCGCCAGATCTACGACGAGTGCGGCTGGATCTATCCGTGGCGCGTGCTGCGCCGCGACGGCGTCTCGGCGACCGCCATCCGGCGCGGCGCCAAGGGAATGACATCGAACGTCGTGACCGACGTACTGGAACAATTGTCTGCGAATGTTCCGGTGGTGACGGCTGGGGGCCGCCGCTTCCGGAATGACAACGGAGTGCTGACCGAGGGGGACTAGCGATGACCGTACAGAAGCCGGGGGGGATGCCGGCGCATCCCGTCATAACCATCAAACTTGCGTCGACGTCGGACGAGATGATGCAGTGCTACGCGCTGCGTGCCGCCGTCTACATGGGCGAGCAGAATTGCCCCTACTGGGAAGAGTTCGACGGCAACGACTATACCGCCACGCACATCATCATGTACGTCGACGGCGAGCCCGCCGGGTCGATGCGCCTGCGGTGGTTCCAGTCGTTCTGCAAGTTCGAACGCTGTGTCGTGCTGCGGCGTTACCGCGGGCTTGGCGTCCATCACCACCTGAACGCCTGGTGCAAGGATTTCGCGCGCCGCAAGGGATACAAGCGCGCCTACGTCCACCTCCAGCGGCGTCTGCTGCCGATGATGGAGAAGGAAGGCTTCCGTCGCGTCGACGACAGGATCTTCAACTTCTCCGACCACGAATACTACGCCGTCTACTGCGATCTCGAACCGATGGAGGGTGCGGTGAAGCTCGACACCGATCCGTTGGTCACCAACAGGCCGGAAGACCGCATGGATGCCCCGGGCATCCTCGAGCAGTCGGCGGCCCGGGGCGCGTCCAACCCGCACGCGCCGCGGGTTGAACGGCTTGTGAATTGAAGGGGGATACCATGCAGACCATTGCGCAATCGATCGGCGGCGAGGTCATCACGACCAAGCTCGCCATGAAGATGGAGGATACGCTGCAGGCCTTCGCGGTGCGCGCCGCCTGCTTCATGGGCGAACTGGAGGTGCCGTTCTCCGAGGAGTTCGACGGTCACGACTTCGGCGCCACGCACGTCATCGCCTATGTCGGCGACGAGCCGGCCGGAACGGTGCGCGTGCGCTGGTTCCAGTCCTTCGCCATGCCGGAGCGGCTGGCCGTCATTCAGCGGTTCCGCGGCCACAGCATCGGGCATCTGTTGCTCGAACGCGTCCGCAAGCTGGCCGAGAGCCGCGGTTGCAGTACGCTCTACGCCCAGGCGTTGCCCGGCGACGTTCGCTACTGGGAGCGGCAGGGCTGGCGCCGCCTGGTGGCCGAGGAGGCGGGGGCGGGCGCCAAGCGGATCGTGGCCATGATCAAGGCCGTCGATCCGAGCAAGCCGTTGCCGGAATTCGAGGCGCCCGAGCAGCTCTCGCTGCGCCACGAACCGCAGCTCGACGCATCCGGTCTGCCGCTCGGTACCGTATCGAACTGACCGCGCAGAGCGCGCGGCGGGCGCACAGGGCGCCGGGCCGGCCGCCTCTTGGGGGGCGGCCGGCTACTTCTTGGCCGGGACGAGGGTTTAGACGGCAAGGCCCCTCGGCCCGATCAGCGTTCCGCTCACTTGCGCTCGGCCGCCAGGCTTCTCTCGATGCCAGCCTCGATCGTGGCACGATCGAAGATGCCGGCGGGATTCTCGCGGGTCGCGCTGAAGGCGCGGAAATGCGTCCAGCGCTCGCGGCTCACCGCCTCCAGGCGGGCCAGCTCCTGCAGCGGCTCGGCGTGGTCGTCGACCCTGAGGTCGAGTTCGGAGTAGTCTTGGTCGCCCCAGATCACCAGCGCCGCCGACTGCTTGCCGCGCTTGTCGCCGCCCGCCGCCTCGCCGGCGGCCATGGCCGCGAGCATCCGGCGCGGCAGCGGCAGGTCATGGCGCTCGCGGAGCGTGCGCACGGTGTCGGCCACGACGTCAGGTCCCGCCAGCATGTTGCCGGCGACGGAGAAGTCGTCGCCGATCCAGTGGCCGCACCACGGCACGCACTCGGCCCCGGTGTGTGCGGCGAAGCGGCCGTCGGCGCCCAGGACATGGAGCTGGCGGTGCTCGCGGCCGGCATCGGGCTCGATCAGCAGGCGGACCACGTTGGCCGCGCCGACGCCTTCGCGGATGAGCCGCCGGCCGCGCGGGCCGTACAGCGGATTGGTGAGCGCCTGGGTGCAGACCGCCCCCTTCTGCGGCTCGATGTGCGGCACGCGCGCGCCTACGGCGAAGAACTTGGTCGCGACGGCGATCGCGATACGGCCGCTCGCGTGGTCGTGGAAGATGATCGACCAGGTCATAGCCCGGTCAGCGCCCCGCCGCGTAGCCCTGCATGCCGCGCGGGTTGGCCGCCGCCTTGCGCCAGGGATCCTCGCGCGATGCGGCCGTGAGCCGGCCCTCGGACCAGTCGTCGTTGATCTCGACCTCGTGGCCGCGCCGGCGCAATTCATCCACCGTCGCCTTGGGAATCCGGCCTTCCAGCACCAGGACGCCCGGGCGCGCCGTGCGCGGCCAGAAGGAGCTGGGAAAATGCTCGCTGTGCCAGGCCGGTGCGTCGATCGCCTCCTGCTGGTTCATGCCGCAATGGACATGGCGCAGGAAGTGCTGGGCGATCCACTGGTCCTGCTGGTCGCCGCCCGGCGAGCCCCAGACCATATAGGGCTGGCCGTCGCGATGGGCGAGGGTCGGCGTGAGCGTGGAGCGCGGCCGCTTGCCCGGCGCCAGAGAGCCGGGCAGGCCTTCCTCGAGCCAGAACATCTGGCCGCGGGTGCCCAAAGGGAAGCCGAGTTCGGGGATCACCGGCGAGCTCTGCAGCCAGCCGCCCGACGGCGTTGCCGAGATCATGTTGCCGTCCCGGTCGACGATGTCGAAATGCACCGTGTCGCCGGTGGTCTGGCCGACGCGGCCGACGGTGGGCTCGCCGGCGCCGCTCGACGCCACGCCCAGCCGCGCGCCGTCGGCGCGGCGCAACTTCACCACGCCGCCGTAGCCCTCGACCTTGCCCGGCCGCTGTTCGAGCGAGGCCCGCGCCGGATCGATCAGCTTGCGGCGGTCGGCATTGTAGGCGTCGGACAGGAGCGTCGCCATCGGCACATCGACGAAGGCAGGATCGCCGTAGAAGGACTCGCGGTCGGCATAGGCGAGCTTGCTCGCCTCGACCACGAGATGGATGAAGTCGGGGCCGGTGGGTTCCATGCCGTCGAGGTCGTAGCCCTTGAGCAGCGCGAGTTGCTGCAGGACCACCGGCCCCTGTGTCCACGGGCCTGCCTTGCAGACCGTGTACCGGCCGTAGTCGTAGGCGAGCGGCGCCTCGACGGTGGCCTGCCAGGCGGCCATGTCGTGGCCCGTCAGCACGCCCTTGTTGGGCCTGCCCGAGACGTCCATCACCGCCTGGGTGCGGCAGAAGCGGTCGATCGCCTCGGCGACAAAACCCCGGCTCCAGCTCGCGCGGGCGCGCTCGATCTCGGCCTCGCGCCCGCCGCCGCCCGCCTCGGCCTCCTTGAGGAGCCGCGCATAGGTGTTGCCGAGCGTGACGTTGCGGAACATCGAGGCCGGGGCCGGCACCTTGTTGTCGGGCAGGAATACCGCCGCCGAGGTCTTCCAGTGGGCGCGGAACTGCTCGGCCACGGTGGCGATGGTGGCCGAGGCACGCTCGGCCAGCGGAAAACCATTTAGCCAGTAGCCGATGGCGGGCGACAGCACGTCGGCCAGCCGCATCGTGCCGTAGTCGCGCAGCAGCAGCATGTAGGCGTCGAAGGTGCCCGGGATGCAGGCCGACAGCAGGCCGGTGCCGGGAATGAGATCGAGGCCGAGCCCCTTGTAATGGGCGATGGTGGCGCCGGCCGGCATAGACCCCTGGCCGCAGATCACCTCGGTCTTGCCGCGGCGCACGTCGTGCAGGATCAGCGGCACGTCGCCGCCCGGCCCGCAGAGATGCGGCTCGACGACCTGCAGGGTGAACGCCGTGGCGACGGCAGCGTCAAAGGCGTTGCCGCCCTTCTCGAGCATGCCCATGCCGACCGCGGTGGCGATCCAGTGCGTCGAGGCCACGACGCCGAACGTGCCGACGATCTCCGGCCGCGTCGTGAAAGGATTGGGATCGATCAGTCTCACGGGCGGTCTCCCTGGGCGCTCGGGCCGGCAAGACCTTAGGCCCGGGACGACGGGGCCGCTAGGGGCCGGCGGGATCGGGCAGCCGCATCCAGGCCGGAATCCGCGGCACGATACGGACGCCGCCGGCCGTCAGCGCACCGCCGCCGCGCACGGCGTCCAGGCGCAGCATGGCGATGGCGCGATCCCCGAGGCCGGAGCGCAATTCGCCCACTTCCTCGTCCGCCAGCTGGATCGCCGTTCCGGGCGCCGGCAACGTGCCCTCGACCTGCACCGGAAACAGCCGCTTCTTCACCAGGCCGCGGTACTTGGTGCGGGCCGTCAGCTCCTGGCCCATGTAGCAACCCTTCTTCCAGTCGACGCCGTTCAGTTCGTCGAAACCGCTCTCGAGCAGCAGCGCCTTCTCGACCGGCAGATCGCGGCTGCCGTCGGGCACGCCGAGTGAGAGGCGCAAGGCGTCGTAGGCGTCGGCCGGCGCGACGGCCATGCCGCGTGCCGACAGGATTGCCGCCGCCTGGCCGGCCGGCGCCAGGACCCGCAGTCCGAGGTCGGCAAGCCGGGGGTCGGCAAAGGCGTTTGTCCCTTCGATGGGCAGGACCTTGTCGCATCCGGTGCCGAAGACGGCGGCGACTTCCATCGTCGTGCTGCGGTCCTCGACGGTTACCTTGGAGCGGAGCTTGTAGAGGCTGAGCTTCCGGGCCAGCGCCGGCGCGCGCTCGCGCTCGGTCTCCAGCAGCAGCGTGTCGGCGCCCCCGTCCACCACGAACATGTCGTTCAGGAAGCGGCCCTGAGGAGTCAAAAGTGCCGCCCAGATGGCCTGGCCGGGCGCCACCTTCGTGGTGTCGTTGGAGATCAATCCCTGCAGGAATTCTACGCGATCGGGCCCGCCCACGGCGATGACGCCGCGGTGCGGGAGGAGGCTGAACTGAAGGCCGGTCATGGATCTAGACTTGGGGCCGGCCTGCCGGCTTGGCAAGCCGTGCCGGCGGTTATGCCGCCCGATAGAAGGGCTTGTCGCCGCAGACCGTCACGCGATGGCCGTAGCGGCGGTGCGGGAAGTAGTCGAACATCGCATGGTGCTGGGTGGCGCGGTTGTCCCAGAAGGCGACGGAATTGGGCTGCCACTTGAAGCGACAATGGAACTCCGGCGTCTCGATATGGCGGTAGAGCATTTCCAGCAGGGCGTCGCTTTCGCTCCGCCGCAGCTGCGGGATGCGCAGCGTGAAGCCGCGATTGACGTAGAGCCCCTGCCGGCCCGTCACCGGATGGGTGCGAACGATGGGATGCTCGGCGTTGGGGAATTTGAGGTCGTCGCGGTCGGTGGCCTTCACCCGGTAGTAGTGCGCCTTGGTGCTGTCGTGGAGTGCAGTGAGGCCCTGCAGCATCTGTTTCAGCGGCTCGGAGAGCGTCTCGTAGGCGCGGTACATGTTGGCGAACAGCGTGTCGCCGCCGCCGTCGGGCGGCACCTCCGTGAGGTACAGGATCGAGCCCATCGGCGGCTCGACGTCGCACGACACGTCGGTGTGCCACTCCTCGCCCGCGACGCGCTTGGACTTTTCGTCGGCCTTGATCACGAGAATCTCAGGATGCTCCTTGATCTCGATCGGCGCGTTGGGGTGGGTGTGCAGCGGCCCGAAGCGGCGGCCGAACGCCTTGTGCTGGTCGATCGTCATCTTCTGGTCGCGGAAGAAGATCACCAGATTGTCCATCAGCGCGTCGTGCACTTCCTGGAACTGCTGGTTGCCGAGCGGGCGGGCGAGATCGACCCCGAAGATCTCGGCGCCGATGGTGGGCGTGAGCTTGCGCACCTCGATCGACTGGTAGGGCATTGCATCCTCCCGGATCCGCGGGTCGTGTGAGCGGCACGGCAGGCTGCCCGCAGGCCGCGGTTCTGTCAAAGCCGCGGCCAATCCGCCGCGCCCTTCAGTCGACAATCCCGCGCTGGCGCAGGGCGGCAAGGACGGCCTCGACCTCCTGGTCGAGCGACATCTCGGTCGTCCGGACATGGATGTCCGGTGCCTGCAATGCCGGTTTGTGGAAGCGGCTATGGCTCCGGCACGGCGACCTGATAGAACTCCGGAAATAGCCCGGAGAAATCGATGTCTTTTCGTGCCCTCGTCCTTAATCAAGGTGCCGACCGCAAGGTGAGCGGTACCGTCGAGACCCTGCCCGACGACAGGCTGCCGGCCGGCGATGTCACGGTCGCCGTCAACTACTCGACCCTGAACTTCAAGGACGGGTTGGTGCTGACGACGGGTGGCGGGCTTGTGAAGACCTGGCCGCATGTCGGCGGAATCGACCTCGCCGGCACGGTCGAGACGTCGGACAACGCCGCCTTCAAGCCGGGCGACAAGGTCGTGCTGAATGGCTATCGGGTCGGCGAACTGCATTGGGGCGGTTACGCCACCAAGGCGCGGGTCAGAGGCGACTGGCTGATCAAGTTGCCGGCCGCGATCTCGACCCGGCGGGCGATGGCGATCGGCACGGCGGGCTACACGTCCATGCTGTGCGTCATGGCGTTGGAGAAGCACGGCGTTCGTCCCGAAGGCGGCGAGATCCTGGTGACCGGCGCCGCCGGTGGCGTCGGCAGCATCGCCGTCGCGATCCTGGCCAAACTGGGCTATGCGGTCGTGGCCGCAACTGGCCGGCCGCAGGAGGCCGCCTATCTCACTGCGCTGGGCGCCAGCACGATCATGGACCGCAAGGAGCTGGTCGAGGCGCCGGACCGGCCGCTGCTGTCGGAGCGTTTTGCCGGCCTGGTCGACACGGTCTCCGGCGTCATGTTTGCCCGGGCGCTCGCGCAGCTGAAGTACAATGGCGCGGCCGCCGTCTGCGGCCTGGCCGCCGGTCCTTCGTTTCCCGGGTCGATCCTGCCGTTCATCCTGCGCAATATTGCGGTCTACGGAATCGACTCGGTGATGCTGTCCCGGGCGCCGCGCGAGGCGGCGTGGCAGCGGCTGGGGTCGGACCTGCCGCTCGACAGACTCGACAGTACGGTGAGCGAGGCAGGGCTGTCCGATCTGATGGGGCTCGCCCCAAAAATCCTCAAAGGCGAGATACGCGGTCGCGTGGTCGTGGACGTGAACAAGTGATAGCGTGCCCGCCCAGCCTTCTTGTCCGCCGAGGAACCCAACGATGACGCCCGCCAACGCCAAGCCCGCCGCCAACAATCTCGACGCCTTCTTCATGCCGTTCACGGCCAACCGGCAGTTCAAGAAGAACCCGCGGCTGCTGGCCCGGGCCAAGGGCGTGCACTACTGGACGCCGGAAGGCCGCAAGATCATCGATGGCACGGCCGGCCTGTGGTGCGTCAACGCGGGCCACGGCCGCGAGGAGATCAAGGCGGCGATCGCCAAGCAACTCGACGAGATGGACTACGCGCCATCGTTCCAGATGGGGCACCCCAAGGCATTCGAGCTGGCGGCGCGGCACGCCGCGCTGCTGCCGGGCGATCTCAATCACGCCTTCTACTGCAACTCCGGCTCCGAGGCGGTCGACTCGGCGCTGAAGATCGCGCTCGCCTATCACCGCGCCAATGGCCAGGGCACGCGCACCCGCTTCGTCGGCCGCGAACGCGGTTATCACGGTGTCGGCTTCGGCGGCATTTCGGTGGGCGGCATGGTCAACAACCGCAAATGGTTCGGCGCCATGCTGCCGGGCGTCGATCATCTGCCGCACACCCACCTGCCGCAGAATGCCTTCTCGAAGGGCCAGCCCGAGCACGGTGCCGAGCTGGCCGACGAACTCGAGAAGATCGTCGGCCTGCACGATGCCTCGAACATCGCCGCCGTCATCGTCGAGCCCTGCGCCGGCTCGACCGGCTACCTGCCGCCGCCCAAGGGCTACCTCCAGCGGCTGCGCCAGATCTGCGACAAGCACGGCATCCTGCTGATCTTCGACGAGGTCATCACGGGCTTCGGCCGCCTGGGCACGAGCTTTGCCGCCGAGAAGTTCGGGGTCATTCCCGACCTGATGACGGTGGCCAAGGGCATTTCCAACGCCACGGTGCCGATGGGTGGCGTGTTCGTGCGCAAGCACGTGTTCGACGGGCTGATGAACGGTCCGGAGAACGCCATCGATCTGTTCCACGGCTATACCTATTCGGCCCATCCGCTGGCCTGCGCCGCGGCCTCGGCCGTGCTCGACATCTATCGCGACGAGAGCTTGTTCGAGCGCTCGGCCGAACTCTCGCCCTATTGGGAAGAGGGCGTGCATTCGCTGAAGGGCCTGCCCAACGTCACCGACATCCGCAACCTCGGACTTGCCGCCGGCATCGATCTGGCGCCGAGCGGCGCGGTCGGGGCGCGCGGCTACGCGGCCTTCACCAAGGCTTTCGAGCTTGGCCTGATGGTGCGCCAGTCAGGCGACGCCATCGCCATGTCGCCGCCGCTGGTGATCGAGAAGGCGCAGATCGACGAGATCATTGACATCACGGCGAAGACGATCAAGGCGGTGGCCTGATCGACGCGTGACCCTGACCGCCGAACTGGCCTGGCTGATCGGCGAGGCCGCCGCGACGATGCACATCGCCATCGCCGGCGCCGTCACCGTCCACGTCCTGCTCTACAAGCGCAATGTCGGCGCGGCGGTCTCGTGGATCGGCATTGCCTGGCTGTCGCCGTTCCTCGGCGGGCTGCTCTACGCGATCATGGGCATCAACCGCGTCAAGCGGCGCGCCAAGCGGCTGCTGCGCGCGCGCGTTCAGCCCGCGATTGCCGAGGCGGCGTCCGCGGACATGGCGCCGGACGATCCGCTGGCGCCGTTGGAGTTCGCGGTCGGCCGACTGACCGGGCTGCCGCGCGAGCTCGGCAACAAGGTCGAGGTCCTGCGCAATGGCGACGAGGCCTATCCCCGCATGCTGGCGGAGATCGGCCGGGCCGAGAAGACCATCGGCCTTGAAAGCTACATCTTCCGCGCCGACGCAGCGGGCGAGCCGTTTCACCAGGCGCTGATCGAGGCGCAGCGCCGCGGCGTGCAGGTTCGGGTGCTGATCGACGGCGTGGGTGGCGGCTACTTCTGGTCGGGTACCTACCGGCGGCTCAGTCAAGCCGGGGTGCCCGTCGCGCGGTTCCTGCATTCGTACTTTCCCTGGCGCATGCCGTTCGTGAACCTGCGCAACCATCGCAAGGTGCTGGTGATCGACGGCCGCATCGGCTTCACCGGCGGGCTGAATATCGGCGCCGAGAACGTACAGAGTTTCGGCCCGCCGCACCCGGTGCGCGACACGCACTTTCGCATCGAGGGGCCGGTCGTGGAGCAGCTCGCCGACGCTTTCGCCGACGACTGGCTGTTCGCCACCGGCGAGCACCTCCCGGACGACGGCTGGTTCCCGCCGATCGACAAGGCGGGATCGGTGGCGGCCCGGGTGGTGACCTCCGGGCCGGACGAGGACAACGAGCGGATCGAGTTCGTGGCGCTTCATGCGATCTCCTGCGCGCGCAAGTCGATCCGCGTGGTGACGCCGTACTTCCTGCCGCCCGAACAGCTGACCATGGCGCTGGGTCTCGCCGCCATGCGCGGCATCGAGGTCGATCTGGTCCTTCCCGAGCGCGGCAACCATGCCATCCTCGACTGGGCGCGCCGGGTGCCGCTTCGGCTGCTGATCGAGGCGGGATGCAGGGTCTGGCTGCTGCCGCCGCCGTTCGAGCACTCCAAGCTGATGACGGTAGACGATAGCTGGTCGATGGTCGGCAGCGCCAACTGGGACACCCGCAGCTTCCGTCTCAACTTCGAGCTCAACGTCGAACTGCATGACACGGGCTTCGCGCACGAGATCGCCGAAGCGACGCGGATCTGCCGGCGCCTGACGCTGACCGAGCTCGACGCGGATCCGCTGCCGATCCGCTTGCGCAGCAGCGCGGCGCGCCTGCTGCAGCCCTACCTATAGGGGCCGTTCAGCGCAGCGCGGCGCGCAGCCGGGCGATGCGGCGGCGGGCGGCGCGCAGCGGGTCGCGTTTCGTGCCGCCTTCGGCGATGTGCAGCTCCGCCATGATCGGGCGATGGTCGGACGGACCGAAGGCGAGCGTGCTGGTGGCGCTGCAGCGCAGGCCGTGCACCAGGCACCGGTCGAGACGAAAGGGCACGACATTGCTGGCGAAATGCGTCGGCTCGATCGGCCCCACATCCGAGAAGCCGGGCAGCAGGATCGGGCCCACGGCATTGTAGTCGCCGACGATCGCCGACGGCCTGCCGCGCAACGACTGGGCGATGCGCGCGAGCTGCCGGCGATTGAGCAGCTGGCCGTGGGACAGATGCACGTTGGCGAAGGTGATGTCGCCCGCCTGCACGATCTGCGCCCGGCGCCGCGGCAGCCGGCCGGGCAGCCGCGAGGCCGGCAGCGGCAGGGCATAGGGCATGACATGCCGGCTGCGCGACCAGACCGCGAGTCCGTGGATCCGGCCAGGCCAGGGCTGGCGGTGGAAATGGCCGCCGGCCAGCGATGTCAGCGTATCCATGTGCTCGGTGACTTCCTGCATCAGCAGCAGGTCGGGCTTTTCTCGCTCCAGCAGCCTTGCAACGTCCTCGACGGCGGCGCCGGTCAGGCGCAAGAGATTCCAGCTGACGACCTTCACATGCCCCTCATGGTTCGGGTTTCCTGTCGCGCCGGGCCGTCTGGCGGGCTTGGCGAATCTGCTCGGTAAGGGCCGCGGCGCCGCCGGCGGCGGCCTGGAGTTCGTGACGGACGACCTCGCGCCGTTCGTGGATCGAGGCGATCACCAGGCCCATCGGGACTCCCAGGCCGACCAGCGCCGTCTCGGCGAGCTGAAGGCTGGCCTCGATGGTCTCCGGAACGGTGTCCGTGACGCCCAGCGTGTAGAGGTGGCGGGCATGTTGGGCATCGTGGGCGCGTGCCACGATCATGACGTCGGGCCGGTCCGCCCGCACCGCTCGCACCACGTCGTCGACCACGGCCGTGTCGATGGTGACGATGACGGCGGTTGCCTCGTCGATGCCGCAGCGCCGCAGATAGAGGGCGTTGCTGGCGTCGCCGTAGTAGACGGGCCGCCCGAGCCCGCGCCAGCGCTCGACGACGGCGGCGTCCTTGTCGGTGGCGAGGTAGGCGATCTGGTGCTTGTCGAGCAGGTCGCAGACCAGCTGGCCGACGCGGCCGTGGCCCACGACGATGACGCGCCGCGTGTGATCGTCGGGCGGCAGCACAGTGGCGACCGCGCTGGTCGGCGCGTCGGTCTCCAGCCGCGCCGCGGCCTTGCGCGCCAGCACGGCCATGAACGGCAGGGTCGCCATGGTCAGCGACACCACGGCAAGCACCCCCGCCGCGACTCGGCTGTCGATCAGGTTGAGTGTGGTGGCCAGGCCGATGCCGATGAAGGCGAACTCGCCGCCGGGAGCCAGCAGCAGGCTGGTTTCCAGGCTGGCCGCGCGCGGAATGCCGAACAGGCGGCAAAGCGGAAAGAGCAGCAGCGCCTTGCCGGCGATGAAGGCGACGAACGCCAGCGCCACCAGCGGGGCCTCGCGCCACAGGAAGCCGAGGTCGATATGCATGCCGACCGAGAAGAAGAAAACCCCGAGCAGAAGGCCGCGGAAGGGATCGATCATCGCCTCGACCGCGCGCCGGTACTCGGTCTCGGCCAACAGCAGGCCGGCCACGAAGGCGCCGAGGGCCATCGACAGGCCGGCGTAGGCGGCGATCACGCCCGAGCCGACGGCGATCAGCAGGGTGGCCGCCATGAAGAACTCGGGGTTGTCCGTGCCGGCGGCGAGACGGAACAGCGGCTTCAGGATCAGGCGACCGACCACCGCGATCACCCCGACGGCGACGGCGGCCTCGACCAGCGCCAGGGCAACGCTCTGCAGCACCGAGCCCGAGCCCTCGGCGTGGCCGCCCAGGGCGCTGATCAGGAACAGCAGGGGCACCACTGCGAGATCCTGGGCGAGCAGGATGGCGAAGCTGGTGCGGCCGGTGGTCGACATCATCCGGCGTTGCCCCGACAGCAGCTCCATCACGATCGCGGTCGAGGAAAGCGCCAGGCACGAGCCGATGATCAGGGCGGCGGCGGGTGGCTGGCCGAGCCACAGGGCGCCCAGCGAAATAGCGAGCGCCGTCAGGAAACTCTGCAGCCCACCCAGTCCGAAAACGAGGCGGCGCATGGTGAGCAGGCGGCGCATCGAGAGCTCGAGGCCGATGAAGAAAAGCAGAAAGACGATGCCGAGGTCGGCGATGAAGGCGATCTGCTTCTCGCCGGTGACCGTGATCCAGTCGATGGCACGTGAATACTCGGCGAGCGCGCCGAGGCCGTGCGGTCCGAGGGCGGCGCCGACCGCAAAGAAGCCCAGGATCGGGCTGATTTTCAGCCGATGAACCACCGGCGCCACGACCGCCGCAGTGCCGAGAAGGATCAAGGCGTCCTTGAAGACGACGATTTCGGTCGATCCCGCCATTGCCGGCAACATAGACTGCGAACGGCGGTCTGTGCACACTTTCCGCCGCAGAGACCTAACGGATCGGACAGGGCATGAAGGTTGTCATCACGGGCGGCGCGGGCTTTCTCGGCAACAAGCTGGCGCGCCGCATCCTGCAGCAGGGCGTCGTCGCCGGACCGTCGGGCGCCGCCGAGCCGGTGAGCGAGCTGCTGCTGTTCGATGTCGGCCGCGCGGGTGGGCCCGGCCTCGACGATCCCCGGGTCAGGACAGTCGCCGGCGACATCTCCAATTTTGCCACCGTGCAATCGATCGTCCAGGGTGCGACGACGGTCTTCCACTTCGCCGCCGTCGTCAGCGCCGGCGCCGAAGCCGACTTCGATCTCGGCTACCGGGTCAATCTCGAGGGCACGCGCAACGTGCTCGAAGCCTGCCGGGCGCTCGGCACCAACCCGCGCGTCGTCTTCACCAGTTCCCTGGCCGCCTTCGGCGGCGAGCTGCCCAAGGCGGTGACCGACGACACGCCGCTCACGCCGCAGACGTCTTATGGCGCCCAGAAGTCGATCGGCGAGTTCCTGGTCCGCGACTACACCCGCAAGGGCTTCCTGCGCGGCACCTCGGTACGGCTGCCGACGATCTGCGTGCGGACCGGCCTGCCCAACAAGGCGGCCTCGACCTGGGCGAGCTCCGTGGTCCGCGAACCGCTTACCGGCGTCGATGTCGTCTGCCCGGTGACGCCCGACACGGTGATGGTCGTGCTCAGCCCACGCAAGACGGTCGATGCCTTCATGCGCCTGCACGACCTGCCGCCGGATGCCTTCGGGCCGGGGCGCACCCTGTTGCTGAATGGCATCAACGTGACGGCGCGTGACCTCGAGGCCGCGGTGTCGCGTCATTCCGGCAACCGCAAGGTCGGCAAGGTGGTGTGGCAGCACGATCCGGCGATCCAGAAGATCTGCGACGGCTGGCCCCAGGGGATCGATTCCGCCCGTTCGCGCCGCCTGGGCTTCGAGACCGACCGCGACCTCGACGAGATCGTCCGGCACTTCATCGCCGACGACCTCGACGAGCAGATGAAGATCGCCCGCCCGGCTTGAGGCTAGCCGCCGCGCAGCATGCGCCAGCCGTTCTGGAGATGGCGCCAGGGCGTCCAGACGTGGCGGGTTCGCATCATGTGCCAACGCTGCGGCTCGTTGTCGGGGCCGGCGATGGCGCCCGCGTCCTCGACATAGTCGGTGATGCCGACGGCATCGGTGTCCCACGGGCCGGTGGTCTTGAAGAGGGTCGTCTTGGCGCCGTAGGCGGCGAGGGCGCCGGACATGCCCGAGGCCAGGAAATCCATGTAGCGCGGCAGACTCTCGGGGCGGCAGAGATAGCCCTTGTTGAAGCCCACGGCGAGCAATCGGAAATGGAACGGGTTTTTCTCCAGATAGCGGATGACTTCGGTCGTGTTGGCCGGATAGCGCGGCGAAAAGAAGTCGTCGATCACCACGATGCCGCCGGTGTTGACGATCCGGTTGGCGAACTCGAGTTCGCGATAGACCGCCGTGCCGGTATGCTCGCCATCGATATGGAACCACCGCACCGTCTGATGCATGGCAGCGAGGTCGAGCTTGGCCGGCAGATCGGCCGACGGGCCGGACAGCGGCACCAGGTTGCCGAGGTCGGCGCCGACCGACTGGAGGGCGCGATGCACCGCCGGCTCGTCGAGCCTGAGGTCGCACAGGTAGAGCTTCTCGCCGTCCTTGCGGTAGCTGGCGAGCACCGAGGCCGACCTGCCGCGCCACACGCCGATCTCGAACAGGTCGCCGGTCACCCGGGTCTGCTGGTCGAGCAGGGCGCGCCAGACGCAATACGACTGGAACATGAACCAGCCCGGAATTGCGTCGATTTTCTCCCAACTGAGCATCGTCGGTCCTCGCTTGCGGCGCCTTGCTAACAGCGCCTCTTCGACGCCGCAAGCCGGGACCGCTTGCGTCCCTCCCGGCGCTCCTGTAGAGCCCGCTCGCTTGCGCATGCCAACCACGACAATCGCCTATAGAACGACAGTCGGCCTGCTTTGGGGCCTGGCGCTCTGGCACAGCTGGGAGAGCCGCGGACTTTTCGTCGACGGGTCGGCTTTCCTCGTGCAGATCGCCCGGCGCGAATGGTTCTTCGATTTCTACGCGCCGCGCCTCTATGCCATGGTCGTCGGCCAGATACCGGTCATGGTGGCGCTGTTCCTGGGCGCCACCGACCTGCACCTGATGGCCCGGCTGCTGTCGCTCGGCCTGTTCGCGGTGCCGACCGCCCTCTATCACCTGGCGCTGCTGCGCGCCAAGGACGACGCCGTCCTGTTGGCCGCCGTCATGGCGGCGATCGCCGTCGTCTTCATGACGACCTCCTTCTTCATCGTCGGCGAATACAACACCGCCTACGCGATTGCCACGCTGGCCGCGGTGCGGCTGGTGACGGCCGAGCGCCTCACCGTGTTCGACGGCCTGGTGCTGGCCGCGATCAGCTTCCTCGGCATGCGGACCTACGAGGTGATGATCTATCTCGGTCCGCTGCTGGCGGCGCTCATCCTGTGGGCGGTTCGCCGCGCCCCCTCGCGCCCGCTCCTCGCCACCGGCCTGCATCTGCTCGCCGCGGCGCTGTTCCTAGCCGGCATGGTCGTGGCCGTGGGATCGATCCTGCGGCCCCACTCGCAGGAGCATCTCAGCGACACCGTCGCGACCGCCATGAACTTCTGGCAGAACATGCAGTTCGACATGGCGCTGGCGGCGGCGCTGGTCGTCGTGGTGTGGGCGCTGGTCGATCCCAAGGCGCTGCTCGGCACGCGGCCCTATCGCTGGGCTGCGCTGTTTCTCGTCGTTCTGGCGCTGTCCCCGGTGCTTGCGCTCAGCGACACGCTGGTCCGGCCGCTCGCCAAGTCGCAGTACGTCGCACGCACCGCCGCCGGCATGGTCATCGCGACGATCATCCTCTTCATGTGGGCCTACCGGTCAGGCCTGCGCGCCAGGCTGCCCGTCTTCGTCGTCCTGGTGCAACCCGAGGCGGCGCGCCGCTTCCTGGGCTTTGCCTTCCTGATGGTGCTGGCCGGACTGCCGTCCGACATCTACCTGACGCGCACCTGGATCTCCTATCTCGACACCGTGCGCACCATCGTGCGCACGCAGCCCGGCGTGATCGCCTTCGAGGACACGCCGCTGGCCAAAAATCCCCACCTGCTGCTGGTCGAGTCCTGGATTCTGCCCAGCCTCAGCTTGGCGCTGCGCGGCAAGCGCGGCGACGGCATCATCGCGCCGCCCAGGGACTTCGACTCCTGGCAGCCCTTTCCGCCGGCCGAGCCCTACCGGCTGGGCGCCTACGTCTGGCGCGACTAGCCATGCCCGCGATCTCCGGGGCCACGGCGTATCGCGGTGTCGTGCTGCTGTTGTGGACACTGGTCATCTGCAACGCCGTCGCCCATCGCGGCCTCTTTTGGGACGGCTCGGCCTTTCTCGTGAACCTGCTCGATCGCCGGCAGTTCCACGACTTTTACGCCGCCCGCGCCCATATCGACTGGGCGACGCAGCTGCCGGTGCTCGTCCTGGCCGAACTCGGCCTGCGCGACACCAGCCTGCTGGCGCTGGCCTATTCGGCAGCGCTGTTCGGCGTGCCGGCCGCCTTCTACACCGTCGCCCTGGCGCGCGTCCGCCACGAGCCGCCGCTGCTCGCCGCCGTCGTCGTCATCGTCGCGGCGGTCTATCTGCCGACCTCGTTCTTCATCGTCGGCGAATACAACGCCACTTTCGCGGCGGTCACGGCGACCATGGCGGTGATCCTCACCACGAACGGCCGCAGCCGGCGCGATGCGCTGCTGCTCTGCGCGCTGGGCGCGCTCTGCCTGCGCTCCTACGAGGCCATGGTCTATCTTGGGCCGCTGCTGGTGGCGGCCATCGTCTGGGCCTCGCGGCGCGTCGCCGCCGCCGACTTCGGCCTGCGCATGCTCTACGCGATCGCAGCCCTCGCCTTCGTCGGCGCCGCGGTCGTGTCTGCCGCCACGATCGTCGACTACTGGGACCACCCACACTTCCTCAAGGTGCGGTCGACCAGCGTGGACTTCTGGCAGAACATGCAGTTCGCCATGCCGCTGGTCGGCTTCGTGATCTGCGGCGTGGCCGTGCTGCGCAATCCGGCGTGGCTCCGCGGACGCGGACCCGCGATCGTTCTCGGCGTCATCGCCGGACTGCTCGTGCTGTCGCCGTGGTGGCGGATCGTGCACGAACCGTCGATCCTCTATCCGCCGTCGCACTACGTGGCGCGTCAGGCGGGCGGCGTGCTGCTCGCCGTCCTGCTGGGCGGGATGTGGCTGTTCACGGCCCGCCGGCACGGGCCGCCGGCCGTGCTGCCGATCCTGGGCGAGACGGCGGTCGCCGGGCGCGTGCTGGCCCTGGCGACGGCGCTCGCCTTCGCCGCCGCCATCCCCGATCTCGCCCTCACGCGCCTGTGGTCGACCTACCTCGACGGCCTGCGCGGCGTGGTCGATGCGCGCCACGGCCTGATCCGGGCCGAGACGCTGCCGCTGCACGACTGGCCCAACAAGCTGTTCTTTCAGGACTGGTCGTTCCCGGCGCTCACCGCGGTCCTCAGCCGGACCCCCGGTCAAGCCTATGTCGTGTCCGACCAGGACTATCTCAGCAACCCGCCGTTCGAGCCGGCCTGCGGCCTGCTGCCCCGGCTCCAGGGCTACGGCTGGGACGGCCCCGCGGCGGCGCCCGCTGCGAAGTAACGGCCGCAAATTTCTGTCGAAGCGTTTTTAGGGCCGCATCCACAGGCTGCTGCGGCCGACGCCGCGGACAGGCGCCGCCGCCTCGACGAACTCGCACAGGATCTTCCGGGTGTCGCGCGGATCTACGATCTCCTCGATCCAGAAAGTCTCGGCGCTGCGGAACGGCGAGCGCAGCTTGTTCAGCCGCTCCTCGATCTCGGCCATCTTGGCCTTCGGATCTGGCGCGGCGTCGATGTCGGCGCGATAGGCCGCCTCGATGCCGCCCTCCAGTGGCAGCGAGCCCCAGCGGCCCGACGGCCAGGCATAGCGCCAGTTGACCCTGCCGCCGTTCTGGTGGGCGGCGCCCGCCACGCCGAAGGCATTGCGGATGATGAAGGTGCACCACGGCACCGTGGTCTGGAACATCGCCGACATGGCGCGCACGCCCTGGCGGATGACGCCGCTCTTCTCGGCTTCGAGCCCGATCAGGAAACCGGGGCAGTCGCAGAAATAGACCACCGGCAGATGAAAGGTCTCGGCCATGTCGAGGAAGCGCGCGACCTTCTGGCAGGCGTCGGCCGTCCAGCCGCCGCCATAGAACATCGGGTCGCTCGCCATCACCGCCACCGGCCAGCCGTCGATGCGGGCGAAGCCGGTGACGACCGAGCGGCCGTAGAGCCGGCCCATCTCGAAGAAGCTGCCCTGGTCGACGATCTTCTCGACGATCGGGCGGATGCGATAGACCTTGCGGATGTCGCGCGGGATCGCGTCAAAGAGGGACTCCTCGCGCCGCGCCGGATCGTCGGCCCGCGGCCCGCGCGGCGGCGCCTCGTGCACCGACGACGGCAGGTAGGACAAGAAGCGGCGCGCCGCGGCAAAGGCCTCGTCCTCGCTGTCGACCGCCTCGTCGATGGCGCCGGCGCGCAGCTGGATCTCCCAGCCGCCCAATTCCTGCTTGTCGTACTGCTTGGGGCTGAGACGGTTCACGACGGGCGGGCCGGCGACGAACATCGCCGAGATCTCCTTCACCATCACCGAGTAGTGCGTGGCCGCGAGCCGCGCCGCGCCGAGGCCGGCGACCGAGCCCAGGCCCAGCCCGACGGTCGGCACGGTGCCCATATTCTCCACCACCCATTCCCAGCCGCTGACGCCGGGGACGTTGGCGCGGCCGGTCGTCTCGATGGTCTTTACCGAACCGCCGCCACCCGAGCCCTCGATCAGCCGGACCACCGGGACGCGGAACTGGTTGGCGTAGCGTTCGATGTAGTTCGACTTCGCCTTGATCGTGGCGTCGGCCGAGCCGCCGCGCACGGTGAAGTCGTCGCCGGTGACCGCCACCGGACGGCCGTCGATCCGGCCGCGGCCCATGACGGCGTTGGCCGGCGTCAGATCGACCAGGTCGTTGGCGCCGTCATACTCGGCCTTGCCGGCGACGCTGCCGAGTTCGCGGAACGAGTCCTTGTCGAGCAGCCGCTCGATGCGCTCGCGCACGGTCAGCCGGCCGCCGTCGTGCTGGCGCTTCACCTTGTCGGCGCCGCCCATCCGCCGGGCGAACTCCTGGCGGCGGCGCAGCTCGTCCATTTCTGGTTGCCAGCTCATCGCGTTGTTCCCCGATGCGGTTGTTTCAATCGTCTCAGATCGGCCGGGTTTCGTACCAATGCCCGGCCTGACCGGCTACACTGAAAGCATTCGATCCGGGAGGCAGGGCCGATGGACGAAACGGGAGACAGCAACGTACTGCTGGTCGCGCGGTGTCTGCTGGCCGGCCTGTTCCTGTGGTCGGGCGTCGGCAAGATCGTGGGCTACGACGAGGCGGCGCAGTTCATGGTGCAGCACGGCACGATCAGGCTGCTGCTGCCGGCCGCCATCGTGGTCGAGATCGGCGGCGCGCTGCTGCTGATCGTCGGTTTCAAGGTGAAGGTCGCCACCCTGGGGCTGGCGGGCTTCTGCGTCGTCACCGCCCTGCTGTTCCATGCCAATTTCGTCGACCGCGGCCAGATCTCGCATTTCCTGAAGAACTTCGCCCTGGCCGGCGGCCTGCTGGCCCTCTACGTCTCGGGACCCGGCCGCCTGTCGTTCGACGGCGACGGCGAGCGCGACGGCGACGTCTAGGCCGGCCGTTCAGGCCGCCGTTTCACCCGCAAGCGCGGCAGGCTATGATTACGGCATGGATCTGAAACCTTCCCGGGCGCCGCGCCGCACCACGCGAATTAGCCGCCCGGCCTGACCAGTCGGGCCGGGTCTTCGCCACGCCTTCAGATCAGGCCTCGACTCTCGACGCTCTCTCGTCGATGGCCGCTTCGGGATACGAACATCATGACCGTTCAGGAAACGACGCTGCACATGCTTTGCGGCAAGATCGCTGCCGGCAAGTCGACGCTTGCCCGCCGGCTGGCCGACGCGCCGGCCACCCTGCTGATCAGTGAGGATTATTGGCTGGCCCGCCTCCACGGCGAGGAGCAGCGGACCGTGGACGACTACATCCGCAACTCGCGCCGGCTGCGCGACGCCATGGGCGGCCATGTCGAGGCGCTGCTCGGGGCCGGCCTGTCGGTCGTGCTCGACTTCCCCGCCAACACCGTCGCCAGTCGGCGCTGGATGCGGGGGATCTGCGACAGCGCCGGCGTCGGCCACCGCCTGCACTTTCTCGACGTGCCGGACGATGTCTGCCGCGCGCGCCTGCAGGCCCGCAATGCCGCCGGCACGCACGAGTTCGCCGCCAGCGACGCCGAGTTCGAGGTGATCACCGGTTACTTCCAGCCGCCGTCGCCTGAGGAGGGGTTCACCGTGATCGTCCATCGTCACGCGCCGCGGGATCACAGTGGCGGTCAGTCGTAGACCACGCCGTCGATCAGGTTCTCCTCGTAGAGCCGCGCGAGGTCGATGCCGCCGGGCGGGCGGGCGACCTTGAATTCGGCGATGGCGCGGGCGAGCCGGGTTTCCTGGTCGCACCGGAGCTTTTCCGCCTCTGCCACGGTGACTGCCTGGAAGCGCACGATCTGGCCGGGCAGCAGGCGGCCGAGGCGCGGCAGGTCGGCCGAGGCGACGGTCGCGATCTTCGGGTAGCCGCCCACGGTCTGCCGGTCGGCCAGAAGCACGATCGGCAGGCCGGCGCCCGGTACCTGGATGGCGCCGGGGCCGATGCCGTCGGAGATTATGTCGGCGCCGCCCTTTTCGACACTTTTGGCATGTTCGATTGTCGGGCCGTCGAAGCGGATGCCCATGCGGTCCGCCTCCTTGGAGACGCGATAGTCGGACTCCACGAAGGTGCGCCGGCCGGCGGCGGTGAAATGGTCCTCCTGCGGTCCCCAGACGATTCGGATCGGCCCGCTGCCGTAGTCGAAGGGTGCCGCGAGCTTGCGGTCGTCGGCCGCTGCCGCCTGCGCGCGGACGAGCGGCAGGGCATCGCCCGGCGCGAGCTTGCGGCCGTCGAAGCCGCCGACGCCGGCCCGCGCGTAGGTCGACAGGCTGCCCATGAAGGGCTGTAGCGCGAAGCCGCCGGCGATCGCCAGATAGGCCGTGCTCGATCCGTCGATCATGCCGACACGCAGCATCTGGCCGCGCTTCAGCAGATGCGTGCGATCCGACTCCAGCGGCCTGGGCGGGGCATCGGGAGCTTCGATGAGGGCAGGCGACAGCGGCCCGACCAGGGCCACGCGCACGCTGTCGGCTTCTACCAGGAGGTCGGGGCCCATCACACCGATTTCCAGCCCCGCCGAGCCGGGCGGGTTGCCGAGCAGCGCATTGGCCAGCCTGAGGCCGATGCGGTCCATCGCACCCGCGGTCGGCATGCCGAGCGCCATAAAACCCACGCGGCCGAGATCCTGCAGCGTGTCGAACAGGCCGGCCCGCACGACTCTCAGCGCGGCGCCGCTCGTCATGATGCCTCCCCAGCGAAGCTGCTAGGGGATGCACACATCGTGCGTCGGGTTGACTCATGATGACGGAATTTTGTGGCAGGT
>JAIETA010000297.1 GCA_019745575.1 Reyranella sp. | reverse complement strand
TGAAGTCGAACGCCATCGTCTATGCCAAGGACGGCGCCACGGTGGGCGTCGGCGCCGGCCAGATGAACCGCCGCGACTCCTCGCGCATCGCCGCCATCCGTGCCGCCGAGTCGGGCGAGGCCGCCGGGCTGAAGGTCAGTCCCGCGGTCGGCAGCGTCGTGGCGTCGGACGCCTTCTTCCCCTTCGCCGACGGCCTGCTGGCCGCCGCCGAAGCCGGCGCCACGGCGATCATCCAGCCCGGCGGCTCGATGCGCGACAAGGAAGTGATCGAGGCCGCCGACAAGGCGGGCCTCGCCATGGTCTTCACCGGCATGCGTCACTTCCGCCACTAGGCGGCGCCGACCCGGAAGGCGCGCGGCAGCACGGCGACCTCCAGCGGCAGACGGCCCACGGTCTCGCCATCGAGGTCGACCAGCGTGTCGACGTCGGACTCGAAGCGGAACGACGTGCCCTGGCTTACCCGCACCTTGGGATGGCCGACATGGCTGCCGCTGTAGAGCTTGGGCATGACGCCGAACAGCACGCCCAGCCGCGTAATGTCGCCCATCTCGATGAGGTCGAGGATGCCGTCGTCGAAGCGCGCGCCCGGCATCAACCGGAGGCCGCCGCCGCCGTTTTCGGTATTGGCGACCATCGCCGTGAACAGCCGCCGCGTCTGCGGCAGGCCGCCGTCGATGGCGATGGCGACATCGCGGTGGCGGTAGCCCAGGGTCACGGTCGGGGTCATCAGGAGGTAGGCGATCTCGCCCAGCTTCTTCAGCCAGCGCGACTGCGAGGTGCGATGGCTGATGGTGGCGGCCGCCCCCAGCGACACGATGAGGTAGCCGAAGCGCTCGACCGGCCGGCCATCCAGGCCGACACAGCGCACGCGCAGCAGATCGACCGGGCGCGTGCCGCCGCCCGCCGCCGCGGCGTAGGCACCCGACGGGTGCGCGAGATGGCCGAGGGCGCGACACAGCTCGTTGGCCGTGCCGGCGGGGATCGGGCAGAGCACCGCGTCCGGCGCGACCAGGCGGCCCGACGGATCGAGCATGCCGTTCAGCACCTCGTTCACCGTGCCGTCGCCGCCCACCGCCACGAGCCGCCGCGCGCCGCCGGCCAGCGCCTCCCGGGCCAGCGCCGTGGCGTGGCCCGGAGCCTCGGTGAGGCGCGCCTCGAACGGCCCGAGACGCCCCCGCAACTCGGCCTCGATCGCCGGCCAGCGCCGCGCCGCACCGCCCTTGTGGGCGGTGGGATTGACGATGACCGCCGTCGGACCGTGGTCTGACATGCCTGCATATTGGGCACTCTTCAAATGCAAGGCTAGGTCCGCCTGCAACCCTCGCGTTGTCGCATCGATGAAGCAACAAGCCGCCCTGCCTGAGCTCTCCGTGCGCGATGCTCTCGCAGGGAATTGACAGTCGCGGCGGCGGGAACCACATCTCGCACAGCGACGTAGAGTGAGTCGCAAGGGAGATTCCTTTGTCCGTTCACCGCCGACTCCTGTTCGCCGCCGCCCTTCTCCTGCCCCTATCGACCGCCCTGGCCCAAGGCGGACCGCCCGCCATGCCGGTCACGGTGGCCGAGCCGGTGGCCAAGCGCGTCACCCAGTGGGACGAATTCTCCGGCCGCTTCGAGCCGATCGCCGCGGTCGAGGTGCGCGCCCGCGTCTCCGGCTTCATCGACAAGCTGCATTTCCGCGACGGTCAGCTGGTCAATGTCGGGGATCTTCTGTTCGCCATCGACAAGCGGCCGTTCGAGATCGCGGTCGAGAGCGCCGACGCCGAGGTGGCGCGCACCAAGGCGCAGGTCGAACTCGCCGAAACCCAGGTCGAGCGCGGCGCGTCGCTGATCCGCTCACGCACCATCACCGACCAGGACTACGACCAGCGCAAGGCCAACCTGAACATCGCGCGCGCCCAGCAGAAGACGGCCGAGGCCGGCCTCAAGGCGGCGCAGCTCAACCTCGACTGGACCGAGATCCGCGCGCCGCAGGCCGGCCGCATCTCCGACCGCAAGGTCGATCCCGGCAACCTGATTTCGGGCGGCCAGACCGGCGCCACGCTGCTCGCCACCATCGTCACCCTCGACCCGATCCACTTCGTGTTCGACATTTCCGAGTCCGACTACATCCGCTACACGCGCCTTTACCTGTCGGGCGCGCTCGCCTCGTCGCGCGACGGCGCGATTCCGGTTCGCATTCGCCTCGCCGACGAGACCGACTGGACGCGCACGGGCAGGGTCGACTTCGTCGACAACACCATGACGGCGCGCTCCGGCACCATTCGCGCCCGCGCCCTGATCGACAACAAGGACCAGCTGCTGACCCCCGGCATCTTCGGCCGGCTGCAACTGTTCGGCGGCGAGTACGACGCCCTGCTGATTCCCGACTCGGCGGTGATCTCCGACCAGGCGCGCAAGATCGTGTTCACGGTCGGCGATGGCGGCGTCGTGCAGGCCAAGCCGGTCGTGCTGGGGCCGCTGGTCGACGGGCTGCGCGTGGTGCGCAGCGGCCTTGCGCCGGCCGACAAGGTCGTGCTCGACGGCCTCGCCAATCCGATGGTCAGGCCGGGCGCCAAGGTGGTGCCGCAGCAGGGTACGATCACCGCCAAGGCGGGCTGAGGCGATGATCCGCTTCTCGCATTTCTTCATCGACCGGCCGATCTTCGCCACGGTCCTGTCGATCATCATCGTCATCGTGGGCTTCATCGCCCAGCGAACGCTTCCCGTTGCCGAGTATCCCGAGATCGCGCCGCCCACGGTCAACGTCACCGCGACCTATCCCGGCGCCTCGGCCGAGGTCATCGCCGAGACCGTCGCCACGCCGCTCGAGCAGGAGATCAACGGCGTCGACGACATGCTCTACATCAATTCGCAGTCGACCGGCGACGGGCGGCTGTCGATCAACGTGGTCTTCAAGCCGGGCGTCGACATCGACCAAGCCCAGGTGCTGGTGCAGAACCGCGTCGCCGTCGCCCAGCCGCGCCTGCCCGAGGACGTGCAGCGGCTCGGCATCGTGGTGCGCAAGGCCTCGCCCGACCTGATGATGGTCGTGCACATGACGTCGCCCGACGGCACGCGCGATCAGCAGTACATCTCCAACTATGCCACGCTGTACGTGAAGGACGTGCTCGCCCGCGTCGACGGCGTCGGCAACGTCATCGTCTTCGGCGCCCGCGACTATTCGATGCGCGTCTGGCTCGACCCGGCGCGCGCCGCCTCGCGCAACCTGACGGCCACCGAAATCGTCCTGGCGATGCGGGCCGCCAACCTGCAGGTCGCCGCCGGCGCCATCAACCAGGCGCCCGCCGTGTCGCCCGGCGCCTTCACGCTGTCGGTGCAGACGCTGGGCCGGCTGAGTTCGCCGGAGCAGTTCGAGAACATCGTGATCCGCGCCGAGCCCGACGGCTCGGTGACCCGGCTGCGCGACGTGGCGCGCGTCGAGCTGGGGGCGCAGGACTACACGCTGAACGCCTACCTGAACAACAAGAACGCCACGGCGCTCGCCATCTTCCAGCGCCCCGGCTCGAACGCGCTGTCGACCGCCGAGGGCGTCAAGGCCGAGATGGAGCGGCTGAAGCGGAACTTCCCGAGCGGCATCGACTACTCCGTCGTCTACAATCCGACCGAGTTCATCCAGGCCTCGGTCGATGCGGTGATCACCACGCTGTTCGAGGCGGTGCTGCTGGTGGTCTTCGTCGTGATCCTGTTCCTGCAGACCTGGCGGTCGGCGATCATCCCCATCCTCGCCATTCCGGTGTCGCTGATCGGCGCCTTCGCCGTGATGTCGGCGACCGGCATCTCGTTCAACACCCTGTCGCTGTTCGGCCTGGTGCTGGCGATCGGCATCGTGGTCGACGATGCCATCGTCGTCGTGGAGAACGTCGAGCGCTACCTCGCCCAGGGCATGTCGCCCAAGGAGGCGGCGCACAAGACGATGGATGAGGTCGGCGGCGCGCTGATCGCCATTTCGCTGGTGCTGATCGCGGTGTTCCTGCCGACCGCCTTCATCACCGGCCTGCAGGGCACCTTCTACAAGCAGTTCGCCATCACCATCGCGGCCTCGACGGCGATCTCGGCCTTCGTGTCGCTGACGCTGTCGCCCGCCATGGCGGCGCTGCTGCTGAAAAGCCACGCGCTGTCGCCCGTCGAGAAGACCAGGCCCGGCCTGCTCGATCGCCTTGCCTGGCCGATGCACTGGTTTTTCGGTCGCTTCAACCGCGGCTTCGAATGGCTGGCGGACTTCTACGGCCGTTCGACCGCCATCCTGATCCGCAAGGGCGTCATCATGCTGGTGATCTATGCCGGCCTGCTGGCACTGACGCAGAACCGCCTCGCCTCGACGCCGACCGGCCTGGTGCCGCAGCTCGACCGCTCCTACCTGATCGCCGCCATGCAGTTGCCGGCCGGCGCTACGCTGGAACGCGCGGACGCGCTGGTCCGCCAGGCGACCGACATCATCGTCGCGCGGCCCGGCGTCAAGGATGCGGTGGCCTTCGTCGGCTTCGACGGCGCCACCTTCACCAACGCGCCCAACACTGGCGTGATCTTCGTCACGCTAAAACCCTTCGACGAGCGGCCGGGCATCACCAAGGACATGATCCTGGCCGACCTGCGCGGCCGCATGTTCGCGCTGCGCGAGGCCTTCGTGTTCGTGCTCGAGCCGCCCTCCGTGCCCGGCATCGGCACCGGCGGCGGGCTGAAAGGCTATGTCCAGGACCGCGCGGCGCGCGGCCTGCCGGCGCTCGAGGGCGCCACCTGGGCGCTGGCCGGCGCCGCCGGGCAGACCCCCGGCCTCACCCAGGCGTTCACGCTGTTCAGCACGCGCACGCCACAGATCTTCGCCGACATCGACCGCACCAAGGCCGAGCAGCTCGGCGTGCCGATCAGCTTCGTCTTCCAGACGCTGTCGATCTACATGGGCTCGGCCTTCGTCAACGACTTCAACATCCTGGGCCGCACCTATCGCGTCACCGCCCAGGCCGACAATCCCTACCGTCTGACGCTGCGCGACGTGGCCAACCTGAAGACCCGAAGCGTCAGCGGCGAGATGGTGCCGATCGGCGCGGTGGCGACCTTCCAGGACACGACCGGCCCTTACCGCGTGGCCCGCTACAACCTCTACCCCGCGGCCGAGGTCCAGATCGGGCTGCAGCGCGGCTACTCCTCCGGCCAGGGCATCAGCGCGGTCGAGGGGCTGGCCGAGCGCGTGCTGCCGTCAGGCTTCGCCTTCGAATGGACCGAGATCGCGCTCCAGGAAAAGCTGGCCGGCAACACCGCCATCCTGGCTTTTGGCCTCGCCGTGCTGTTCGTCTTCCTGCTGCTGGCCGCGCTCTACGAGAGCTGGCTGTTGCCGCTTGCCGTCATCCTGATCGTGCCGATGTGCATTCTCGCCGCCATGATCGGCGTCAATATCCGCGGCCTCGACCGCAACATCCTGGTCGAGATCGGGCTGGTGGTGCTCGTGGGCCTCGCCGCAAAGAACGCCATCCTGATCGTCGAGTTCGCCAAACAGGCGCATGAGCAGGGCATGAACCGCTTCGACGCCGCGGTCACCGCGGCCAAGACCCGGCTCCGGCCCATCCTCATGACGTCGCTCGCCTTCATCCTGGGCGTCGTGCCGCTGGTCGTGAGCGAGGGCGCCGGCGCCGAAATGCGCCAGTCGCTGGGCACCGCGGTGTTCGCCGGCATGCTGGGCGTCACGATCTTCGGCCTGATCTTCACCCCGGTGTTTTACGTGCTCTGCACCCGGCTGTCGGAGTTCCGCTTCTCCTTCCGGAAGAAGGCGCTCGACATCAAACCGGATTCGGCCTGAGCACGCGGTGCAGGTCGAGCGAGGGCGGATCGCGGCCGAGCTGCGACAGCAGCGTGTGGACCTGGGCGCGGTGATGGGTCTGGTGATTGAAGAAGTGCGGCAGCAGGACCGCTAGCGAATCCTCCGACGCGTACCCGGCGTTGTTGACGTAGCGGATCGTGCCGTCGGCAAAGCCGGGCGGCAGGCGGGCGAAGAACAGCTCGATACGGGCATCCATTGCCGCGCGCGCCACACGCAGGGCGGCGAAGTCGTCGTGCAGGATGGCGCCGAGATCGGTCGAGGGGTGGTTGCCGCCCTCGAATCGCGTCATCCAGATGCGATCGCCCAGCAGCAGGTGGTTGAGGGTGCCGTGGACGCTGCCAAAGAACGCCCCGAGGTCGCGCCGGCGCTCCTCGTCGCGGAGCGCCGCACAGGCCTCGTAGAGTGCCTCGTTGGCCAGGCGGTTGTAGCGGGCCAGGTGGACCCAGGGGGCGGTCATGCCCCCCGTCTAGCGCGCCGCGGCAGAAAGCCAGCCGAAGCCGGTGCCGTTCGCGAGCCAGCGGCCGAGGTCGCCGAACAGGCCGGCGACGGCGGCAGCGCGCAGACGGCGAGCCCGCACCATGTAGGCCTGATACTCGTCGGTCGTGGGATACTTGGCTGAAAACATGAAACGCTCCTTGAGGTTGAACAGAACATAATTCGGCTCCTCTTGGGCGTTAATGGCCAGATATTGACGAACACTGATGAATGTATTTCACTAATTCAGCAATGATCGATCATGTCAGCGAAATGGCCGCCTTTGTCCGGGTCGTCGATTCCAGGGGCTTTTCGGCCGCCGCCGGCAGCCTGGGCCTCTCGCCGTCGGCCGTCAGCAAGCTGGTGACGCGGCTGGAGACACGGTTGGGCGTTCGCCTGCTGCAACGAACGACCCGCGCCCTCCACCTCACCGCCGAGGGCGAGGTCTTCTACGAGGCGGCACGGCGCATCGTGGGCGACATCGAAACCATCGAAAGCCAGATCGCCGGCCACCGCGACACGCCGCACGGCCTGCTCAAGGTCACGGCGTCGCTGGCCTTCGCGACGCACCAGCTGGCGCCGGTGATCCTGGAATTCATGGCGCGCCATCCGCAGGTGCAGCTCGAGCTGCAGTCGACCGACCGCGTGGTCGACATGGTCGAGGAGGGCATCGACGTTGCCATCCGTATCGGCCGGCTGGCCGACACCAGTTTCATGGCGCGCAAGATCGGCGAGGACAAGCGCCTGATCTGCGCCGCTCCGTCCTACCTGGCGCGTCATGGCACGCCACGCCGGCCCGAGGATCTGGCGCGCCACAACTGCATCGTCTCGCGCGAGCGGCCCTATCTCAACCGCTGGCAGTTCCGCGTCGGCGACACGAAGGGCAACGAGATCCGTGAAATCGAGGTCACGGGGCGGGTCGCCATCAGCGAGGGCGAGATGCAGATGCAGCTCGCCCTGCAAGGCATCGGCATCGTGCGCCTGACACGGCTCACCATGGCCCAGGCGATCCGCGAGGGCACCCTGGTACCGCTTTTGGCCGAGTTCTCGGCCGACGAGCCGGTGCCCATCCATGCGGTCTATCCGCACCGCCGGCATCTTGCGCCCAAGGTTCCGGCCTTCGTGAACTTCCTCATCGAGAAATTCACGCCCCCGCCCTGGGAGATTTGAGCCGGAAATGTGATCTAATCCATCGACCGACCAGGAGAGACACCATGCCCGACGCCATCGACGACCTGTTCCGCCGCTTCGGCAAGGCCTTCAACAAGGCCGATGTCGACGAGATCGCCGCCTGCGTGACCGACGACTTCGAGTGGCGCCTCAATGCCGGCGGCGCGCCGGCCGGGCGCGTGCTCCGGGGCAAGGAGGCGCTGCGGGCGCATTTTGCCGACAAGTCCAAGGCGCATCGCGAGGCACGGTTCTCCGAAGCCCGCATCCACCGCGCCGGCGACAAGCTGTTCGGCACCTTCCGTGTCACTGGCATCGACCATGCCGGCAAGCCGTTCGACCGCTACGGCATCGACCTCTACGAGGTGAAGGACGGCAAGATCGCGCTAAAAGACAGCTACCTGAAAGCCGATTGAGCGTGGGCAACGACACGGTCCTCTGGCAGATCGACCGGCGCGGCGTGGCCACGGTCACGCTGAACCGGCCGCAGGTGAACAACGCCTACAACGGCGACCTGATCCAGGGGCTACATGACGCGATGGATGCGCTCGGCCGCGAGCCGGGCCTGCGCCTCGTCGTGCTGCGCGGCAACGGCCGCCACTTCCAGGCCGGCGCCGACCTCGCCTGGATCAGCACCGTCGCCACGCAGCCGCCGGCCGAGAACGAACAGGTGAGCCGCCTCACCGCCGAGGCGGTCCGCCGGCTCGACACCTGCCCCGTGCCGACGCTGGCCCTGGTCCAGGGCGGCTGCTTCGGCGGCGGCACCGGCATTGCCGCGGCCTGCGATATCGTGGTGGCGTCGGAAGACGCCATCTTCTCCATCGCCGAGACGCGCTGGGGGCTGATGGCGGGCATCATCCTGCCGCAGCTCTGCCGCGCGATGGGGGTGCGCCAGGTGCGCCGCTATGCCCTGACCGGCGAGCGCTTCGACGCCCGGGAGGCGATGCGCCTCGGACTGGTGCACGAGGTCTGCCCGACCGGCGGCCTCGACGAGGCGGGCGGCCGGATCGCCGAGGCGGTGCTGATGAACGCCCCGCGCGCCACCGCGGCCACCAAGCTGCGCACGCTGGCCGCGGCACGCGCCTTCGTCGACGATGGCGAGCTGCGCGACCTGATCGACGAACACGCCCGCACGCGCCAGCAGCCCGAGGCCGCCGAAGGCCTCGCCAGCTTCCGCGAGAAGCGCAAGCCGGCGTGGTATCCGACGTAATCGTCGTCTCGACCGGAGCCTCGCGCAGCGAGGCGTAGTGGAGAGACCTTTCCTGCTGCAGGCGAGGCCCCTCGGCTACGCTCGGGGTGACGGGCTAAAGCCCGTCAAACAGCGCGGTCGAAAGGTAGCGCTCGGCGAACGAGGGGATGATCACCACGAAGCGCTTGCCTTCGTTGCCCTTGCGCCGGGCGACGTCGAGCGCGGCGGCGACCGCGGCGCCCGACGAGATGCCGACGGGAATGCCTTCCAGCGCCGCCATGTCGCGGGCGGTCTTGAAGGCCGCGGCGTTGGCCACCTTCACCACCTCGTCGATCACCTTGCGGTCGAGGATGTCGGGCACGAAGCCCGCGCCGATGCCCTGGATGGGATGCGGGCTGGGCGGGCCGCCCGACAGCACCGGGCTCGCTTCGGGTTCGACGGCGATCACCTTCAGCCCGGGCAGGCGCGCCTTCAAGACCTCGCCGACGCCGGTGATGGTGCCGCCGGTGCCGACGCCGGAGATGAAGAAGTCGAGCTTGCCGCCGGTGTCGCGCCAGATTTCCTCGGCGGTCGTACGCCGGTGCACGGCGGGATTGGCCGGGTTCTGGAACTGCTGCGGCATGAAGCTGTTGGGAACCGTCTTGAGCAGCTCCTCGGCCTTGGCGATTGCGCCCTTCATGCCCTTTTCGCGCGGCGTCAGTTCGATCTCGGCGCCCAGGATGCGCAGCATCTTGCGCCGCTCGACCGACATCGAGTCGGGCATGGTGAGGATGATGCGATAGCCGCGCGCCGCCGCCACGAAGGCAAGCCCGATGCCGGTGTTGCCGGAGGTCGGCTCGACCAGGGTGCTGACGCCGGGCACGATCTTGCCGGTCTGCTCGGCCGCCTCGATCATGGCGAGCCCGATGCGATCCTTCACCGAGGCGAGCGGATTGAAAAACTCCAGCTTGGCCAGGATCTCGGCCCGCACGCCCTCGCGTTCGGGAAGCCGGTTCAGCCGCACCAGCGGCGTGGCGCCGATGGTCTCGGTGATGTCCTTGTAGATGCGGCCACGGAATTCAGGCGTGGGGGCTGGCTGGGTCATGGTCTGGCTTATAGATGATTCGCTGAAGCCGTGTAAGATTGCCTCGGAGTTCCCCTTTGAATTCAATCCGCTTTGGTTCAGATAAGGTGAAAACATCGCTCGACCGGTGCGATGGTGCACTCCTCGCGGCCTTCGCCATGATCGCGCTTCTCGGCACCTTGAACAATTGCCTGCTGGTTAATGACGGTGCCGTCCTGCTGTCGGCCGGCTGGCTTGGCAATGCGTGGGATCTCTATCTCGATCAGATAACTAGCCGTGCCGTCTCGACTCTCCTGTCCTTCGGCCCAGCATGGTTAGCGCGCTGGGCGTTCGATCTTGCGCCGGCTGACTACGTCACGGTCGCGCACATGCTCTATTTCGCCGTGCCGCCGTTGTTGTGGATGGTGATCCGCGCCGTCGAGACCCATCGCATCTTCTCGCGACTCTATCTCGCGATAACTTTAGTTCTGGTCTATTTCCCGACCGAGCTGATCGTCGGAACGGGCGTCTGGATGATCTGGATGGCCTTGATTGCAGATCCGACGAGATCAAGGCGGCAGGCAATGAGCGCCACTCTCGTCTTGGGCCTCGCCATCGCATTTACCCATCCGTTGCTCGCCGCGATGAGCCTGCTCTACACCGTGACCGGCGTCGGGCTTCTGGCTATTGGCCGGCCCTTCTCCCGACGGACGCTGGGCTTTGCGACAGCGATGACAATGCTGCTGCTGCTGATCTATGTCGCGACATCCACTCTACTGCCCCCGACCAATCCGACCATCCTCCGTGCCCTCACTGTCAATCGCTATGACTACATCAATCCGATTTGGATGTTGGTCACCGTAGCTCTCTTTCCGGTGCTACCGGCGCTTTGGCTGCTCTTGATATCCCCTGGCCTCGCGACAGCACGAATGCGTTGGCATCTTTCACCGCGTGCCGAGACGATCGTGGCTGTGCTGGGATTGTGGTTTGCCGCCAACGGCGTAAGCCTTTTGACATGGCTCTTTGCGCGTCACACTGGCGTCTATGTGCTGACTTTGGCGCTCACGCTGGCGTTGGCGGCACCCGCCAGCGATTGGCTAACACGAGCCCGACGACCGCTGATGCTGTTCGCTGCGATCATGACCGTCGCGGCATGTTCCTATGCCGTCGATCTTGCCCTGTTCAATCGATTCATCGAGAAGCACAGCGGCACCGGCGTCGTAGATGTCGACGCCTCGACGTCGTCGCCCTGGCCACCGCAGCGGAAGGCAAGCTTCGATACTCGAATTTATTTCAAGTGGGCAGCTGGCGACGACTACGTCCGCGATGTCGTCGTGCCCGACTATGATTGGTATCTGGTGACCCTGGCATTCCAGAGCTTTTTCAACTCCGGCGGCCGCACGTTGTTGTTTCATCGCATCCCGATAGGGGGATGGATCCCCTTTGAGTGCGCGCCTGTCGAACAGACCCTCAAGAATGCCAGCGGCGAGGCCCGCCGGATGTTCCTCCGCTTCCTCGACGAACACTACTGCGTACGCTGAGATTGCAGCCTTACACCGCAACCCGTTTCTGCGCGACCCGAGCCGGCGTCAGCGTATAGGTTGTAAACGTCTTGTTCAGGGTCGGCATAGGGCACGCCTCGAGATGGCCCTCGCCAGGCCGCAGCAGGATCATCGCCGTCGTGGCTGTCAGGACGCCCAGCACGTTGGGCCGCGGCGGCCGGCACATGGAGAACGGCGCGCCCCAGCTGTGTAGATGCGGCCGCGGAATTCAGGCGTGAGGGCTGGCTGGGTCATGGCGCCTTATACGCCACTCCAAGGCCGTCCACACCAGGAGCAGGACAAGCGACAGACCCGAGATCGCCCAGCTGATCCTTTCCTCGCGCACCGCGGTGCGCTGCAGACGATAGGTGTTGCGGCCGGCTGGCGCGACAAACGACACAAGCTGCAGCGGCTCCGTCGCCACGAGAGGCAAGGCCGGATCGAGACGCCAGTATGGAAACAGGAAGCGACGCAGGACGACGGTGGTCGGCGCATCGGAATCGATATCCACGGACAGCGCGCCGAACGGCCCGTCGGTGGCTCGGCAGATTCGTGGATTGGGCGCACAGGAGATCGTCGGCGTGCCTTCGAGCGGCCCGAGGCTCAGCTCCTCGTAGTCTCCACTCGACTTCTGCGGGTAGCGCGCGGGCAGGAAATGCTTGAGGTCCGCTGGCAAATCGGCCTGAGCTACCGATACTTTGACGCGGTGAAGAATACCCGCCCCCATCTCACCGATGCCTGGAACGAAGGCGACAATGACCGCAATGAACATATACGACACAGCACGCGACCGGGCCGGCCAGGGCGTCAAGCAGAGCGCGGTGATGGCGGCGAAATCGACGACGATCATCAGCCGCCAGGGAAACTGCACCTTGGCGACGAATGGCAGTTGCCAGAACCAGGGGAGAACACCGGTGATCAGCGCAATACACACCAGGCAGACAAGGGCCCAGAATACCGGCTCGGACCGCCACCCCGCCTGGCCATCGCGGCGGGCCACGGTCGCCACAACGCCGGTCGCTGCAATGGCATAGGCCAGAGCGGACGATGCGATGACCAGATTCATGTCGCGGGGCCGGAACGCCAGGAGGAACCATTTCTCGATTCGGTAGTCGCCTGTCCAAAAGGTCTCCGCCGGAATCCAGCCCTGCAAGGTGAGCGCCGGCAGCAGGTAGATCGCCGCGATCCCGAGCCCAAGCGCGCCACCCAAGCCGCTGCGGCCAAAAAACCTCATCGCCGACTTCGGCTCGCCGAGGCGCCAGCCGCGATACAGCACATATGTCGGCAGCGCCGTCAGCGAAAAGAGGAGCGCTACCGGCACGTGCGCCATCGCAAGGGCCGCGTAGGCGCCTGCAAACAAGGCGACCCCAAAGCGTTGGTTTGCCGCCATCCTATGGACGCCCCAGGCGACAAGAGGCAGGACGGCGTAAGCCGCGAACTCCGAATAGGCGCCGCGGTAGTAGTGATCGACCAGATGGTAGGGCGCGGCCATGTAGGCCAGCGCACCGTAGAGCGCCACGCGCGGCGAGGTCGCCTCCGCTTTCAGCCAGGCGCGCATGGCGAGGCCCGACGCCCACAACAACAGCAACGACGACAGCGACAGCCGGTAGGACACGGAAAGCAGATCGAATGTCACGACGCTCAAGACGGCGTCGACCCAGAACCCTAGCGGCGCATAATAGTAGAAAGTCGGCCCGCCCAGACCGTCGAAGGAGTCGGACATCACACGCGGATAGAGAATGCCTGCGCGGAACTGGTCGGCGAATTGCGCCGCCCAGGTGAGGTTATGCGGCGAGCTGTGCGAGATGAGGTTTCCAAAGATCAGCGACGGCGCCAGAAGCACCGTCGCCACGGCCAGCAGGACGAGCGCGGAACGGCCACCGCTCATACCTACTCCGCCGCCTGCTTCTGCGCGGTGCGATCGGGTGTCAACGTGTAGGTCGTGAACTGCCGGTTGAACGCCGGCATCGGGCAGGCTTCCAGATGCCCCTCGCCGGGCCGCATCAGGATCATCGCCGTCGTGGCGGTCAGGACGCCCCGCGTGTTCATGCGCGGCGGCCGGCACACGGAGAACGGCGTGCCCCAACTGTCGAAGAACGCGGTGCGCAGATCGTCCAGCGTGAGCTTGCCGCGCCCGGGGACCAGTTTTGCCGAGAGCTGCTCGCGCACGCGCTTGTCGCGATAGATCGAGTCGGGCGTCTCGGCGAGGCCGGTGTCCTTGACCCTGGCGCGCGCCGACGGGGCGATCCAGTGATTGGCGTGGACGTAGAGGCCGCGCTCGGGAGCCAGCCAGAAGGTCTCGTCGGGCGCGCATTCGAAGCCGAAGGCCTCGGCCGCCCCGTCGACCGCCCCGTCGGCCGTCGCGTGGCTCACCGCCATGTGGTTCGACCCGGGCTTGGGCGTCGCCACGATCGTCTGGACCGCCTGCGCGAGATGGGCCGCCTCCAGCACCTTGCGCCGGATGAAGGGCAGCGGCACGCCGGCGCCGCGCTGGTAGTCGCGGTCGCATTCCAGCGCATTGGCGGTGAGGCCGATGCCGGCCGAGTTCAAGCCGGAGCGGGCAAGCCCGCCCGCCTCGGTGAAGGTGAGGATATCCGGCCCGTCGTCGCGGCGGATGCGCAGCACGACGCCCGTCTCGGCGCATTCGGCGCGCCAGTCCCAGTTCTGGCCGTGCAGCAGCACGCCGTCGGCGCTGGCCTCGGGCAAGGCAAGGGCCGCCGTGCAGCCGTCCGGCAAATGCTGGGCTGCCGTCTGCCGGCGCGCCGCTGCCACCATCTCGGTGCGGGCGTTCATCAGCATCACCGCGGCCAAGGGCTCGCCCGCGCCGTCGGCAATACCGCGCATCTCCTCGACATGGGCCGGGTCGAACCTTTCGATGGCCGGCACCATGGCCTCGGCGCGGCGCTCCAGCTCCTTCCAGTCGACGCCGCTCGCCAGCAGCGACTCGGCGTACATTTTGGCGCCGCGCCGGAGCCGATCGGCGGCCGCCTTGCCGTGCGTCCGGCCGCGGTCGCGCGGGCTGCCGGCCAGATCGATCAGGGGAAAGGGCGCGTAGTCGGCCATGGCGGTTGCCTCAGGGCTGGCCCAGCAGGGCCTGGCGGAAGCGATCCTTCAGCAGCGCGCCGTCCTGCGGCGGCATGACGAACTCGAGCTTCTCGACCATCACCTTGACCAGGCGGAACACCGGGCCTTTCTTTGTGCGGGCGTCCTTCACGAACTGCTCGACCTCGCCCGCCTCGCGCACGGTGGCCGAATCGGCGATGCCGCAGCCGCGGGCGACCAGGGCGAGGTCGGTGCCGGCGCCCGAGTCGGTCGGGCCGTTGTTGCGCGGGCTGGTGTGGGTGGCCTGGTTGCCGGTCTCGCCGAACTTCTCGTTGTCGAGGACGACGATGGCGAGGTTGTCGGGCTGCTGCGCGGCCACCGTGGCGAGCGCGCCCAGGCTCATCAGCATGTCGCCGTCGCCGGTGATGACCAGCACGCGCTTGGCCGGCTGCGCCAGGGCGAGACCCAGGCCCATGGGCACCGGCGCGCCCATGGCGCCCCACAGCGGCATGTTGAGCGGGCGGTCGCCCGCCTCGGTGATGTCCCAGTTCGACGAGCCGAGGCCGCCGATCACCAGCAGGTTGTCGTCGGCGCCGGCGAGGATCCTCTTGACCAGCGGGCGGCGCTGCAGCGTTGCCCGTTGCGCTTGCGTGCTCATCTCACTTCTTCCCGAAATTCTTGATGCCGATCAGTTTTTGGCGCAGCAGCACGGCGACGGCCTGGCCGCCGTTGAAGGCCGAGCGCGCCGCGGCGTCGACCGTGGCCTTCACCTCGGCCGCGTTGTCGACCGAGTAGAGCAGCACGCCCATCGCCTCCAGCACCTTGGGCGTGCCCTGGCCCATCGGGTACTGCCAGGAATTGAACTCGCCGTAGTCGCCGCGCATCGTGATCAGGGTCAGGAACGGAAAGCGCAGCGTCTTGGTCATGCCCATCAGGTTGACCGTGTTGCCGACGCCCGAGCTCTGCATCAGCAGCACCGAGCGCTGGCCGCCCAGCCAGGCGCCGGCGGCCAGCGGAATGCCTTCCTCCTCGGTGGTGAGCGCCACGGTGAGCATCGAGTTCGACTTCTGGCAGGCCTCGATCAGCCGTCCGTGGCCGGCGTCGGGCACATGGTAGACCTGCCGGATGTCGTGATCCTGCAGGACGTCGAAGATCTGGTCGCGCCAGTCGAGGGTGGCCACGGCGGTCATGTCTCTCCACTCAAAACGGTTTCAGCACCACGAGGAAGACGATAGCGATCATCAGCAGCGTCGGCACCTCGTTCCACCAGCGGAAGAAGCGGGCTGGCTTCGCATTGCGGTCGGCCTCGAAATCCTTGCGCCAGCGGCCGAACAGGTGGTGCGCGCCGGTCATCAGCAGGACCAGCACGATCTTGGCCTGGAACCAGCCGGCGCCCCACCAGTCGCCGCGCCACGCCAGCAAGAGGCCCAGGATCCAGACCGCGCCCTGCGCCGGCTCCATGATGGCGTAGACGAGGCGGCGCTCCATGATCTTGAAGGTCTTGCTCTGCGGCGAGCCCTTGGGCGCATCGGCGTGATAGACGAACAGCCGCGGCAGGTAGAGAAGCCCCGCCATCCAGGCGATCACTGCCACGATGTGCAGCGCCTTCAGCACCTCGTACAGCATCAGGCGGCTCCGGCGACCAGCGGGCAGCCGACATGACGGCGCTCGCACGGCATGGCCGTGGCGCCATGGCAGATCGCGGTCTGCGGCGAGGCCAGCACGGCACGCACGCGGGCCGCGAGGCCGGCGACGAAGGCGGGATGGGTGCCGACCGTCGGGACGCGCACATAGGTCGCCACGCCCGCCGCCTGGGCGAGATGGCGATAGTCGATGTCGAGTTCGACCAGCGTTTCGGAATGCTCCGACACGAAGGCCAGCGGATAGAGCACGATCGCCTTGCCGTCCTGGGCGGCGCGGCGGATCTCGGCCTCGGTCGACGGGCCGATCCATTTCAGCGGCCCGACCCGGCTCTGGTAGCAGACCGACCAGTCGAGCCCGCCTATGCGCTCGGCGATCGCCCGCGCCGTGCGCTCGACCTGCACCTGGTAGGGATCGCCCGCCTTGACGATCTTCTCCGGCAGGCCGTGCGCCGAGAACAGCACGCGCTGCGGCAGGTTGCCGGCCGCGCGCAGGCCCTCGGTCAGCAGGTCGACCGACGCGGCGATGAAACCTTCGTCGTCGGGATAGCAGCACACGGCCTGGGTCGGCGCCTGCAGCCCGGCCGCCGCCGCCGCCTTCTTCCAGGCGGCCATCGAGGAGTCCGTCGTCGTCGTCGAGAATTGCGGGTAGAGCGGCAGCAGCACGATGCGGTCCGGCGCGAAGCGTTTCACCGAGCGCACCACCGCCTCGGTCATCGGGTGCCAGTAGCGCATGCAGACATAGCCACGCCATTCGTGGCCCGCGCCGTCGCCGCCCAGCGCCGCCTCGAGCGCCCGCGCCTGCGCCTCGGTCTGGCCGAGAATCGGCGAGCTGCCGCCGATCTGGTCGTAGATCTTCCGGGCCTTGGGCGCGCGCCGGCGCGAGATGAACTCGGCCAGCGGCAGGCGCAGCCACGACGGCAGGCCGATGATCGCCGGATCGCTGAAAAGGTTCTTCAGGAACGGCTGCACCGCCTCGGGCGAGTCCGGTCCGCCGAGATTGAACAGGACGATGGCTATCTTCATGGGGCTATTTTCATGGCGCGATCTTCATGGCGTGCCCGGCTTCCAGCGGCGCACGACCTCGACCAGGCGCGCCACATGGTCGGGCGGCGTCTGCGGCACGACGCCGTGGCCGAGATTGAACACGAACGGGCCGTGTCCGAGCTTGTCGAGGATGCGCGTCGCCTCGCGGTCCATCGCCTCGCCGCCGGCCACCAGCATGATCGGGTCGAGGTTGCCTTGTAGGCAGATGTGCGGCTGCAGTTCCCGGGCCGCCCAGTGCGCGCCGATGCCGGTATCGATCGACAGCGCGGCAAAAGTGTCGGGCCGGCGGTACATCAGCGCCGCCGGCCCGACGGCGCGGGGAAAGGCGATGACCGGGATCGCCGGGTGCCGCTCGCGCAGACCTTTGGCGATGCGCACCATCGGGTCGAGCGACCAGCGGAAGAGCTGCTCCTCCGGCAGCACGCCCGCCCAGGAATCGAACAGCTGCACGGCGTCGACGCCGGCCTCGACCTGGTAGGCGAGGTGGTCGACCACCGCCTCGACCAAGAGGTCGATCAGCAGGCCGAAGGACTCCGGATGCGCATAGGCCCACTGCTTCACCTTGGCGAAATCCTTGCTGCCGCTGCCCTCGATCATGTAGCAGGCGAGCGTGAACGGCGCGCCGGCGAAGCCCAGCAGCGCCGTCTCGCCGGGCAGCGCCGCCCGCGTGCCGCGGATGGCCTCGTAGACCGGCGCCAGACGGTCGGCGATGCGGGCGCGCGACAGCCGGCCGAACTGCGCCGCATCGGTCAGCGCCTCGAGCTTCGGCCCCTCGCCCTCCTCGAACCAGACCTTTTGGCCGAGCGCATCGGGCACCACCAGGATGTCGGAAAAGATGATCGCGGCATCGAAGCCGAAACGGCGGATCGGCTGCAGCGTCACCTCGATGGCCTTGTCCGGCGTGTAGCAGAAGTCGAGAAAGGACTTCGTCGTCGAGCGCACCGCGCGGTACTCCGGCAGGTACCGCCCGGCCTGCCGCATCAGCCAGATCGGCGGCGTCGGAAATCGCGTTCCGGCCAGCGTCTGCAGAAACTTCCCCGCCGGTTTGCCCGCTCTCAAGCTCTGTCCCTCATGCTTCCTCTTACTCTATTCATATTAGGTAGTAGTGGTAGTAGTGCCTGTGCCACATGGGGATGCGCCCTATTGGACATTCCTCCCCAGCACGCTGTGGATCGCACGCGGCCGGTTTTACGCGGTTTGCCGGGCTGATTCCCGACTCGCAGGCCTTTCCTCCCGGGCTGTCCGCAAGGGACGAAAGGTTGGAGGGCAAAGGCGAGTCGGGTCCCGAATCGGCCGGTTGGACCAAAGCCGTCCGACTGTCCCCGCGATCTCGCGGCCAATCCCACGTTTCTCCCGGGGGAACTGTGGGGTAAAACGGGCCGTGGCCAACCGCAACTTCCACGTCCATCTCGTCTCGGACTCGACCGGTGAAACCGTGTCGAGCGTGGCCCGCGCCTGCCTCGTGCAGTACGAGGGCATCTTCGTGCAGGAGCATGTCTGGTCACTGGTGCGCACGCCGGGGCAGATGGAGAAGGTCATCCAGGCCGTCGAACGCGACCGCGGACCCGTTCTCTATACGCTGGTCGATCCGAGCTTGCGCGATCTCGTGCGCGACCACTGCCGGCGCCTGCAACTTCCCTGCGTCGGCGTGCTCGACCAGGCGATGAGCGTGCTGGCCGTCCATTTCCATTCCAAGAGCGAGCAGTGGCCCGGCCGCCAGCATCAGCTCGACGAAGGCTACTTCGACCGCATCGACGCCATGCACTACACCCTGGCGCACGACGACGGCCAGTCGACGCACGATCTCGAGGACGCCGACGTGATCCTGGTCGGCCCGTCGCGGACATCCAAGACCCCGACCTGCGTCTATCTTGCCAACCGCGGCGTGCGCGCCGCCAACGTGCCGCTGGTGCCGGCCGTGCCGCCGCCCCAGGAGCTCGAGAACGCCAAGCGGCCGTTGGTGGTCGGGCTGATCACCGATCCCGAGCGGCTGGTGCAGGTCCGTGTCAACCGCCTGCGCCTGCTGCAGCGGGACACCGAGACCGATTACACCGACATGGAGCGGGTGCAGCGCGAGATCCAGGACGCGCGCCGCCTCTACGCCCGCCGCAAGTGGGCGACCATCGACGTCACGCGCCGTTCGATCGAGGAAACGGCGGCGGCCATTCTGCAGATGCTGGCGACGCGACGCGAGCAGCGGCTGCAGGCAGGTTAGGGAGCAGGCACAACAAGGGAGCGGGTCATGCTGGTTCGTCTCATTGCGGTTGGTCTGATTATTGCTGGTTCATCGGCGTATGCGGCGAATGGCATCGACGTCAGGCGCGGCGCGGACTCCACGGTCTATGGCAATTGCGTGCCGAGCCTCGTGGTCGAGAACAAGTCGGCGGAGACCATCGACTATCTGCAGGTCGATGTCGTGGTGGGTCTGGCCGACGGCCGGGAACGCACGATCGAACTGAAATCGGCGTATCGTGAAGGCGTGCTCTATCCCATCGCACCCGGAGGAAAGGCCATCTTGAAACAGCATCTCGACACATCGGCGGCGCTGGGGGCGCCTTGCGGCGACCTGAAAGTGCGCCGCGTCGCGGGCACGATCTGCGAAGCGGCGGGCGGCAAGGCCTGCACGTCGTCGGTCTCGGTGCAGCCATGATCGGCCGCAGGACCGTCCTCGGCGCGGCCGGCGCCTCCCTCCTGGCGGCGCCCGCGCTGGGCCAGGCCTATCCCAGCAAGCCGATCCGCATGGTCGTGCCCTACCCGCCGGGCGGCGGCACGGACGGTCTCGGCCGCATCACCGCGGAACGCCTGTCCGAGAAACTCGGGCAGCAGATCCTGGTCCAGAACATCGGTGGCGCCTCGGGCACGACCGGCTCGGACACGGTGCGGCGCGCCGATCCCGACGGCTACACGCTGCTGTTCAATGCCAGCCTGTTCGTGCTCGGCAAGGCCGTCGTGCCGACCTGCCCCTACGATCCGCAGACCGACTTCCGGGCGATCGCCCAGGCGGGTGAAGCGCCGCTGGTCCTGCTGGCCAACCTCGCCGTGCCTGGCACCGACTACGCCAGCACGATGGCTGCCATCGCCAAGGAACCGAAGAAGTACTTCTTCGCGCTGTCGTCGGGCGGCTCGGCCGGCCATATCGCCACGCTGGAGTTCCTCAAGCGGACCAAGCTGCCGCTCGACACCATCCTCTACAAGGGCACGGCGCCGGCCAACGCCGACCTGCTGAGCGGCAGCGTCCAGCTCTTCATGGATCCCTGGACGGCGCTGCTGCCGCTCGCCACCTCGGGCAAGGCGCGCGGCCTGTTCGTCACCTCCAAGGAACGGACGCCGCTGGCGCCCAACATCCCGACCTCGGCCGAGGCCGGGCTGAAAGACTTCACGCCGAGCTCGTGGTACGGCCTGTGGGCGCCCAAGGGCACGCCCGACGACGTGGTCAACCGCCTGGCCGCTGCCATGGCCGAGGTCTCCAAGGACCCGGCCTTCCTGCAACGCACCGCCTCGCTCGGCATCGTGCCGACGGCACGCGGGCCGGCCGCCTTCACCGCCTTCATCAAGACCGAGGTCGAGACCAACATCGCGCTTCTGAAGGACGCCGGCTTCAAGCCGGAGTGATCGGGTCCAGGCCCGGCAGGCGGGGTTGACCGCCAACTGTACGGCGCCGTACAGTTGATTGTGAGGTGAGCCATGGCCAAGATGTCGCGGCCGTCTGCGGTCAACAAGGGCGCGGAAGAAGCGCGCAACCAGCTTCCCGACCTTCTGGCGGCGGCGGCGCGCGGTCGTTCGACGATCATCTCGCGACACGGCCGACCGGTGGCGGCGCTGGTGCCGATCGATGCCTATCGCCCCGGGATTCGCCAGGAGCCGCTGTTGCCTCTTGCAGGGTCGGGGCGCGGCCTGTGGGGCAAGGCTAGCGCCCGCACGCTCCGCAAGTTGCGCGACGAATGGGAGCGGTAGAGATCGGCGATCTGCCGGACCACGCGCTGCTCCTGATGGATTCGGCGCCGGTCATCTATTTCCTCGAGGACCATCCCAAGCTCAAGCCGCGGTTCCTGCCGCTGTTCGAGGCGCATGCGGCGGGGCAAGTCCGCTTTGCCGTGACGACGGTCACGGTCGCTGAGGTTCTGACAGGACCGCTTCAGGCAGGAGACGACGTACTGGCGCGCCGCTACCGCACCATTCTCGAGTCGTGGCAGCCCATCGACCTCGACGTCGACATCGCCGAGAGCGCGGCCCGCCTGCGGGCTTCTCTGCGCCTCAAGATGGCCGATGCGATCCAGGTCGCGAGCGCGCTGGCGGTAAACGCCGCGGCCCTCGTCACGCACGACCGGGATTTCTCGCGCGTGCGCTCACTGCGGATCATCTCCTGATCGAGTGCCCGTGGCGACGAGGCTAGCGCCGTTTTCTACTCTGCCGCCTTGGCCAGCGGCTCGAAGCGGGCGTCGAAGTCGCGGATGGACTTCTCGACGCCGGCGGCCACTTGGTCGAGCTTGGCCTGATTGACCACCTTCAGGCCGAACAGGTCCTTGATGTAGAAGACGTCGACGGCGCGCTCGCCGTAGGTGGTGATGTGGGCCGAGGCGATCTGCAGGTTGAGGCGGGTCAGCGCGCGCGTCACGACATGCAGGAAGCCCGGCCGGTCGCGGCCGTTGACCTCGATCACGGTGAAGGTGTCGGAGGCGTTGTTGTCGATCAGCACGCGCGGCTCGACGGTGAAGACCTGGTCGCGCTTGGGCCACGAGCTGCGCTGCTGGTCGAGCTCGCGCGGAATGTCGAGGCGGTTCGAGAGCGCCAGCTCGACCCGGGCGGCGAGGCGCGCCAGGCGCTGCGGGTCGTCGAACGGCCGGCCTTCCAGATCCTGGATCCAGAAGGTGTCGAGCGCCATGCCGTTGGCCAGGGTGAAGATCTTGGCGTCGACGATGTTGGCGCCGCTCACCGCCATGGCGCCGGCCAGGCGGGCGAACAGGCCGTGGGTGTCGAGCGTGTAGATCGTCACCTCGGTGACCGAGCGCGCCGCGTCGACGCGGTGCTCGATGGCCAGCGGCTGGCGGTCGCGCTCGGCGCGGCGCACCAGCTCGGCCTGGCGCGCCAGCGTCGCTGCGTCAAACGACAGCCAGTAGGGCGCGTAGCCGCGCGCGAAATGCTCGTCGCGGTCCTGCTCGGTCCAGGCCGGCAGGCGGGCCGCGACCTCGGCCTGGATCTGCTTGATGCGCTCGCCGCGACCGCCGGCCAGCGTGCCGCCCGACAGCACCTGCTCGGCGGCATTGTAGAGCTGGCGCAGGAGGGCCGCCTTCCAGCCGTTCCACACGTTGGGGCCGACGGCGCGGATGTCGCACACCGTCAGCACCAGCAGCAGCCGTAGCCGCTCCGGCGACTGCACCAGCGCCGCGAAGGTTTCGATGGTCTTGGGGTCCATCAGGTCGCGCTGGAAGGCGGTGCCCGACATGGCGAGATGCCAGCGCACCAGCCACGCCACGGTCTCGGTCTCGGCGGCGCTGAGGCTGAGCCGCGGGCCGAGCTGCATCGCCACGTCGGCGCCCAGCAGCGAGTGATCGCCGCCGCGGCCCTTGGCGATGTCGTGCAGCAGCACCGCGAGATAGAGCACCGGCCGCGACAGAATCTTGTGCACCACCTCGGACGCCAGCGGGTGGTCGTCCTTCAGCTCGCCCGCCTCGATGCGCGCCAGGATGCCGATGGCGCGGATCGTGTGCTCGTCGACGGTGTAGGTGTGATACATGTCGTGCTGCGTCTGCGCCACGACGCGGCCGAAGTCGGGAATGAAGCGGCCGAACACGCCGGCCTCGTTCAACCGCCGCAATGTCGTCTCGGGATCGTGGCGCGAGGTCATCATCGCCATGAACAGCCGGTTGGCCTCGGGGTCGGGCCGCAACCGGTCGATCAGCCGGATGTTCTGGGTGATGAGGCGCAGGGTCGCCGGATGGATGTCGAGGCCGTTCTCCTGCGCCACATGGAACAGGCGCAGGATCGCCACCGGGTCCTTGGCAAAGGCATCGGCCTCGGCGACCGCCAGCCGCTCGCCGTCGAGCCTGAAACCTTCGAGCTGGCGCGGCCGCAGCGTCTGCCAGAGCGCCGCCAGCTTGGGCTTGCGCCGGTGGCTGTCCTCCAGCGCCGCCACGAAGATGCGCGTGAGGTCGCCCACCGTCTTGGCGTGCAGATAGTAGTGCTTGGTGAAACGCTCGACGCCGCGGCTGCCCGGCCGGTCCTGGTAGCCGAGGCGCTGGGCGATCTCGCGCTGCAGGTCGAACGACAGCCGGTCGTCGGCGCGGCCGGTCAGGTAGTGGATGTGGCAGCGCACCGTGGTGAGGAAGCGCTCGGCGCGCTCGAACAGGCGCGCCTCCTCCTTGGTGAGCACGCCCTTGGCCACGAGGTCGCCCGGCGCGCCCACGCGGTAGAGATACTTGGCGATCCAGAACAGCAGGTGCAGGTCGCGCAGGCCGCCCTTGCCCTCCTTGACGTTGGGCTCCACGACGTAGCGCGAGTCGCCCATGCGCTGGTGGCGCTGGTCGCGTTCGGCGAGCTTGGCTTCGACGAAGTCGCGGCCGTCGCCGGTGTAGAATTTCTGCGCGAAACCGCGGACCATCTCGTCGTAGAGGTCGCGGTCGCCCCACAGGTAGCGCGCCTCCAGCAGGGCGGTGCGGATGGTCTGGTCGCGCTCGGCATAGCGCAGGCTCTCGTCGACCGTGCGGGTGGCGTGGCCGACTTTTAGGCCGAGATCCCACAGCAGGTAGAGCATGAACTCGACGATCTGCTCGCCCCGGGGCGTCTGCTTATAAGGGCGCAGGAACAGGAGATCGAGGTCGCTGAGCGGCGCCAGCTCGCCGCGGCCGTAGCCGCCGGTCGCGACCACGCCCAGCCGCTCGGCGGCGCTGGGGTTGGCCGCCGGATAGGCGTAGCGGTCGGCGAAATCGAACAGCACGCGGACGATCTGGTCCATCAGGTAGGAGGTGGCGGCCAGCACCGCCGGCCCGTCGTTGCGCAGCGGGCCGGGCTCCTCGAAGCGGCGGCGGATCTCGGCGCG
>JAIETA010000082.1 GCA_019745575.1 Reyranella sp. | reverse complement strand
CGAGGGGCATTCAGACGCACAAGAGAGGCCAGCATTCTCAAGTTAAGACTGGTCCGATAAATCAGGGCAGGTCAGTCGAACGATCTTTCAGAAGATAGCTTACGTCCTCACGGAGATGGGCGTTCAGACCAATTTTCAATTTGCGAAGGGTAGCTATGGTCCTTTTGCAAACGAGGTGAAGTTGGCTCTCCATGAACTCGCCAATCGCAATTGGTTGCAAGAGAGGCAACTTGGTCGGATGACCGCTCTGCATGTTGCGCCACAATACGAGAAGGACCGAGCTAAGTACCGAGATTTGATTCAAGACTCTGAGAAGAAGATTGCAAAGACGGTAGATCTTTTCAGCAGAATCAAGAATACGGAACAAGCCGAAGAAGTACTGACAGTATTGTTTGCCAGCCGCGAGTTGAAGAAGGAGCGGCCAGGCGAAGAAGTCGCGGAACAACAACTGTACGACTATGTGCTCGGATGGAAAAAGGCTTGGCAAACCGATGAAAAGCGGTTGGGTGTTGCAACGGCGATTAGGAATCTAGTGGTGCTTGGCTGGATGAAACTTCAGTTCAGCGAGGATCTGCCTGAGGCCGGTTAGGGTACCCCATTGCCACCTTCTTACAGGCAATCTATCTGACTCTGATGCGTGAATCTCTCTCGGAAGACCGTCTCTCCGACATCATCGAGCAGGCGCGCGGGCAGGCGCCGGCCGATCTTGTCGTAAAGGACGTCGGCATCCTCGATCTCACCTCGGGCAAGATCAAAACCGGCGACATCGCGATGGCCGGCGACCGCATCGTGGGCACGCACGAGAGCTATCGCGGCGCGGTCGAGATCGACGGGCGCGGCCTCTTGGCCGTGCCGGGCTTCATCGATGCCCACGTCCATTGCGAATCGACGCTGGTCACGCCGCTGGAGTTCGACCGCTGCGTCGTGCCGCGCGGCACCACCACGGCGATCTGCGATCCGCACGAGATCAGCAACGTGCTGGGCATCGCGGGCCTGAAGTATTTTCTGGAGTGCGCTTCCGTCACGGTGATGGATTTGCGCGTCCAGCTTTCGTCGTGCGTGCCGTCGAGTGCTCTCGAAACCTCCGGCGCCACCCTGGAGGCCGAGGATCTGCTGCCGTTCAAGCATCATCCCAAGGTGCTGGGGCTGGCCGAGTTCATGAACGTGCCGGGCGTGCTGGCGCGCGATCCCAAGGTGCTCAAAAAGCTTGCGGCGTTTTCGGACGTGCAGATCGACGGCCATTCGCCGCTGCTGTCGTCCTACGATCTCAACGCCTATATCGCGGCCGGCGTGCGCAACTGCCACGAGACGACTTCTGCCGAGGAAGCGCGCGAGAAGCTCGCCAAGGGCATGCAGATCCTGGTGCGCGAGGGCACGGTTTCGAAGGATCTGGCGGCCCTTGCCGAGTTGATCACCACCGAGCGCGCGCCGTTCCTGGCCTTCTGCACCGACGACCGCAACCCGCTCGACATCGCCGAGGAAGGCCACGTCGATCATCTGATCCGGGCGGCGATCAAGAAGGGCGTAAAGCCGCTCAACGCCTATCGCGCCGCCACCTGGTCGGCGGCCCGGCATTTCGGCCTGTTCGACCGCGGGCTGGTGGCGCCGGGCCAGCGCGCCGATCTCGTGCTGCTGGAAGATTTGGAAACCTGCGCGGTCAGGAGCGTGATCTGTCGCGGCAGTCTGGTGACGCCGGACCGGTTCAGGACGCGGCCGGACGTGGCGTCGGTCGGGCTCGATTCGGTGAAGCTGCGGCCGGTGACGGCCGAGACGTTTCGCGTGCCGGCGGGCGGCGGCGGTTCACCCCCCGTGATCGGCGTGCGGCCGGGCCAGATCCTGACCGACCGGCTCTCGGTCCCGGTGACGCGGCGCGACGGTGCGTTCGTGGCCGACGTCGCCTCCGACGTGCTCAAGGTCGCGGTGCTGGGCCGCCACAACACCGAGGGAAGGGTCGGCCGCGGCTTCGTAAAGGGCTTCGGCCTGGCGCGAGGCGCCATCGCCTCGTCGGTCGGCCACGACAGCCACAATGTCTGCGCCATCGGCTGCAACGATGGCGACATGGCGGTGGCCGTGAACCGCCTGATCGCGTTACGGGGCGGCTTCGTGGCCGCCGTCGACGGCAAGGTGGTGGCGGAGCTGGCGCTGCCGATCGCCGGCCTGATGAGCGATCGGCCGTTCGAGGAAATCGAGCAGGCGCTGCGCCGCCTGCGCGCCGCCGTGGCCGGCCTCGGCACGCCGCTGCACGAGCCGTTCCTGCAGATGGCGTTCCTGCCCCTGCCGGTGATCCCGCATCTCAGGATCACCGACCGCGGGCTGGTCGACGTCGATCGCTTCGAACTGGTGGGCTGAACGTCAAGCCCCGCCGCCCTCAGCCGCGTCGCCCTCAACCTCGTCGAACGCTCGCGCCGCCGTCCACCGGCAGCGTCACGCCGGTGATGAAGCCCGCCTCGTCGGAGGCGAGGAAAAGGGCGGCGTTGGCCACGTCCCAGCCGGTGCCCATCTTGCGGCGCAGCGGCACCTTGGCGTCGCGCTCGGCCTCGACCTCGGCCCGGCTCTTCTTGAACTCGCGGGCCCGCGTGTCGACCGCCATCGGCGTGTTCATCAGGCCGGGCAGGATGACGTTGGCGCGGATGCCGTACTCGGCGTTCTGGTAGGCGAGCTGCTCGGTGAAGGAGACCATGGCGGCCTTGGTCGCCTTGTAGGCGACGTAGGGATAGGTGGTGATGACCGCCATCGAGGAGATGTTGATGATGGCGCCGCTCCTCTGGGCGCGCATGATCGGGATCACGTGCTTGGCGGCCAGGATGCAGCTTTTCAGGTTGATCGCCACGCAGCGGTCGAACGCCTCCTCGGTGATGTCGAGCAGCTCGGCATCGCCGCCCGAGATCGAGACGCCGACATTGTTGTGCAGGATGTCGATGCGGCCCCAGCGGCCGTGCGCCTCGGCCACCATGGCCTTGATCTCGGCCTCCCTGGTGACGTCGGCTTTATAGGCCATCGCGGTGCCCTGGTTGGCGCCGATCATCTCGACCGTCTCGCGGGCCGATTCGAGATTGTGATCGACGCACAGGACCTTGGCGCCCTCGCGCGCGAAGGTGAGGGCGGTGGCGCGGCCGTTGCCCATGCCTTCGCCCGGGCTCTGGCCCGCGCCAACGACGATGGCAACGCGATCTTTTAGGCGCATGTTCTTCTCCCTCAATCGTCGTCCCGACCGGAGCGCGTAGCGCGCAGTGGAGGGACCTTACCTGCGGTTGGCAAGGCCCCTCGGCTTCGCTCGGGGCGATGGCTACGCCATCGGATACTGCTTCAGCACTTCCTTGTACTGCGGCTCGTTGTCGATCTTCATGGTGGCGAGCACGCGCACGACGGCGCAGTAGAAGGCGATGGTGAGGACCAGGTCGGTCATGTGCTCGTCGCTGAGGTCCTTCTTGATTTCCGCGAAGGTGGCGTCGGACATGGCGAGGTCCCGTGTCATCTCGCGGGCGCCCTTCAGGATCGCCCGCGCCAGCGGCTCGAGCTTGCTCGGCTTGCCCGCGGTCTCGTCGATCAGCGCCTGGATGTCGGCATCGGTGACGCCGAACTCCTTGCCGATCTTCACGTGGTGGGTGAATTCGTACTCCGATTTCTCCAGCCAGCCGACCTGCAGGATGGCGAGTTCGCGCAGCCTGGGGTCTAGCTTGCTCTTGAAGCGGATGTAGCCGCCGAGGCCATTGAAGGCGCGCGCCATGTCGGGCGAATTGACCAGCAGCTTGTGCAGGTTGGTGTTGCGCGCGAGCATGTCGCGGTACTCGGGCGCGACCTGGTCGGCTTCGAGATAGGGCAGGCGGGCCATTTAGTTCGTCTCCTCGGACTTCTCGTTCAGTGATCCTGGGAATCGCGTTCCGGGCCCTGCAGGGTGACGCCGCCGTCGACCACCAGCACCTGGCCGGTGATGTAGCGGGCGTGGTTGCTGAGAAGAAAGCGCACGGCGTGGCCGACGTCCCAGCCGGTGCCCTCGGTCTTCAGCACCGAGGCCTTCGTGCGCTGCGCCCGCGCCTGCTCGCTCATGCCGCGGGCATAGACCATGGGCGTGTACATCGGGCCGGGGCAGATGCAGTTGACGCGGATGTTGTCGCGGCCGTGGTCGACCGCCATCGCCTGCGTGAGCCCGATCACCGCCGCCTTGGAGGTCGTGTAGGTGGTGAGGCCGCGCGGCCGGAGCGCCGAGATCGAGGAGATGTTGACGATGGCGCCGCCCTTGGCCGTCTTCTTCATGGCCGGGATGGCGTGCTTGGAGAGCAGGAACATGGTCTCGACGTTCACCTGCATGACACGGCGGTATTCCTCGGGCTTCTCCTCGACGACCGAGCCGCGGCTGCCGATGCCGACATTGTTGTCGAGGAAGTCGAGACGGCCCCAATGGTCGACGGCGGCATCGACCAGCCGCTTGCATTCGGCCTCCCTGGTGACGTCGCCGGCATGCGCCGCCGCCGTGCCGCCCTCGGCCTTGATCATCTCGACCGTGCGCTCCGCCAGCTTCAGGTCGAGATCGGCCACCAGCACTTTTGCGCCGGCGCGCGCCAGCAGGATCGCGGCGGCGCGGCCGTTGCCGATGCCGTCGCCCGCGGCACCGCCGCCGGAGATGATCGCCACCTTGCCGGCGAGGCCGGCGTCGTCCTCGGGACCCTTCATCGTTCCCTCCTAGGGCAGGCCGGCGCCGGGCACGTCGACCCGCATGGTTTCGATCCGGCCGTCGCGCTTGTCGGCAATGGCGGGACCGCTGCCCGAATTGGTGATCACGAAGAGCGTGCGGCGGTCCTTGCCGCCCAGCATGCAGGCATAGGCGGCGCGCTCGCCGAGATCGAGGTCGTGCGTGACCCGGCCGCCTTCCAGCACGCGCACCATGTGGTGGGTGAAGGCGCCGGTCACCCAGATGCCGCCCTCGGCGTCGAGGCAGATGCCGTCGGGATTGCAGCTGGGCGTCTCGGCCCAGACGCGCCGGTTGGACAGCGTGCCGTCCGGAGCGATGTCGAAGGCGGTCAGACGCTTGGCGAAGGTCTCACCCACGATCATCGTGCGGCCATCGGGCGTGATCACGGTGCCGTTGGGGAACATCAGCCCGTCGGCCGCCATATGGACCGAGCGGTCGGGGTCGACGCGGATCAGGCAGGCCGGGCGCGGTTCCTCGCCGGCATGGCGGTCGAAGCCGAAATTGCCGACATAGGCGCGGCCCTTGCCATCGACGATCATGTCGTTGCAGTGGCCGGTCGCCAGCGGCTTCAGCTCGGCCTCGACCGTGAGCTGGCCGCCGGCAAAGCGCATCAGGCGGCGGTCGGTCATGCTCACGATCAGCATCGTGCCGTCGGGCCGCCAGCCCAGTCCCGAGGGCCGGCCGGGCACTTCCACGAGGGTCTCGGCCTTGCCGCTCTCGTCGACGGTCCGGACCTGGTGAACATAGAAATCGGAAAAGTAGAGCCTGTCGTCGCGCCAGCGCGGTCCCTCGCCGAAGGAGAGTCCGGCGAGGAGAGGCTCGAGTTTCATGATGCCGTCGTCTCGACCGGAGCCGAGCGTAGCGAGGCGCAGTGGAGAGACCTTGCGTCAAGCATGCGAGGCTTATCGCGGAGAGAAGGCCCCTCGGCTCCGCTCGGGGCGACGGATGGAATCATGCGTGATCCCACTCGATGCGGAAGCTGTCGCGCTCCGGCTTGACGTAGCCCGCGTTGGCGCCGGGGAAGTGGGCGGGGCACAGCAGGGCGTTGGTCTCGACGCAGTCCTCCAGCAGCTTGCGCCGGCTGCGGGCGGACATCTCCGGGTCCCAGCAGAACTGGCTCGACCAGTCGGGGTGATAGACCTGGATCGGGTGGTGCATGATGTCGCCGGAGAAGGTCGCGGTGCGGCCGCCGTCCTTCAGGTTGATGGCGATCGAGCCCGGCGTGTGGCCGGGATAGTCCTTTATGGTGAGCAGCGGGTCGGGCTGGTAGTCGCTCTCGATCATGACGGCGCGGCCGGCCTCGACGATCGGCAGCACCGAGTCGTCGAACGAGCCGTCGTTGACGCCTTCCGTGGTCTTGCGCTCGTTCTCCCAGTGGGCGTACTCGCGCTTGGCGAACAGGTACTTGGCGTTGGGGAAGGTCGGCACCCAGCGGCCGTTCTCCAGCTTGGTGTTCCAGCCGACATGGTCGACATGCAGGTGGGTGCACATCACGAAGTCGACCGACTCGGGCGGGCAGCCGCAGGCCCTGAGGCGGTTGAGGAACGGCGTGTCGAGCTTGTTCCACGCCGCGTTGTGGCGCTGCTTGTCGTTGCCGAGGCAGGTGTCGATCAGGATGGTGTGGCGGCCGGTGTTCACCACCCAGGTGTGGACGGAGCCGACCAGCCGGTCGGAGCCCGCCTCGACATGGACCGGCACCATCCAGCCCTTCTGGGCGTCGAAGGCCTGCTGGTCGAATTTCGGAAACATGCGGTTGGGCCGAAAACCCGCGGCGCAGAGTTCCTCGACCTTCTCGATGGTGGCGCCGCCGATCATGCGAACCGTCATGGCGCTTCCCTCCTAGAACGTGACGACGCTGCGGATCGATTCGCCCCGGTGCATCAGGTCGAAGGCGTCGTTGATCTTCTCGACCGGCATGGTGTGGGTGATCAGCGAATCGATGTCGATCTTGCCGTCCATGTACCAGTCGACGATCTTGGGCACGTCGCGGCGGCCCTTGGCGCCGCCGAATGCCGTGCCCATCCAGCTGCGTCCGGTGACGAGCTGGAACGGCCGCGTGGCGATCTCCTGGCCGGCGCCGGCCACGCCGATGATCACCGACTTGCCCCAGCCGCGGTGGCAGCATTCGAGCGCCTGGCGCATCAGCTTGGTGTTGCCGACGCATTCGAAGCTGTAGTCCGCGCCGCCGTCGGTGAGTTCGACCAGATGCGCCACGAGGTCCTTGCTGCCGAGGTCCGCGGGATTGACGAAGTGCGTCATGCCGAACTTGCGGCCGAGCGCCTCGCGGGCGGGATTGAGGTCGACGCCCACGATCATGTTGGCGCCGACCATGCGGGCGCCCTGCACGACGTTGAGGCCGATGCCGCCCAGGCCGAACACCACGACGTTGGCGCCGGGCTCGACCCTGGCGGTGTTGATGACGGCGCCGATGCCGGTGGTGACGCCGCAGCCGATGTAGCAGACCTTGTCGAACGGCGCGTCGGGCCGGATCTTGGCCAGCGCGATCTCGGGCAGCACGGTGTAGTTCGAGAAGGTCGAGCAGCCCATGTAGTGGTGGATCTTCCGGCCCTTGATCGAAAAGCGCGAGGAGCCGTCGGGCATCACGCCCTGGCCCTGGGTGGCGCGGATCGAGGTGCAGAGGTTGGTCTTGCCCGAGAGGCACGACTTACACTGGCGGCATTCGGGCGTGTAGAGCGGGATCACGTGATCGCCCTTCTTCAGGGACACGATCCCGGGCCCGACATCGACCACGACGCCGGCGCCCTCGTGGCCGAAGATCACCGGGAACAGGCCCTCGGGATCGCCGCCGGAGCGCGTGAACTCGTCGGTGTGGCAGACGCCCGACGCCTTGATCTCGACCAGCACCTCGCCGAACTTCGGCCCCTCGAGATCGACCGTCTCGATCTCCAGCTTCTTGCCGGCCTCGTAGCAGACCGCTGCCTTTGTCTTCACGCGACCTTCCCCCGACTTCGAAGGGGCGAGCCTAGAGCAGGGGAGCCGTATCAGTCTATGCCGCGACGGTGCCGGCCAGCGCGCGTGCCATTTCAGACTTCGCCTCGCGATACTGCTGCACCAGCCGGCGGCAGAGGTCGGCGGCGGCGGGGATGTCCTCGATGTTTCCGACGCCGTGGCCCGCCGTAAAAATGTCCTTCCAGCGCTTTCTGCTTTCCTGCGCCGCCACGATCCTGCCGGGCAGGGTCGTGCGCAGCACGTCGAGGTCGATCCCGGCCGCGACGAGGCTGGGTACGAGCCAGTTGGCCGGCGCGCCGTCGATCGAGGCGCTGAGGAAGACGTCGGTGGCGCGCGTTTTCAGGATCATCTGCTTGTGGGCGCCGGCCGCCATCGCCTCGCGGGTGGCGATGAAGCGCGTGCCAATATAGGCGAGGTCGGCGCCCATCGCCTCGGCCGCCAGCACGTCGCGGCCCGTGGTCTGGCCGCCCGCCAGCACGACCGCGAAATGGTCGCCGAGCTGGCGCACCTCGTTCATGAGCGCGAAGGGATTGATCGTGCCGGTGTGGCCGCCGGCGCCGCCCGCCACGGCGATCACGCCGTCGACGCCGGCGTCCAGCGCCTTCTCGGCATGGCGGCGGTTGGCGATGTCGTGCAACGCCACGGCGCCCCAGCCATGGATGCGCCGGATGGCATCGCCCGGCGCGCCCTTCGAGGTCAGCACCACCGGCACCTGGTACGTCTCGACCAGCTCGAGATCGCCGGGGTAGCGCGGGTTGGAGGCATGGACGACCAGGTTCACCGCCCACGGCGCCGGCTTCTTCCCTGAATCCTCGAGGCGCTTGATGCCGTCCCGCATCTCGTCGAGCCAGGCCTGGAACTCCTCGCGGCTGCGCGTGCCGTGGGCGGGAAAGCTGCCCATGATGCCTTCGCCGCAGCAGGCGAGCGCGAGGGCGGGGTTGGAGACCAGGAACATCGGCGCCGCGATGGCGGGGATCGCCAGGCGATCCATCAGCTTCTTCACCTCGGCGCGCGCCATGGCTCAACTCTCTCCGACAGTGGGCGTCCGCGCCGCCGACGAGGCCTCCGGCCGGGCGTCGTTTTCGCTCATCTCGGCGCATCGTGGCGTGTGCTACGGTCGCGGTCCACGGAGGAATTGATGGCACAGACCGGCAATCACAAGGGGCTCACGTTCGGCATCTTCCTGGCGCCGTTCCATCGCGTCGGCGAGAACCCGACGCTCGGCATGGCGCGCGACATGGAGCTGATCGAGTGGATCGACGAGCTGGGCTATGACGAGGCCTGGATCGGCGAGCACCACTCCGCCGGCTGGGAGACCATCGCCTCGCCGGAAGTCTTCATCGGCGCCGCCATAGAACGCACGCGGTATATCCGGCTCGGCTCGGGCGTGACCAGCCTGCCCTATCACCATCCGCTGATGGTGGCGAACCGCTTCGTGCAGCTCGACCATATGTCGCGCGGCCGCACGATGCTGGGCTGCGGCCCGGGCGCGCTGCCGTCGGACGCCTACATGATGGGCATCGATCCTTCGACGCAGCGGCCGCGCATGGAGCAGGCGCTGGAAGCCATCATGCGCCTGCTGAAGTGCGAGGAGCCGGTCACCATGAAGACCGACTGGTTCGAACTGAAGGAGGCGCGGCTGCATCTCGCGCCCTACAGCTATCCGCACTTCCCGATCGCCTGCGCCAGCACCATCACGCCCTCGGGCATGATCGCCGCCGGCAAGCATGGCCTGGGCGTGCTGTCGATCGGCGCCGGCATTCCGGGCGGACCAGAGATGCTGGGCAAGCAGTGGGGCATCTACGAGGAGACCGCGGCCAAGCACGGCCACACGGCCGACCGTTCGAAGTGGCGTGTCGTGGTGAACGCGCACGTGGCCGAGGACGACGAGCAGGCGCTGCGCGAGGTTCATGCCGGCGAGCGCCGCGAGACCGTGACCTACTTCGAGGACACGCTGGGCCGACCGCCGGGCCGCGCCGACGATCCGCTGCGCGACGGCGTGAAGATGGGTACCACCCTGGTCGGCACGCCCGACACCGTCGCCAAGGGCATCGAGCGGCTGCTCGGCTACTCCAACGGCGGCTTCGGCGGCGTGCTGTTCCGCGCCCACGAGTGGGCCAGCCGCGAAAGCACGCTGCGCTCCTACGAATTGTTCGCGCGCTACGTCATGCCGCGCTTCCAGGGCTCGCTCGACACCCTCGTCAACTCGAACCAGTGGGCCCAGGACAACCGCAAGGGCATCTTCGGCCCCAACGTGGCAGCGGTGAAGAAGGCTTTTACCGACGCCGGCCGCGAGGCGCCCGAGGAATTCCGTCAGCGCACGCCCGGCGCGCGCGACGTGGCGGGGGATTAGGGCAGCGCCCGGAGGCCCCAGTCGTCAGGAACCCTGTTGCGGGAAGTATTTCTTGTAGTTACATTTAATAAGTGTTCATCTGGGATCCGGCCAAGGCGGCGCGCAACCTCGCCAAGCACGGCCTGGCTTTCGACAGCGCCTGGGATTTCGACTGGGCAACGTCGGTTGTCGTCGACCGCTCCCGGCGAACCGATGGCGAACGGCGCCAGGCGGCGATCGGTTGGCTGGCCGGCCGGTTGCACACGGTGATCTTTACCGACAGGCCGGAGGGCGTGCGATTGATCAGCTTTCGCCGCGCCAACCGTGCCGAAGTGAGGGCCTATGAAGCGAGTGCGTCCGGCAAGAAGTAGAGCGTCGAGGGCGGACGATGCGCCGCTCACGGCCGCGGAACTGCGAACGGCGCGGCCCGCCCGCGAGGCCATCCCGCACATCGTCGCGGCGGTCGCGCGGCGGGGCCGCCCCAAGGGCCAGAGCAAGACCCAGGTCACTCTGCGGCTCGACAACGACGTGGTCGCCAAGCTGCGCGCCGCCGGCGACGGATGGCAGACGCGCGTCAATGGCCTGTTGCGGGCGGCGATCGGGCTGCGCCGCTAAAGCCGGAACGGCGTTCTTCAGGGCGGAAGTCGCAGCTTTCCCGTGGGCGGGCGATCGCCCACGATGCGGCGCAACATTGACCAGGGGGACGGCCCGCCGATGAGCATCAAGGGCAAAGCCTACATTGCCGGCATCTACGAGCATCCGACGCGGCTCGCCAAGGACATCTCGCTGGCCCAGATCCACGCCCAGGTGGCCAAGGGCGCGCTCGAGGACGCGGGCCTCACCAAGGACGATGTCGACGGCTATTTCTGCGCCGGCGACGCGCCCGGTCTCGGCCCGATGTCGATGGTCGAGTACATGGGCCTCAGGCCGCGCCACGTCGATTCGACCGACACTGGCGGCTCCTCCTACGTGCTCCATGTCGGCCACGCCGCCCAGGCGATCGCCGCCGGCAAGTGCAAGGTGGCGCTGATCACCTTGGCTGGCCGGCCCCGCGCGGAAGGCATGGCGACCGGCACGGTGCCGCGCAGCCGCGGCGGCACGCCGACGCCGGACGAGCCCTTCGAGTTCCCCTACGGGCCGACCGTGGTGAACATGTATGCGATGTGCGCCATGCGCCACATGCACGAGTTCGGCACGACGTCGGAACAGCTCGCCTGGATCAAGGTCGCGGCCTCGCACCACGCCCAGCACAATCCGCACGCCCTGCTGCGCGACGTGGTGACGGTCGAGGAGGTCGTGAATTCGCCGATGATCTCCGATCCGCTGCATCGGCTCGACTGCTGCGTCATCACCGACGGCGGCGGCGCCATCGTGGTCGTGGCGCCGGAGATCGCGGCCAAGCTCAAGCGACCCAAGGTCAAGCTGCTGGGCGCCGGCGAGTTCATCAAGACGCAGATGAGCGGCAAGGTCGACCTTACCTACTCGGGTGCGCGCGTGAGCGGCGCTGCGGCCTTCGCCGAAGCGGGCGTAAAGCCCGCCGACATAAAGTACGCCTCGATCTACGACAGCTTCACCATCACCGTGCTGATGCAGCTCGAGGATCTCGGCTTCTGCGAGAAGGGCAAGGGCGGCGCCTTCGTGGCCGACGGCAACCTGATCGCGGGCACCGGGAAGCTGCCGTTCAACACCGACGGCGGCGGCCTCTGCAGCAACCATCCCGGCAACCGCGGCGGCCTCACCAAGGTGCTCGAGGCGGTTCGCCAGTTGCGCGGAGAAGCCCATCCCGCCGTGCAGGTGAAGAACTGCGACCTCGCCGTCGCGCACGGCACCGGCGGCTCGCTCGGCCTGCGCCACGGCAGCGCCACCGTCATTCTGGGCAGGGAGTAAAAAATGGCTGAACGCAAACTGCCGGCGCCGGCCATCAGCCAGGAAACGCAGGCCTATTGGGATGCCGCCGCCAAGGGCAAGCTGCTGGTGCGCAAGTGCACGAGCTGCGGCCAGGTCCATCACTATCCCCGCACGATCTGTCCGTTCTGCTTCAGCGACAAGACCGAATGGATCGAGGCATCGGGCAAGGGCACGATCTATTCCTACAGCGTCATGCGCCGCGCCCCGGTGCCCTATGCCATGGCCTACGTGACCCTGGCCGAAGGCCCGCGCATGGTGACCAACATCGTCGACTGCGACTTCGATAAACTGAAATGCGAGCAGGCAGTGAAACTGGTCTTCAAGCCGACCGACGGCGGCCCGCCGCTGCCGATGTTCACACCGGCCTAGGCCGCGACGGCGAAGATGTAGCGGTCCGGCCGCAGCAGCGCGGCGCGCAGGCCGTGCTGGGTGAGCCACGCCTGTCCGACATCGGGCAGGGGGACGGCATCCGGCCGCAGATGTTGCAGCAACGCCGCCTCGCCCACGATGGCAAAGCGCTGGCCGATCGCCTCGTCCATCAGGCGGCCGTCGGCGAGCCGTGGCTGCGGAAAGATCGTGCCGACCGGCGGCGGCGTATCGGCGCGGCAGCCGGGACCGAGCTGGGCCTGCGGGAAATCGAAGGTCTCGGTGCCGTTGGCGAAGCGACGGTCGCGCTCGGCCACGACCGCCGGGTCGGTCGCCTGGATGACCGCGCCCAGCCGGACCGCGAGCTCGATGAAGGCGGTGACGTGCGGCCGGCGCTCGCTTTCGTAGGTGTCGAGCAGCGCGTCGGGCGCGCCATCCCGTAGGACGGCGGCGAGCTTCCAGGCGAGGTTCGCGGCATCGCGCATGCCGGCGCACATGCCCTGGCCGAGAAACGGCGGCGTCTGGTGGCAGGAGTCGCCGGCCAGCAGATAGCGTCCCCGGCGCCAGCCCTCCTGGACGACGGAATGGAAGGTGTAGACGGCGGCGCGCTCGATCTCGGCGTCGGCGGGCCCCAGCCAGCGGGCGATCATCGGCCAGAAGATGCCGGGATCGGTGAGGCGGGCGGGGTCGTCGCCGGGCATCAGCATGATCTCCCAGCGGCGGCGTCGGCCGTTCACGTTGACCAGGGTCATCGGCCGCGCCGGATCGCAGAACTGCAGCGAATGGAGCGGCAGCGCCCGCGTCCGCGGACTGTCGGGATCGCACAGCAGGTCGACCACCAGCCACGGCTGGTGCATCCCGAGGTCGACCTGGCGGCCGCCGATGGCGTGGCGCACCAGCGAGCGCGCGCCGTCGCAGCCTACGACGTAGCGTGCCTCCAGCTCGTCGACCGAGCCGACCTCGTGACCGAGATGGACACGCACATTGGGGAAACGCGCCAGCCCCTCGCGCAGGATCGCCTCGAGGACAGGTTGATGGAAATACCAGCTGCCCGACCAGCCCTGCGGCCCCGGTCCGTCGGTGCCGCGGCGAATCAGGAGCGTGCGACCGGCGGCATCCTCGTAGCGGGCGCCGTAGGGCGAGGGCCGGGTTGCCGCCGCGATGCGGTCGGCCAGGCCCGCCGCCTGGAAGATGCGCATGACCTCGCCGTCGAAATGCACGGCGCGCGGCAGCGCGTGGACCTCGCGCTCGCGGTCGTAGATGTCGACCGACAGCCCGGCCTGGCCCAGCAGGTTGGCCAGCAGCGCGCCGACCGGCCCGCAGCCGACGATGGCTGCGTCCGCGCTCAGGAGTTGAGCGCCTGCCACACGCGTTCGGGCGTCGCCGGCATATTGATGTGCCGGCCGCCCAGGGCATCGGAGATGGCGTTCATCACCGACGGCAGGGAACCGGCGCAGCCCGCCTCGCCGCAGCCCTTGGCGCCCAGCACGTTGGTCTTGGCCGGCACCGAGTGGTAGTCGGTCTCGAACGGCGGCGCGTCGGCGGCGCGCGGCAGGGCGTAGTCGGTGAAACTGCCGGTGATGAGCTGGCCGTCGTCGTTGTAGACGACATGCTCGAACAGAGCCTGACCGATGCCCTGCATCACGCCGCCATGGCTCTGGCCCTCGACCAGCAGCGGATTGATGACCGTGCCGAAGTCGTTGACCATGGTGTACTTCACCACCTCGACGACGCCGGTATCGGGATCGATCTCGACTTCGGCGACGTGGCAGCCGTTGGGGAAGGCCGAGGGCGCGGCCTCGTGGACGTGGCTGACGTCGAGGGTCGCGGGCACGCCCTCGGGCAGCTTCATCCCGGTGCGCAGCCGGGCCGCCAGTTCCATGATGCCGATGCCGCGGTCGGTGCCGACGATGGTGAAGCGGCCGGCCTTGAATTCGATGTCGGCCGCCGAGGCCTCCAGTGCCACGCCCGCGACCTGCTTGCCCTTGTCGATCACCTTGTCGGAGGCTTCGACGATGGCGGCGCCGCTCGCCATGATCGACTTGGAGCCGCCGGTGCCGCCGCCGGCGATCAGCAGGTCGCTGTCGCCCTGGATCATCTTGATGCGATCGAACGGGATCCCGAGCTTGCTGGTCAGCACCTGGGCGAAGGCCGACCAGTGGCCCTGGCCGTAATCGAGCGTGCCGGTGAGGATGGTAACATCGCCGTTCGGCTCGAAGCGCAGCCCGCCCATCTCCTTGGTGGGCGGCGCGGTGACTTCCAGATAGTCGCCGATGCCCATGCCGCGCAGCTTGCCGCGCGCCGCGCTTTCGGCCTTGCGCGCCGCGAAGCCCGCGACGTCGGCCGTCTTCAGCGCCTTGTCGAGAAGCGCCGAAAACTCGCCGCTATCGTAGGTCGTCCCGGAGGCCGTCTTGTAAGGCATCTCCTGGGGTTTGATGTGGTTGCGGCGGCGCAGCTCGACCTGGTCGATTCCCATCTCGCGGGCGGCCGTGGCGATCAGACGCTCCATGAAGTAGTTGGCCTCGGGCCTGCCCGCGCCGCGATAGGCGCCGACCGGCGAGGTGTGGGTGAACATCACCTTGGTCGCGACCTCGATCAGCGGCGTGCGGTAGACTGCCGCGAGGTTGCGGGTGACGCCCATGGAGCCCATCAGCGGGCCGACGTTGGCCAGGTAGCCGCCGACATTGGCAAAGCCGGTCAGACGCGCGGCGAGGAAGAGACCGTCCTTGTCGAGCGCCAGTTCGGCGTCGAAGTCGTGGTCGCGGCCATGCTGGTCCGACAGGAAGCTGCCGCTGCGGTCGTCGGTCCATTTCACCGGCCGGCCGAGCAGCTTCGAGGCATGGAAAAGGCCAGCGTACTCGGGATAGGGCGAGCCCTTCATGCCGAAGGAGCCGCCGACATTGCCGGTGACGACGCGCATCTGGGCCGGCTTGATCTTCAGCAGGTCGGCCATCTGGTGTTTTAGGCCGAACACGCCCTGGCAGCCGGCATGGAGCGTGTAGCGGTCGGTGGCGGCATCGTAGTGGGCGGTCGCCGACCGCGGCTCCATGGCGCAGACGACGATGCGGTTGCTGACCAGCCTGAGGCGCGTGACATGGGAGGCTGCGGCGAAAGCCTCCGCCACCTTGGTACTGTCGCCGTAGTGGTAGTCGACGCAGACGTTGCCGGGGGCGTCGTCGAACACGACAGGGGCGCCCGGCTGGGCGGCGGCCCGCGAGTCGGTGACCGCCGGCAGGGAATCGATATCGAGTTCCACCGCCTCGGCGGCATCGCGGGCCTCGGCCAGGGTCTCGGCGACCACGAAGGCCACCGGATCGCCCACGAACCGCACCTTGTCGGTGGCCAGCGAACGGCGCACCGGCATCTTCATCGGCGTGCCGTCGCGATTGGGCACCGGGATCAGGGTTTTTAGTGGCCCGTAGCCCGCCGCGTCGAGGTCGGCGCCGGTCCACACGCCCAGCACGCCCGGCATCTTCCTCGCCGCGTCGGTGGCGATGCCCCTGATCACGCCATGCGCCACCTGGCTGCGCACCATCACGGCATGGACCTGCCGCTCGAGCTGGATGTCGTCGCTGTAGCGGCCCTGGCCGCGCAGCAGGGTCGGATCCTCCCGGCGCGGCACCGGTTGGCCGATGCCGAATTTCAACAGGTCGGGGTTGCCGGCGTCGAGGGGCGCGTTCATGGGCGGTCCGCTGAATGGGGGGTGGGAATTTAGACGATCATCATAGCGCAGGAAGGCATGGGCTGTGCTAGGGATTCCGGCATGTCGAATCTCGATCCGGTCACCCTGACCGTCATCCAGAACGGCCTGGTCCAGGTCTGCAACGAGATGGACCTCGCCTTCGTGCGCTCGGCCTTCTCACCGGTCATCTCCGAAGGCATGGACCGTTCCGACGGCATCTACGACGCCGCCGACGGCTCGCTGATCGCCCAGGGCGAGTTGGGATTGCCGGTCTTCGTCGGCACCATGCAATTTTCGACCCGCGCCGTCATCGATCGGGTGAAAAGCCACTACGCAGGAAAGGTGGAGCCGGGCGACGTCTTCATCGTCAACGATCCCTATCTCGGCGGCACCCATCTGATGGATGTCCGTTTTGTGAAGCCGTTCTTCTACAAGGGCGAGGTCTTCGCCTGGCTCGCCAATACCGGCCACTGGCCCGACGTCGGCGGCATGGTGCCGGGCGGCTTTTCGGCCAGCGCCACCGAGGTGGAGCAGGAGGGGTTGCGGCTGCCGCCGGTAAAATTCTTCAAGAAGGGCGAGATGGACCAGGAGATCCTCTCGATCATCCTCAGCAACATCAGGATCGCTGACCAGCGCATCGGCGACATAAAAGCCCAGGCGGCGACGCTCACCACCGGCGAGGTCCGGCTCACCGCGCTGATCGACCGCTACGGCGCCGACGTCGTGCGGGCCGCGATCGCCGAAATGCGCCATCGCGCCGAGCGCCAGATGCGGGCCAGGATCGCCGGCATCCCCGACGGCGTCTACGAAGGCACCTCGCAGGTCGACAGCGACGGCGTGGTCGACGAGCCGCTCACGATCCGCATGAAGATCACCAAGAAGGGCGAGACCCTCACCTTCGACATGACAGGGTCGAGCCCGCCCTGCCGCGGGCCGATGAACAGCGTCATCGCCACCACCAAGTCGGCGATCTATCTCGCCATAAAGCACGTCTTTCCCGAGGTGCCGATCAACGCCGGCACGTTCGAGCCCCTGCAGATCGTCGAGCCCGAGGGCACCTTCCTTTATGCGAAGTATCCGCGGCCGGTGTCGGGCTGCGCCGCCGAGGTGAGCCAGCGCATCGCCGAGGCGGTGTTTGCCGCCCTCACCCATGCCATTCCCGACCTTCTGTTCGCGGCACCCGCCGGCACGTCGGGCAACCTCGGCGTCGGCGGCTTCGATCCCGAGCGCAACCGCAGCTACATCATGTATCTCTTCACCGGCGGCGGCTACGGCGGCTTCCAGGGCGGCGACGGGCTCAGCAACGGCTGCTCGACCATCGGCATTTCCAAGATGCCGCCGGTCGAGGTGCTGGAGCAGTTCTATCCCGTCCTGTTCGAGGAGTTCTCGCTGCGCGAGGGCTCGGGCGGCGCCGGCGAGTTCCGCGGCGGCTTCGGCATCAACTACGCCATCAAGCTCAGGCGCGGCGAGGCGCGGGTGTCGATGGTGATGGACCATGGCCGCACCGGCCCGCAGGGCGCGCGAGGCGGCGGCGCGGGCGGCGTCAACACCGTGGCCGTGACGCAGGGCGGCCGGACCTACCGTCCGCCGCATCTGTCCAAGGACCAGGACATCGAAATCGGCGTCGGCGACGTGGTGCGCGTGTCGACGCCGGGCGGCGGCGGCTTCGGCGATCCCGCCCGGCGCGATCCGGCGCGCGTCGCCCGCGACGTGGCGCGCGGCTACTATACCGAGGCCGAAGCGCGCGAGAAGTTCGGGCAGCGGCCGGCCGCCGAATGAGTCTGCGGCGGCGCCTGGTTCTCATGCTGCCCTTGTCGATGGCGGCAGGCAGCGCATCGGCGCAGGGCGGATGGATCGCGGTGTCGGGTGCCGACAATTCGTTCATCGTCGATATGCCGGGCAGGCCCGTCTACAAGGTGATCGACACGACGACGCCGTCCGGCACGGCCTTCGTCTATCACTCCTACAGTCTCGAATACCGCCGGCTCTCTTTCGTGGCGCAGACCGCGCTCTATCCGGCCGACATCGACGTGTCGCGGCCGCGCGCCAACCTGCAGAGCGCACTCGACGACCGCGCCCAGCGGCTAGAGGGCGGCAAGTGGGGCAAGGTCGAGTGGCGCGAGGTGCAGAGTGCGCCGGCTGTCGAGTCGACCGGCCCGATCGCTGGCGGCAGTGCCCTGCGCCAGCTCGTGCTGATGAAGGGACGCCGTATCGTCTCGCTGGGCTACCTCGCGCCGGCCGACGCCCTGCGCGCGCCGGAAGCCGAACGCTTCTTCCGCTCGCTGAGGCTGCTCGCATGACCCGGCCACGCATCGCGATCCTGGCGATGGGCGGCACGATCGCCACGCGACCCGACGCCTCGGGCGTCATGCAGATGGGGCTGGGCGCCGACGATCTCGTGGCCGCCGTGCCGGCGCTTGCTGCCCTGGCCGAGATCTCGGCCGAGACCGTGTCGCGGGTCGGCAGCCATTCCCTGTCCTTCGACCAGATCCACGCGCTGGCGGCCAGGATCGGCGCGCTCGACGCCGACGGCGTGATCGTGACGCAGGGCACCGATACGCTGGAGGAGACCGCCTTCCTGCTCGACCTGCTGCTCGACCGCGACATTCCGGTGATCGTGACGGCGGCGATGCGCAATCCGGCGCTCACCTCGCCCGACGGGCCGGGCAACCTGCTGGCCGCCGTGCGCGTCGCCTGCGATCCCTGGGTGCGGGCGCATGCCGCCGCGCTCGGCGTGATGGCGGTCATGCTGGACGAGGTCTATGCCGCGTCCGACGTGCTGAAGGCGCACCCGACGCGGCTGAACGCCTTTGCCGCCCCTCAGACCGGCCCGCTCGCCGCGCTGGTCGAGGACCGCGTGGTGCCGCTTTCGTTGCCGGTGCGCGAGCCGATGACGCGCGCCCGCGCCCGGCTCGGCGCCGCCGGCCGCGGCAAGGCGCAGCCCGTGGCGCTGCTCTGGCTCGGCCTCGACGAGCCCGGCCACCTGCTGGAAGCGCTGATCGGCCAGGCCGATCGCCTCGGCTATCGCGGCGTCGTGCTGGGCGCCATGGGCGGCGGCCATGTGCCGGAGCGCATCGCGCCGCTGGTGACCCGGCTGGCCGGCCTGCTGCCCACGGTCGTGTCGCCGCGTGCCGGCGGCGGACCCCTGCTGCGCCAGACCTACGGCGGTCCGGCCGCCGAGATCGCGCTGCGCGCCGCGGGCCTGATCTGGGGTGGACGCCTGCATCCGCTCAAGGCGCGGGTGCTGCTCGAGACCTGCCTCAGGGCCGGCCTCGGCCGTGACGCCATGGCCGAGGTGTTCGACGCCTTCGGCTAGGGGCGGGACTTGCGGCGTGAGGGAAACGTCGTTCCTAGGTCGTGCGCTTGGTCGGCCGGCAATTGAAGGCCAGCGGTGCGCCGGCGGCCCTGAGCGACGCCAGGTCGTCGCGGCCGACCCATTCGTTGCTGGCATCGGCGTAGCGGAAGCCTGCGTCGGTGGGCTGGTACTCCATCCGCCAGGTCCTGCCGTCGAGCGTCACCGAGGCCCGGTTCTTGGCGTAGACGACCGACACTTCCTTGCGGCCATCGCAAAGGTAGGCGATGCCGGACGGCGTCGCCTCGTCGGGCGCCGGCCGCGGGATCGCGCTGGTCACCGGCTGTTCTTGCGTCATGCATCCGCCCAGCAGGGCAATCGCCGCAATCGACAGGCGCTTCATCGTGCGCTTTCCTCCCCTGGATGCCACCTTAGGCAATTCGAAGGAACCTGCAAATGCCGCACTTCAGGCTGCGTGACGGCGCCGAACTGTACTACGAGACCCACGGCGCCGGCCCGCCGCTGTTCCTCGTGCCGGGCCTGGGCGGCGATGGCCGCTTCTGGGAGTCGAACGTGGCCGAACTGGCCCGGTCCTTCACGGTGATCGTGCACGACCACCGCGGCACCGCGCGCAGCACGCTGTCGAAGATCACGTACAGCGTCGGGCAGATGGCCGACGACGCGCTGCAGCTCGTCGAGGGGCTGGGATATGACAAAGTGCACTGGTGCGGCCACTCGACCGGCGGCGCCATGGGCCAGGCGCTGGCGATCGACCGGCCCGACCGCATCGACCGGCTGGTGCTGAGCTCGACCTGGGCCAGGACCGACGCCTTCTTCCGTCGCCTGTTCGAGGTCCGCTCCCTGATGCTGCGCGATCTCGGCCCGGCCGCCTATCTGAAGGCGAGCGCGCTGGCGCTCAACATGCCCTCGTGGGTGCGCGATCACGACGCCGACCTGGCGGCCGCCGAGGCCAGGGCCCATGAGACCATTCCGGAACCCGCGATCGTGCTGTCGCGCATCGCTGCCATCGTCGCCCACGACCGGCGCGCCGAGCTTCAGAAGGTGCGGGCGCCGACGCTGGCAATCTGCGCCCGCGACGACACGGTGACGCCGCTCTATTTCACCGAGGAGCTGGTGCGCCTGATCCCGGGCGCCCGGGCCTACGTGCTGGCGGACGGCGGCCATGCATATCCGAACGTGCACGGCGCCGAGTTTCGTCGTGTAATGACCGCCTTCCTGCTGGAGTCCTGACGTCCATGAACATCGAACCCAAGATCGCCGCCTTCGCCCAGGAACTCACCGCCATCCGGCGCGATATCCATGCCCATCCCGAGCTCGGCTTCGAGGAGGAGCGGACCAGCACCATCGTGGCGCAGAAGCTCCGCGAGTGGGGCCTCGAGGTGACCACGGGTATCGGCAAGACCGGCGTCGTCGGCACCATCCGGGTCGGCAACAACCCGCGCGCCATCGGATTGCGCGCCGACATGGACGCGCTGCCGATGGACGAGCTCAACACCTTCGACCACCGCAGCACGCACAAGGGCCGCATGCACGCTTGCGGCCACGACGGCCACACCACCATGCTGCTGGGCGCCGCGAAGTATCTTTCGGCGACACGCAACTTCGACGGCACCGTTCACCTCATCTTCCAGCCGGCCGAGGAAGGCCGCGGCGGCGCCGAGGCCATGGTCAAGGACGGGCTGTTCGACAAGTTTCCCTGCGAACAGATCTTCGGCATGCACAACCGGCCCAAGCTCGATGTCGGCAAGTTCGCCATCCGCTCCGGCCCGCAGATGGCGGGCGGCGGCCTGTTCGACATAAAGATCACCGGCAAGGGCGCCCATGGCGCGCGGCCGGAGAGCGGCATCGATCCGGTGATCATCGCCACCCAGATCATCTCGGCGCTGCAGAGCGTGGTGTCGCGCAACGTGGCGCCGCTCGATTCGGCGGTGATCTCGGTGACGCAGATGCATTCCGGCGACGCCTACAATGTCATCCCGCAGGAAGCGGTGCTGCGCGGCACCATCCGCGCCTTCCGCAAGGAGACCATGGCGCTGATCAAGGAGCGCATCGAGACCATCTCGTCGGGCATTGCTCGCACGCTGGGCGGCCGGGCCGAGGCCGACGTGCGCATCGCCTTCCCGCCGCTGGTCAACGACCGCGATGCGGTGAATTTCATCGCCGACGTCGCGGCCACGATCGTGGGCGCCGAGAACATGAACCGCGAAGGCCCCTACGTCATGGCCTCGGAGGACTTCTCCTACATGCTGGAGAAGGTGCCCGGCGCCTTCATCAACATCGGCAACGGCGGCGGCGAGGGCGGCTGCGAAGTCCACAATCCGAGCTACGACTTCAACGACGATATCCTGACGCTGGGCGCCACGCTGTGGTCGCGCGTCGTCGAGACCAAGCTCGCCCGGGACGCGCGGTGAGGAATTTGCAATGACCGGCGACGCCTCCGCCACCCGGCACTGGCTGCTGCGCGACCTGCCGTATGCGGCGATGCTGGCGCTCGGCGTGGGCGGCCTCGTCCTCACCAGCTTCCGCGGCCCGACGACCCACTACTACTGGATGGCGCTGGCGCCGGCCTACGGGCTGATCTGCGTCATCTCGGGCTGGCGGCGCCTCGACACCGGCGCCGGCCACATGCAGCTCGTGCTGACCCAGGCGCTGCATTGGGCGGCGTTCGTGGCCGCGATGTGGCTGATGTTCCTCCCCGAGGTGCGCGGCATCGTCAACGACAACGCGACCAGCCTGACGCTGCTGATCCTGCTGGCGCTCGGCACGTTCGTGGCCGGCGTGCATGCCAGGGTCTGGCGCATCTGCGTGGTCGGCGCCTTTCTGGCCGCTGCGGTGCCAGCGGTGGCCTGGATCCAGGAGTCGGCCATGCTGCTGCTGGTCAGCGCCCTGTTGCTGGTCGCCGCGGGCCTTGCCCTGTGGTGGCTGTGGCGGCGCGAGAGCGGACGGCCGTGAGCACCGTCGTCCTGTGGAGCGACTACGTCAGCCCCTACGCCTTCGTCGCCAAGGCGTGGGCCTACGCGCTGGAAGACGACTACGACATCGCACTTGCCTGGCGGCCCTACACGCTCGACATCGCCTCGTTCCAGGGCTCGGTCGCCGAGCGCGACGGCCATCACTGGCGCCGCGTGCGCTACGCCTACATGGATGCCCGGCGTTTCGCCAACCAGCAGGGCCTCACCCTGATGGGTCCGAAGAAGATCTTTTATGCCCGTCCGGTGCAGACCGGCATGCTCTATGCCCAGAAGCACGGTGTCTTCCGGGTCTACAACGACCTGGCCTTCGACCGGTTCTGGCGGCGCGCGCTCGACCCGGAAGAGCCCGAGGCCGTGGCCGCCTTGCTGGTCGAGGCCGGTGCGCCGGCGGGCTTCGCGGATTTCCTGGCGGGCGAGGGCGGCGCCGAGCATGATCGCCTGCGCCTGGAAGCCGAGGCATCGGGCGTGTTCGGCGTGCCGACGTTCGTCTTCGAGGGCGAGCTGTTCTGGGGCGGCGACCGGATCGGCCTGTTGCGCGAGCGGCTCGACGAGAAGGGCGTGAAGCGCCGCCGCCGCGGCGGTTGACCCAAATCAAGCGACACGTTGCGGCAACGGTCTAGGCTTCCGCTGCGGACAGCGGGAGGAGCGATCATGAGCGCGACCGGCCTCGACGTCTTCGACAAGACCCTTCACGAGACCAACCACTGGCTCAAGCTCATGGCGGGCGAGCTGGGGACCGACAGCCGCCGCGCCGCTTTCGGCGCCCTGCGCGGCACGCTGCACGCCCTGCGCGACCGGATCGGTCCCGAGAACGCCGTTCATCTGGGCGCGCAGCTGCCGATGCTCCTGCGTGGCGCCTACTACGAAGGCTGGCATCCGGCCGGCACGCCGACCCGTGAGCGCCATCTCGAGGACTTCATCGAACATGTCGCGGCCGAACTGCCGCGGGGCAGCGATACCGAGGCCGGCGAGGCCGCGCGCGCCAGCTTCGCCGTCATGTCGCGCTGCCTGGATCGCGGGGAAATGCTGAAGCTGCGCCAGATCCTGCCGCACGAAGCCCTCAACCTCTGGCCCGACGAATTGTTGCGCTGATGCCCGCCCACAAACGCCTCCGCACCTGGATCGTGATCGCCGACGGCGCCCGCGCCCGCTTTCTCGTGCCCAGTGAAGACGCCAGGCGGCTGGTCGCCGCGCGGCTGGCCGACATGGTCGCGCCGGAGAGCCGCGGCCACGCCCGCGATCTCAAGAGAGACCGGCCGGGCCGCAGCTACGCCTCGGCCCGGAGCGGCCTGCGCCATGCCGTCGAGCCGAAGCACGACCCGCACAAGCTTGAGAAGCACCGCTTCGCAGCGTCGCTCGCCGAGGCGCTCGACGACGCGTGCGCGCGAGGCGAGGTCGACCAGATCGTCCTGGCGGCGCCACGCCGCAGTCTCGGCGAGCTGCGTGGCCTCCTGAGTGCCCGCGTGCGGCACCGCATCCGCCAGGAAATTGCCAAGGACCTGACCAACGACACCGCGGCGGCGCTTTGGCGGCGCCTCGGGCCGCTGGTCAAGCCGATCCTCTAGGGCGCGGCGGGGCGCGTGGGGAGAGCCGATGAAGTTCCGCAACCGGACCGATGCCGGCCAGCGGCTCGCCGCCGCGCTCGGCGCCTATGCCGGTCGCCGGCCGGTGGTGCTCGCGCTGCCGCGC
>JAIETA010000282.1 GCA_019745575.1 Reyranella sp. | reverse complement strand
CCCGCCGGTCTGCCCTTCGCCATCGAAACCTCGCTCAAATCAGATGGCGGACAGCGAATCGAAATTCATTCCAAGGCGCCAGGGATTTTTTCACAGCCTCTGGAGTTGCGCGCTCCCAGCCATGACTCGTTGCTTTCTCCCCCGCCCACCGATTGACTCCCCCCGGCGGGGGTGAAACGATTTCTAAGACAAGGGGCTTCGCTCCGACGCGGTCGCTTCGACCGTGAGTTTGGCAGCGACCGTCGTCCGGGGCTTCTAGGCGCTGGTTTTCGCGCAAGAAGGAGGACGTTGTCATGGCCGACACCAAAACCGAGACCATTCCCGGCGGCAGACCAGGCAGCGGCGCGCATCGCGTGGTGGCGCTGTGCGGGCCGTATCTCTCGGGCAAGACGAGCCTGCTCGAGAGCATCCTCTTCGCCACGGGGGCCATCGGCCGGCGCGGATCGACGCGCGCCGGCACCTCCATCGGCGATGCCGCGGCCGAGGCGCGCAAGCGCGGCATGGGCACGGAGATCAACGTCGCGTCGGTCGACTACCTCGGTGACCAGTGGACCTTCCTCGACGTACCAGGGTCGATCGAGTTCCAGCACGACGCCTTCGCCGCACTCGCGGTATGCGACGCGGCGGTCGTGGTGTGCGAGCCCTCGCCCGAACGCGTCGTGGCGCTGGCGCCGCTCCTGAAGGCGATCGAGGATCGCCGCATCCCGCATATCGTGTTCGTCAACAAGATCGACTCGGCCGAGGCGCGCGTGCGCGACATGCTGTCGGCGTTGCAGTCGGTATCGAACCGCAAGCTGGTGCTGCGGCAGGTGCCGATCCGCCGGCCGACCGACGACGGTGGCGAGGAGACCATGGGCTACGTCGACCTGGTGAGCGAACGCGCCTACCGCTACAAGCCGAGCGGCCCCTCCGACCTGATCGAAATGCCGTCCGAGATCCTGCCGCGCGAGGCCGAGGCCCGGCGCGAGATGCTGGAGACGCTGTCGGAATTCGACGACACGCTGCTCGAGCAGCTGATCGAGGACATCGCCCCGGAAAAGTCGCTGATCTACCGCGACCTGCACGACGAGTTCGGCGCCGACCAGATCGTGCCGGTCCTGCTGGGTGCCGGTGACCGCGAGAACGGCGTCCGCCGGCTCTTGAAGGCGTTGCGCCACGACACGCCGTTCGCCGCCGAGACCGCCCGGCGGCGCGCGCTGGCGACCAACGGCACGGCCGTCGCCGAGTGCTTCAAGGTGCTGCACCAGTCGCACGCCGGCAAGCTGTCGCTGTGCCGCGTCTGGTCGGGGACGCTCGGCGAAGGCCAGACCCTGGGCGGCCAGCGCATCGGCACCCTGCTGCGCCCGTTCGGGCAGCGCCTGGACAAGATCGCCGAGGCCAAGGCCGGCGAGGTCGTGGCGCTCGCCAAGGTCGAGACGCTGTCGGCCGGCCACATGCTGACCGCCGCCGGGATCGTGCCATCCGCCGACTTCCCGGCCGCCGATCCGCCGGTGTTCGTCCTGGCGCTGGCCGCCAAGAACCGCAACGACGAGGTCAAGCTCTCGGGCGCGCTGCACAAGATCGTCGAGGAAGACCCGTCGCTCGCCTTCGAGGCGCGCGGCGAGACCCACGAGCTGCTGATCAAGGGCCAGGGCGAGATGCACCTGAAGGTGGCGGTCGACAAGCTGGCCGGCCGCTACAACGTCGCCGTCGAGACGGCGCCGCCGCGGGTGGCCTATCGCGAGACCATCCAGGGCGGCACCCAGCAGCACGCGCGCTACAAGCGGCAGACCGGCGGCCACGGCCAGTTCGCCGACATCAAGATCGAGATCCGGCCGTTGCCGCGCGGCGCGGGCTTCCGCTTCGTCGACAAGATCGTGGGCGGCGTCGTGCCGCGGAACTTCATTCCCGCGGTCGAGGACGGCCTGGTCGAGTATCTGAAGGAAGGCCCGCTCGGCCAGCCGGTCGTCGACCTCGAGGTCACGCTGTTCGACGGGCAGTACCATGCCGTCGACAGCTCCGAGATGTCCTTCAAGATGGCAGCGCGCATCGCCATGAGCGAGGCCATGCCGAAGTGCCGGCCGGTCCTGCTCGAGCCGATCCTGAAGGTCACCGTGGCCGGTCCCAGCGAGTCGACGCCGCGCCTACAACGGCTGATCTCGGGCCGGCGCGGCCAGCTCCTGGGCTACGATACACGCGCCGGCTGGACCGGCTGGGACGAGGTGTCGGCGCTGATGCCGGAGGCCGAGATCGCCGACATGATCGTGGAGATCCGCTCGGTGACCCAGGGCGTGGGCACCTTCCGCACCGAGTTCGACCATCTCCAGGAACTGACGGGGCGGACGGCCGAACGCATCGTCGAGGAGACCAAGAAGCGCCAGGCGGCATAGGGCCGCCCGGCGCCGCGGCGCCCGGTCACAAGGCGGTGAGCACCCTTCGCACCGGCTTTCGCCCCGGGTGGCGTAACCGCATACTGTCCGCGTGGAACGGTTCCATGAGGAGACAAAGGTAATGTTCAACAGACGGTCTCTGGTGGTGGGCGGCCTCGCGATGGCAGCCGCACCGTCACTGACCGGCGTCGCGCAGGCCCAGGCCGGGCGCCCGACGCTGGTGTTCGTCGGCCACGAGCTTTGAGGCGGCTGCAAGATCTGGCGTGCCCAGTCCGAGCCTGAACTCCTAAAGTCCGACGCCTTCAAGAAACTCGACTTTCGGGTCGTCTATCCCGCCGACGGATCTCTGATCCTCAAGGAGGCGTCGTGGCCTGCCGACTCGCGCTGGGTCCTGACGGAATTCCAGATGAGCGACGAAGCCGCCCAGCGCGGCAATGCAACGCCGCGATTCATCCTCGCGCAGGGCAACAAGATCATCTTCACCGCCACCGGCAATGCCGGCTGGAAGGACAAGATGTGGCCCAAGATCCTGGAAGTGACGGGCACCAAGGCCTAGCCGTCTTCTCGTCCCGACGGGCTTGCGACATACTCCCCCATGGATCGTCCATGGGGGAGTTTTCATGTTGGGAAGAAGGTTTCTGGTGGCGGGCAGCGTGGTGGCGGCCGGGCTGCCGTCGTTGTCCGCCACCGCGCAGGCGCAGGCCGGCCGGCCGATGCTGGTGTTCGTCGGCGATCAGGCCTCGGAGGCCTGCAAGACCTGGCGCACCCAGTGGGAGCCGCTGTTCGTCGCCTCCGAAGCCTACAAGAAGCTCGACTACCGCGTCGTCTATCCCGCCACCGCCGCGCTCGTGCTGAATCCGGCCAGCTGGCCCGCCGACCTGCGCTGGGTTCTCGACACATTCCTGCTGAGCCAGGTCGGCGTCGAGCAGGGCGACGAGACGCCCCGGTTCTTCCTGATCCAGAACCGGCAGATCACTTTCACCACCCTCGGCAATAGCGGCTGGCGCGAAGTCATGTGGCCGACCCTGCTGGATGTGACCGGCACGAAGGGCTAGACTCTCCAGCGGACGAAACCGGAGGCTAAAAATGGCCAACGCGTTGTTCCGCCGCCACTTCGCCGGCTACGCATCGGTCCATCGCGATGCGCGCAACAAGGCGACGCATTTCGTCGGCATTCCCGTCATCGTGTTCTCGCTGCAGCTGGTGCTGGCGCCCTACGACATCGGCTTGGCGGGCGTGCAGTGGCCGCTGGCGCTGGTCTTCTCGGTGCTGGCCGTCGCCGGCTGGGCGGCGCTCGATCTCGGCATCGGCGCGATCCTCGGGCTGCTGGTGCTGGCGGGCTGGTACGCCGCGGAGGCGCTGGCGACCGTGCTTGGCTCCCCTGGCGCGGTCTGGACCGCCTTCCTGGTACTGTTCGTGGGCGGCTGGGCCGTGCAATTCCTCGGCCACCACTACGAGGGCAAGCGCCCGGCCCTGATGGATAATGTCTTCCAGGGCTTCATCGGGCCCATGTTCCTGGTGGGCGAAACCCTGGTCGCCCTGGGCAAACGCGCCGACCTGGCCGAGTTGATGGGCAACCACCCTGTCACGGCACGGTGACCAGGGTTGACTTGCAGACGCGCTGCGGCCGCGCCAGTAGAGTCCGGGGCGACACAGGAGTTCGAGGAATGCTGATCAAGCGTACGAAGGGCTGGGAGCTGCCCGACCGTCTGGCCACTCCCGAGGGCCACTATCTCCAGCGCCGGGCACTGGTGCGGGCCATGGGCCTCGGCGCCGCGTCGCTCGCCCTGCCTGCTGCCGCCATCGCCCAGGACAAGGCCCCGGCCGATCCGTCGGCGGGCCTCTACCCGGCCAAGCGCAACGACGCCTTCGGCGTGCCGACGCCGATGACCGAGGAGCGGCTCGCGACCACCTACAACAACTTCTACGAATTCGGCACCGACAAGAGCATCTGGCGGGCCGCCCAGAAGCTCGAGACCCGGCCGTGGACGATCAAGGTCGGCGGCCTGGTGGAGAAGCCGTTCGAGATCGCCATCGACGACCTCCTGGCCAAGATGCCGCTGGAGGAGCGCGTCTACCGCTTCCGCTGCGTCGAGACGTGGTCGATGATCGTGCCGTGGAGCGGCTTCGCCATGCGCCCGCTGGTCGAGTTCTGCAAGCCGCTGGGAAGCGCCAAGTACGTCGTCATGAAGACGCTGATGAAGCCCGCGGTGATGCGCGAGCAACGCGACCTGCTCTACCCCTGGCCCTACACCGAAGGCCTGGCGATCGACGAGGCGACCAACGACCTCACCTTCATGGCCACCGGTCTCTACGGCAAACCGATCCACAAGCAGAACGGTGCTCCGCTGCGGCTGATGGCGCCCTGGAAATATGGCTTCAAGAACGTAAAATCGATCATCAGCATCGACTTCGCCGAAAAGCGGCCCGTCTCGTTCTGGGAGAAGCTGCAGGCCAGCGAGTACGGCTTCTGGGCCAATGTGAACCCGGCGGTGCCGCATCCCCGGTGGAGCCAGGCGACCGAGAAGCCGCTGGGCAGCGACGCCCGCATCCCGACCCTGCTCTACAACGGCTACGCCGAGTTCGTGGCCGGGCTCTATGCCGGCCGCAAAGCGGAAAAGCTGTTCATCTAGCCTCCCGTCTTTGCCTCGCCCCGCCGGCCCGCTACAACGGACGCCGGCCGCTTGGGCCCCAGGGAGGATCGCGTGAAGTTGAGCCGCCGTTCCACGCTTGCCGGCGTGGCCGGCCTGTCGGTCGCGCCGCAGGCCTTCGCCCAGACATTCCCCAGCAAACCGATCCGCATCGTCGTGCCCTTCGCCGCCGGCAGCGCCACCGACCTGGCCGCGCGCGGGCTGGGCGCCAAGCTGCAGGACATCCTGAAGCAGCCCGTGGTGATCGAGAACAAGCCCGGCGCCAGCGGCCAGCTCGGCGCGCAGGCCGTGGCGACGGCGCCGGCCGATGGCTACACGCTGCTGATGGGCACCAACACCACCAATGCCGCCAACCTCGCGCTGTTCAAGAAGCTCTCCTACGACCCGGAGAGGGACTTCGCGCCGATCATGCGCTGCATCACCGGCGTCAACGTGCTGGTCGTCAACAACGAGGTGCCGGCCAAGAGCCTCGCCGAACTGATCGACTACGCCAAGAAGAACCCCGGCAAGTTGAACTACGCCGAAGCCAGCGCCTCGCAGCGTCTGTCGGCCGAGATGTTCAACCAGATGGCCGGCGTCAGGATCGAGCGCGTGCCCTACAAGGCAAGCCCGCAGGCGCTGGGCGATGTCGTGTCGGGACAGGTGCAGGTGATGTTCCCCGACCTGCCACAGGGGCTGGGCCAGATCGAGGCCGGCCGCGTGCGCGGGCTCGGAACCACCGGCCTCAAGCGCACGACCGTGGCGCCCGAGCTGCCGGCAATCGCCGAGGCCGTGCCGGGTTATTCCCTGGTCTACTGGCTGGCGGTGTTCGCGCCGGCGGCGACGCCGGCGGCAATTCAGAAGACGCTGGCCGACGCGGTGGCCGAGGCGCTGAAGGATCCGGCCACGGGCAAGGCCATGACGCAGGGCCGTATGGAGATCTCGCCGCTGCCGCTCGGCGAGTTTGCCGCCTACGTCAAGAGCCAGACCGAGTGGTGGGGCAAGGCGATCAAGGCGGCCGGCATCGAACCCGAGTGAGCGCCATGAGCAAGGTCGTCATCGACAGAACGGGACCGGTCCGCACGATCTGGATGAACCGGCCGGAGAAGCGCAACGCCCTCGACAGTGACCTGCTCGGCGGCATGATCGAGGCCCTGCGCGCCCCGGTCGCGGAAGAAGACCGCGTGGTCGTGATCCGTGGCAAAGGCGACGTCTTCTGTGCCGGCCTCGACATGACCGAGCGGCGCGAGACCATCGGCACGGGCAGCGCCAGCGGCATCGAGGTGATGCTGCGTGCCATCGAACTCTGCCCGCTGCCCGTAGTGGCGGTGGTGCAGGGCGACGCCATCGCCGGCGGCAACGAGCTGGCGCTGCATTGCGACATCGTCGTCGCCAGCCAGCGCGCCCGTTTCGGCATGTCGCTCGCCCAGGTCGGACTCGCCCCCAACTGGTTCCTCGCCAAGAAGCTGATGGAAGTGCTGGGGCCGGTCACGACGCGCGAGATGTTGCTGCTGGGCGACCCGCTGCCCGCGACCAAGCTCTTCGCGCTGGGCCTGATCGCCCGCTGCGTGCCGGCTGCCGACCTGGACGCCGAGGCGACCAAAGTGATCGACCGGCTGGCGGCCAACGCGCCGTTGTCGCTCAAGGCCATGAAGGCGCTCGCCGTGCGCCAGCTCGAGTTTCGCGACCACCTCAAGCACGACGACGTCGACCTGCTGGTGCAGGCCGCCATGAAGAGCCAGGACGCGCAGGAAGGCATGAAGGCGCGGCTGGAGAAGCGCACGGCCCGTTTCCGGGGCCGCTAGCCGATGTCGATCCGGCTGCGCCTCGACAAGCCGTGGCGGTCGCTCGACGCCGAGGAGGTGGCGCGCCTGCCCGGCCAGCTCGGGGTCTACCAGGTGGCCGATGCCCGGGGCGTCCTCGTTTATATCGGCCAGGTCGGCGCGCGATCGCCGTTCGGCTTGCGGAGCGAACTGCAGCGCGAGCTGGCCGAACGTGGTCCCGGCCTGACGTTCCGCGTCGAAGTGAACATGCAGTACCGCTCGCGCTGGTTCGAACTCCTCATGGTGCACCAGGCCGACCACGGTAGCCTGCCCGCCGACAACGCCCGGAACCCGCCGCCGCTGGGGCGGCTCAGCCCGGCCTGAAGAGGCAAAGATGGATTTCGAGCCCTCGCCAGAGCAGCAGATGCTGATCGACCAGGTTCGCCGCTTTGTGCGCGAGGAGATCATCCCGCTCGAGGCCGGGCTCGACCCCGACGCATCGGAGCTGGAGCCGGCCGACCACGCCCGACTGGTCGAGAAGACCAAGGCGATGGGCCTGTTCGGCATCGACATTCCCAAGGCATTCGGCGGCCCCGATATCGACATCGTGACCCGCACCCTGCTCGCGATCGAGATGGCCCAGCACCGCGCCGGCCTGTACGTACCCTGCTACGGAACGTTCGGCGGCGCGGGCCTCGCGCAAATCTTCGAGGCCAACGAGGACCAGAAGGAACGCTATCTCTATCCGACGCTGCGCGGCGAGAAGAAGGCGTTCTTCGGCCTCACCGAACCCTCGGGCGGCAGCGATCCGGCGCGCGCCATCCAGACCCGGGCCGAGCGCAAGGACAACGGCTGGGTGCTGAACGGCGCCAAGATCTTCATCTCCAACGCCGATCGTGCGCAGTACGGCATCGTGTTCGCCCGGACCGACGCCGCCAAGGGCCGCGCCGGCATCACCTGCTTCATCGTCGATTCCGACACGCCAGGCTTCCATGTGCGGCGGGTCGTGCACACGTTGCGGTCCTCGCACTATGCGACCGAACTCGAGTTCAAGGATTGCTGGGTCTCCGACCACCAGGTGCTGGGCGAAGTGAACAAGGGCTTTGCCGTCGCCAACGACCGGCTGACCCGCCAGCGCATTCCCTACGCCGCGGGCTGCATCGGCGTGGCCATCGCCGCCCACGAGATGGCGATCGAATGGGCCAAGATGCGTTCGACCTTCGGCGAGAAGCTGGCCAACCGCCAGGCCGTGCAATGGATGCTGGTCGACAACGAGATCGACATCCGCTCGGCCCGCCACTTCACCCTGGAGGCCGCCGAGAAGGCGCGCCGCGGCCTGCCGTTCCGCACCGAGGCGGCACTGGCCAAGCTGATCGCCTCGGAAGGCGGCGGCCGGGTGGTCGACCGCTCGATGCAGATCCACGGCGGCATGGGCATGACGAAAGACCTGCCGCTCGAACGCTGGTACCGCGAGATGCGCATCCGCCGCGTCGGCGAAGGGCCTAGCGAGGTGCAGCGCATGGTGATCGCGCGCGAGATCCTGGGGAGTAACCTGCGATGAGTGACTCCCCTTTCAGCGGCCCGCTGGCCGGCATCAGGGTCGTCGAGTTCGGCCAGAACCTGGCCGGCCCCTACTGCGGCCAGATCCTGGCGTTCCTCGGCGCCGAGGTGGTCAAGGTCGAGCGGCCGGAGGGCGACGATGCGCGCAAGTGGGGCCCGCCCTTCATCGAAGGCGACGCGGTAGGCTTCATCGCGCTCAACCGCGGCAAGAAGTCGATCATCTGCGATCTCGGCGACGCCGCCCAGCGCGAGGCCCTGATCGAGCGCATCGGAGCGGCCGACGTCTTCGTGCACAACCTGCGGGCCGACGTGCCGGCCAAGTTCGGCATCGACGGCGCCACGCTCACGAAGCGCTTTCCGCGCCTGATCTACGCCGATCTTGGCGCCTTCGGGCACACCGGCCCGTGGAAGGACCGGCCGGGCTACGAGCCGATCATCCAGGCGGTCGCCGGCCTCATATCCTTGAACGGAGATCCATCCGGTCCCGAGGCCCGGATTGGCGTATCGATCATCGACCTGTCGACCGGCATGTGGACGGCGATCGGCATTCTGGCTGCGCTGGCGAGGCGTTCGGCAACAGGGGCGGGCAGCCTGGTCAACACGTCGCTGTTCGAGAGCGGTCTGATGTGGGCGTCCAACCACGTCGCGTCCTATTCGGTGACCGGCAGGATGGCGCCCCGCCAGGGCACCGGACACCCTTCGCTGACGCCTTACCAGGCCTTCGAGTGCAGTGACGGGCCGCTGATGGTCTGTCCCGGCAACGACAGGCTGTGGCGCAAGTTCGCCGAGGCGCTCGGCCATCCCGAATGGCCGGACGAGCCGCGTTTCAGGACAAATGTTGAGCGCATGCAGCACCGCGAGCTTTTGCTCGGCGCCATTGCCGACATCATGAGACGCGAAAGCCGCTCGCACTGGTCGGTCAAACTCGACGCGCTGGGCGTGCCCAACGGGCCACTGAACAGTGTGCCGCAGGTTCTGGAACTGGCCCAGGTCGCGGCGCTTGCCATGTTCGCCAAACCGTACGCAGGAGCGGGCGCGCTGTTTCATAGCCTGCCGATAAGTTTCGATGGAGTCCGCGCCGGCGGCCCGCAGACCGCCCCCAAAACCGGCGAGCACAACGGCAAAGTCTGAGGATCAGCCGGCGAAACTCAGGCAGTACTCGCGCACGCGCTCGATGGGGATACGGGCGAGGCTCTGGACAATGATGAACTTGCCGCCGGGATCGGTTCCGTTGGGCAGCTTTGCCAGCCGCTCGAAGTCGTCCGCTCCCCAAACGCAGGACTGCTCGGAGAACAACTGGTCATCGGCGAAATAGCAGGGATCCCAGTGGGCGTGATAGTCGAACAGGTTACCCCTGAGTTCGGCCACGCTGGTATAGAGCGAATACTCGGTCCACGGGATCGCGCCGAATTTGCGAACCAGCCAGTAACATAGCGACGTCATGCCATCGACAGGTCCGAAACGCATGTGTTCCAGCACCTGCGCGGCAAGATCGCCATGGAGGATGTTGGGCGTCACCGAAAGGCCGTGCCCCGTAGGATCGTAGGGCACACCCACGATCCCCGAGACGTGCTGCCACCACTCATGATGCCGCTTCGGCTCCCAGCGCGACATCGCCACGCGGTCCTTGACGAAGGTCGTGCCGTCGAAATCGCCGACACAGCAGACGTCTGAATCGAGAGTCAGATAGCCACCGAAGCCCAGCAATGCAGGCACCTGGAGCTTGACGATCTGCTGCCGATACCAGCCGGTCATCATGTAGAAGCGGCTGGCAATCGAGAAGAAGTCGCTTTCCGGCCGTACGGAAACGTCGATGTTGGCAAAGCGCGGCAAGTTCGCCCGCAACAGCGACACGTCCTGCCGGGGCGCAACGATCAGCAACTCGAAGGACCGACTGTCACGCCAGTGACGAGCCAAGGATTCGATCAGGAGGCCGGCTCGCTCCAAATCCCCCCGCCGCTTGATACGGCGCAGGGCCAGCGGCAGGATACCTTGGCGGACTTCGTTGAACATTGCTTCGATAGCTCTAGAAGCTACAGGCGAGATTGGCGGACATCCACATCAAATAGTGTGTGCCATGTCCGATCGCCGCTAGCAGCGGCATTTCGCCCGACATCCGTTCGCTTCTCGGGGCGCCAAAAAAAACGCCGGGCCAAAGGCCCGGCGAGTCGAACAGGGAGGCTTCACGTCTGGGAGACGTGGGATCGAAAGGATCCCGAGTTCCGGCAACGACCAGAAAGAACCGTTCGCACCGAAAACCTGCCGATAGCCTATCCTTCGCTGGATGTATTGGTAGGGGCGAACTGCGGAACACTGGCATGCAACACGCGCATGCCTTTCACCGACTGTGCAATACTGCAGATCTCACTCGCCTAAAAACGCGTTTCGGCGACCTTCCGAAGCAGAAAGTCGCGAAACACCGCGATTCGCTTGGAGTGGCGCAGCTCTTCCGGATAGGTGAAATATACATCGGTCGTGCGAACATTGAGCTCCGGGAGAACCATCTCAAGCTTGGTCGATTCACGGGCGAGATAGTCCGGCAGCGACGCGATGCCGAGACCCGACTCCACGGCGCGGAAGATGCCGTAGACGTTGTTGACCCGCAGAAGCACGACCCGCGCCGACGGGTCGACGTTACCTTCGCGCAGCAGCCAATTGACGTCTTGCACAGGTGCTCGTGCGTCTTCGCCGAAGATGATCAAGCGATGCTGGTCGAGCTCGTTGGCGGTCTTTGGCTTGCCGTACTTCTGGATGTAGCTATGCGATGCATAAACGTGGCTGCGCACGGTCAAGAGGTGGCGTTGCACGAGCCCGGGCTGGCGCGGCATGACCATGCGGATCGCGACGTCGGCCTCGCGCATCCCGAGGTCGAGCTCGTTGTCGGACAGCACGAGGCTTACATCGATGTCGGGGTACATCGTGATGAATTCGTGCATCTGCGCGGTGAGCCAAGTCGAGCCGAAGCCCACGGCGGTCGTCACCTTGAGACGGCCGGCCGGCTTGTCCTGGTTGGCGCGCAGCAACGCCTCGGCGGTATTCACCTTGGCGGCCATATCCCGTGCGGTGCGATAGAGCAGCTCACCCTGTTCGGTGAGAATGAGCCCACGGGCGTGGCGATGGAACAGCATGACGCCGAGCTGCTCCTCAAGCGCACCGATCTGGCGCGAGATCGCCGACTGGCTGAGCTTGAGCGCTTCGCCGGCGTGGGTGAAGCTGCCGGCATCGGCCACGGCCTGGAAGATCCGCAGCTTATCCCAGTCCATCAGGTCGCCTCCCTCGATCGTCGCATCGCTACCTACTCTGCGGCCTGTGCGATGCGCGCTTCCCGATGCGCCAGCCACTTTTCCGCTTCCAGCGCGGCCATGCAGCCGGTGCCAGCCGCCGTAACGGCCTGGCGGAATATCTTGTCCTGCACGTCACCCGCCGCGTAGACGCCCTCGACATCGGTGGCCGTCGAATCGGGCTTGGTGATCAGATAGCCTTCGCCGTCCATGGCAAGCTTGCCCTTGAACAGCTCGGTATTGGGCGAATGGCCGATGGCCACGAACACGCCGTCGGTCGCCAGCTCCTGCTCGACGCCTGTCTTGACGTTGCGCAGACGGACGCCCTTGACCAGGGGCGCTGGCGCTTTCTCGCCTAGAATTTCCTGGACCGCGTGGTCCCATAGAACGGTGATCTTGGGGTTCCTGAACAGTCGCTCCTGGAGAATCTTTTCAGCACGCAGCGCGTCGCGCCGGTGTACCAGGGTCACCTTCGACGCGTGATGCGTGAGATAGAGCGCCTCCTCCACAGCCGTGTTGCCGCCACCCACGACGACGACTTCCTTGCCGCGGAAGAAGAATCCATCGCACGTCGCACAGGCGGAGACTCCGCCGCCGCGGAAAGTCTCCTCCGTCGGCAGGCCGAGCCACTTCGCGGTGGCGCCGGTCGATATGACGAGCGCGTCCGCCTCGTAGCGATCGCCCGAGTCGCCCAGGCAGACGAACGGCCGGCGGCCGAGATCGACCTCGACGATGGTATCGAAAAACAGCTGCGTGCCGACATGCTCGGCCTGCTTCTGCATTTGCTCCATCAGCCAAGGCCCCTGGATGACGTCGGCAAAGCCAGGATAGTTCTCCACGTCGGTGGTGATGGTGAGCTGGCCGCCAGGCTGGATGCCCTGGACTAGCATGGGTTTCAGGCTGGCACGGGCAGCGTAGATGGCCGCCGTATAGCCCGCTGGACCCGACCCCAAAATGAGCACCTTACTGCGATGAGTTGCTGCCATGTGCGCCCCGCATCCCGCCTTCCGCATATCTCCCACATATATGCAAACCTCCCTGTGGATGCACGGGCCATCTCGAGCGCGGGCGCAACTGTTCGCGACACATCCGCCCATTTCCGCAACTTTATTGCGTGAGTGGCATGGTTCTGGCATAGACCGCGGCCAACGGAGGAAAACCAAGATGGCCCGCGCAAAGCTCGATCGGATCGACCGGCGCATTCTCAGCGACCTGCAGTCCAACGGCCGTATGACCAATGTCGACCTAGCGGAGCGCGCCGGCATCTCGGCGCCGCCGTGCCTACGCCGAGTGCGGGCGCTGGAACGCGCCGGCATCATCAAAGGCTACCATGCCGACCTCAGTGCCGAAGCGCTCGGCTACAGCGTTTCCGTGTTTGCCCTTGTCGGGCTGAGCAGCCAGGCTGAGGCCGATCTCAAGTCGTTCGAGGAGCTGATCGCCAGCTGGGATGAGGTTCGCGAGTGTCACATGCTGGCGGGCGAAGCCGATTTCCTGCTGAAGATCGTCGCCGAGACATGGGATGAATATCAGAAGTTTCTGACCACGCGGCTGACCTCCGCACCCAACGTCAGCCACGTAAAGTCGATGATGGTGTTCCGCACCGCCAAGCAGGTTCCGGGCGTGCCGATCCCGGTGGAATGAGAGGACCGATCATGGACGGAAGCGCCGCCCCCGACGTCACACTGGAACGGCTGCACGAAATCGCCGACGCCTTTGCGCGGCGCGACGTCGATGGCATCGTCGGCTTCTTCGCCGAGGATGGCGAATTCCGCAATGCCCGCGGCCCCGACCATTGGGGCCAGAGTTTCAAAGGCAGGGCCGCTATCCGCACCTACTTCGAGCCTCTGTTCGCCAACGCAGGCGACGTGACGTGGAGGCACACCAGCGAGTTCATCCACGGCAACCGCGCGGTCACCGAGTGGCATCGCACCGCGACCCTGAAGACCGGCGAACGCCAATCCTGGCTTGGCTGTGACCTGTACACGTTCCGCCGCGGCCTGATCGTGATGAAGGACACCTACATCAAAGTCGTCGGCTGAGCCGGTCGTGGGCAACCTCCTGCACTCAGCCCGCCTGCTGGTCTCCGATCTTGCCTCTACGCTGCTGTTCCTCGCCGTCCTGTTGGTCACGAAAGACCTGATCCTGGCCGTCGTGCTGGGCGTTGCCCTCGGCGCCGCGCAGATCGGCTGGCTGCTGGCAAGGCGCAGGCCGATCGATACCATGCAATGGCTCAGTATCGGCCTCGTGGTGGTCTCGGGCGTGGCGACTCTGCTGACCAGCGATGCCCGCTTCGTCATGGTGAAACCCAGCATCATCTACTGCATCGTTGGCGCCTACATGCTGCGGCCAGGTTGGATGAATCGCTACATGCCGCCGATCGCCGTAGCGACGGTGCCGGACATCGCCTTCATCTTCGGCTATATCTGGGCAGGGTTGATGTTCGGATCGGCTGCGCTCAACATCCTCCTCGCGCTGACACTGGACCCCGTTACATGGTCGGCGGCAATGTCGATCTGGGGCATCGTCAGCAAGGTCGCGCTCTTCCTGGTCCAGTACGCCGTCATGCGAACGATCGGCACGCGCCGCGGACGGCGCGCGGCCGCTACTTGAACTGGACGCCAACGACCTCGTAGGAGCGAGCGCCCCGCGGCGTCTGCACCTCGACTGTATCGCCCACCGTCTTGCCGATAAGCGCCCGGCCGATCGGCGACGTTATCGAAATACGGCCCTTCGCCAGATCAGCCTCGTAGGGGCCCACGATCTGGTACTTCACCTTCTCGTCAGTGTCTTCGTCGGCCAGACGCACGGTTGCGCCGAACTTCACGACCTTGCCGGTGAGCTTGCTGAAATCGATCACTTCCGCGCGCGAGATGATGTTCTCGACCTCGGCAATTCGGCCCTCGATGAAGCTTTGGCGCTCGCGGGCCGAGGTATACTCGGCGTTCTCCGAGAGATCGCCATGCTCGCGCGCCGCCGCGATCGCCCTGATGATCGAAGGCCGTTCCACGCTCTTGAGCTGCTTCAGCTCGTCTTCGAGCCTCTTCAGCCCCTCGGCCGTCGTCGGAATCCGTTCCATTGTGTGATCGTCCTCAATGAATCGTACCGCGTCAACGGCCAACCAAGAGATCGGCGCCGGGCCGGGTTGGCGGGACGTGCGGCCGGCGACCGTCTAGAAGGCGGTTCTGAAGTAGGACTGCAGGGGTGCCACATCCAGCGACCCCTCACGCAAGGCAGCGATACCCTCGACCGACGCCTTGGCACCGGCGACTGTCGTGTAGTAGGCGATTTTGTGCATCAGCGCCGTCCGCCGGAGCGTAAAGCTGTCGGTCAAGGCGCTGGCGCCATCGACCGTATTGAAGACGAGCTGGACCTTGCCGTCCTTCATGAGGTCGACGATATGCGGGCGACCCTCGAGCACCTTGTTGACCCGTTGAGTCGCGATGCCCTGCTTGCGCAGGAACTCGGCCGTGCCGCCGGTCGCCACCACGGTGAAGCCGAGGTCGATCAGCCGCTTGAGTGGCTTAACCATCGCCGGCTTGTCTTGATCCTTCACTGAAACAAACACCACGCCCTCGACGGGCACCTTGCTGCCGGCACCCAGCTGCGATTTGGCAAAGGCGCGGCCGAAACTGGTGTCCAATCCCATCACCTCGCCGGTGGAGCGCATCTCGGGGCCAAGGATGATGTCGACGCCCGGGAAGCGGGCGAAGGGAAAGACCGCTTCCTTCACCGCAATATGCTTGCCGCGCACCTTCTTGATGGCCAGCGCCTTCAACGGCTCGCCGGCCATCAGGCGGGCGGCAAACTTGGCGATGGGCTGCCCAGTTGCCTTGGCGACGAACGGCACGGTGCGGCTGGCCCGGGGGTTGACTTCGAGAACGTAGACCTCGCCGTCCTTGACGGCGTACTGGACATTCATCAGGCCAACCACCTTGAGGGCTTTGGCCATGGCCTCGGTCTGTCGTTCGATTTCGGTCAGGATCTTCGACGGCAGAGAATGAGGTGGCAACGAGCACGCCGAGTCGCCGGAGTGGATTCCCGCTTCTTCGATGTGCTCCATGATTCCGGCGACGAAGACGTTCTGGTCCTTGTCGGCCAGTGCGTCGACATCGACTTCAATAGCGTCGCGCAGGTAGGAATCGATCAGCACGGGTGTATCGCCCGAAACCTTCACGGCATCGCGCGTATAGCGCTCAAGCCCGGCCCGGTCGTAGACGATCTGCATCGCACGGCCACCCAGAACGTAGGAGGGCCGTATGACAACGGGGTAGCCGATCCGCTCGGCGACGACGACCGCCTGTTCCTGCGATGTCGCGGTGCCGTTGTCCGGCTGCCGCAGTTTCAGCTCATGGATCAGCTTCTGGAAGCGATCGCGGTCCTCGGCCAGGTCGATCGCATCGGGAGAGGTGCCAAGAATGGGGATGCCGGCCGCTTCCAGCGGCTTGGCGAGCTTGAGCGGCGTCTGTCCACCGAACTGCACGATCAGGCCCAGCAGTTCGCCGTTCCGGCGCTCGACGTCGACCAATTCGATAACGTCCTCGGCCGTCAGCGGCTCGAAGTAGAGACGGTCGGCAGTGTCGTAGTCGGTCGATACCGTCTCCGGGTTGCAGTTGACCATGATGGTCTCGTAGCCGGCCTCGCGCAGCGCGTAGACGGCATGGACGCAGCAATAGTCGAACTCGATGCCCTGCCCGATGCGGTTGGGGCCGCCTCCCAGGATGATGACCTTACGGCGGTCCGTCGGCTGGGCCTCGCACTCCGCGGGGCGGACGCCGTCACCCTCGTAGCAGGAGTAGAGATAAGGGGTCTGCGACTCGAACTCCGCCGCGCAGGTGTCGATGCGCTTGAACACCGGCCGAACGCCGAGGCTGCGCCGGCGGCCGGTCACGTCGGCTGCGGTCAGTCCCGCGAGTTCGGCCAGTCGATCGTCGGAGAAGCCCTTCTTCTTGAGGTCGAGCAGGCCCTTCGCGTCTTTCGGCAATCCACGCGTCCGGACCTCGGTCTCAACGTCCACAAGCTGCAGGATCTGGCGCAGGAACCACGGCTCGTACTTGGAGGCCTGCGCCACTTCGTCGACTGAAAGGCCATGGCGGAAAGCCTGGGCAATCACCAGAATGCGGTCGGGCGTCGGCCGCGACAGGGCGCCCACAATCGCAGCCTTGTCCGGCGCACCCTTGATCTCGATTTCGTTCAGTCCGGTAAGGCCGGTCTCCATCGATCGCAGCGCCTTCTGCAGCGACTCCTGGAAGGTGCGGCCAACCGACATGGCTTCACCGACACTCTTCATCGAGGTGGTGAGCAGTGCCTCCGCACCCGGGAACTTCTCGAAGGCGAACCGCGGCATCTTGGTCACGACATAGTCGATCGTCGGCTCGAACGAGGCCGGCGTGGTGCCGGTGATGTCGTTCAACAGCTCGTCGAGCGTGTAGCCGACCGCCAGCCGTGCCGCGACCTTGGCGATCGGAAAGCCGGTTGCCTTCGAGGCCAGCGCCGAGGAGCGCGAGACGCGCGGATTCATCTCGATGACGACCATCCGACCCGACTCGGGATCGACGGCGAACTGCACATTCGAACCGCCGGTATCGACACCAATCTCGCGCAGGCACGCGATCGAGGCGTCGCGCATGATCTGGTATTCCTTGTCGGTCAGCGTCAGCGCCGGCGCAACCGTCACGGAATCGCCGGTATGCACGCCCATCGGGTCGATGTTCTCGATCGAGCAGATGATGATGCAGTTGTCGTGGCGGTCGCGCACGACCTCCATCTCGTACTCTTTCCAGCCGAGCACCGACTCCTCGACAAGCACCTCGCCGACCGGCGAGGCATCGACGCCGCCCTGCACGATGTCGAAGTATTCGTCGCGGTTGTAGGCGATGCCGCCGCCGGTCCCCCCGAGGGTAAAGGACGGGCGGATGATCGCCGGCAATCCAACGTGGTTGAGCGCGTTGACCGCCTCCTCGCGATTGTGCACGACCTCGCTCTTCGGGCATTCCAGGCCGATCTTGATCATCGCCTCGCGGAACAGCAGCCGATCCTCGGCCTTGTCGATCGCCTCGGCGTTGGCGCCGATCAGTTCGACGCCGTACTTGGCGAGGCGGCCATCGCGATGCAGCGACATCGCGGTGTTAAGCGCCGTCTGCCCGCCCATGGTCGGCAGGATGGCGTCCGGCTTCTCCTTCTCGATGATCTTCGCCACCATATCGGGCGTGATCGGCTCGACATACGTCGCGTCGGCCAGGCCCGGGTCCGTCATGATCGTGGCCGGGTTGGAATTCACCAGGATGACGCGATAGCCCTCTTCTTTCAGAGCCTTGCAAGCCTGCACGCCCGAGTAGTCGAACTCGCAGGCCTGGCCGATGACGATCGGCCCGGCGCCGATGACGAGAATGCTCTTTATGTCGGTGCGCTTGGGCATGGAACTCTACCTGCCCTTGCTCTTGTCGATCATGTCGACGAACCGATCGAAGAGATAATGGCTATCGGTCGGACCGGGCGACGCTTCGGGATGATATTGGACGGAAAAGGCCGGCTTATCGGTGCAGCGCAATCCCTCGTTGCTGCCATCGAACAGCGAGACGTGCGTCACCTCGACGTTCTTCGGCAGCGACTCGGGCACGACGCAGAAGCCGTGATTCTGCGAGGTGATCTCGACCCTGCCGGTGGTCAGATCCTTGACCGGTTGATTGGCGCCGCGGTGACCGCGCTCCATCTTGCGCGTCTTGCCGCCCAGCGTCAGGGCGAGGAGCTGGTGGCCAAGGCAGATGCCGAACAGGGGTATCTTCCGGTCCAGTACGGCCCGAATGGCCGGCACGGTGTAGGCAACGGTGGCGGCGGGGTCGCCAGGGCCGTTCGACAGGAACACGCCATCGGGCTTGTGGCGCAGGATGTCGTCGCCGGTTGCCGTCGCCGGGACGACAGTAACCTTGCATCCGGTGCTCGCGAGGCACCGCAGGATGTTGCGCTTGGCGCCGTAGTCGACGGCGACGACATGGTACCTGGGCGTGGCCAAGCTGCCATAGCCCTTGCCCAGCGCCCATTTGGTCTCGTTCCAGCTATATGACTGCTTGGTCGTCACCTCGATGGCGAGATCCATGCCGTCGAGCCCTGGCCAGCCCTGCGCAACACCGCGCAGCTTGGCAATGTCGAACTTGCCGTCGGGCGCATGCACCACGACTCCGTTCGGCGCGCCGCCATCGCGTACCCTGCGCGTGACCGCTCGGGTATCGACGCCGCACACGCCGGGCAGATTGTGGTCGCGCAGCCAGTCGTCCAGAGGCTTGGTCGCGCGCCAGTTGGCCGGCTCCGTTATGTCGCCGCGCAGAACGATGCCGCGGGCCGCGGGCGTCAGGCTCTCGATGTCCTCGGCATTGGTCCCGACATTGCCAATATGGGGGAAGGTGAAATTGATGATCTGGCCGGCATAGGACGGATCGGTGATAATCTCCTGGTAGCCGGTCATGGAGGTGTTGAAGCAAACCTCCCCCACAGCGTGGCAGGCGGCGCCGATCCCCTGGCCCCAGAAGACCGAGCCGTCGGCCAGCACAAGGGCGGCCGTCGCCCAGCGCGGCGCGGCGTCACTCGCGCCGGCGGTCTTAGGAGAAGTCATGCTGAATTAGTCCGTCCTGCAGCCCGCCCGGACTCGCCCGGGGAGGCGACCTGCGAACCGCGCGGGTTGTAACCAAGCGGTCGCAGAGGGTCAAGGCGCGGGCGACAGCTAATTCACAAGCTATATCAACAACTTATTTGCTTTGCCAACAGCACGTCAGGCGATTAGTTTCCGCCGCTTAGCCATTGGCCTACCAAGGACCTGCCATTGGTCTGCCGATGACCAACACGTTGGGATCCAAGTGATGCTGCGCGAAAAGCTGAACGAGGCCATGAAGGATGCCATGCGCGCCCGCGAGACCGCGGCGCTGGGCACGATTCGCCTGATCCTGGCCAAGCTCAAGGAAGTCGATATCGCGGCCCGAACCGAGAGCAATCGCGAGGGCGTGCCCGACGATCGCATCCTGTCGATGCTCCAGGGCATGATTAAACAGCGAAACGAATCGGTCGTCCTCTACGAAAAGGGCAATCGCGCCGATCTGGCCGACAAGGAAAAGGCCGAGATCGCCGTCATCGAACGCTTCCTGCCGAAGCAGATGGACGATGACGCCGTCGAGGCCGCCGTGCGCGATGCTGTGGCTGCCGCTGGCGCCAAGACGGTCAAGGACATGGGTGGCGTTATGGCGGCACTGAAAGCCAAGTATGCCGGCCAAATGGACTTCGCCAAGGCTTCGGCCGCCGTGAAGAAGGCGCTCAGCGGCTGACCATCCCCGTTTTCCCCCGCGGCGGTGCTGGCGCGTTGGGGGCTGCGTCGTCATCTTAGACGCATGGCGTTCCCACCGGGCTTCCTCGACGAACTGCGCGCGCGCCTCAGCCTGTCCGACGTCGTCGGCCGCAAGGTGCCGCTGAAGCGCCGCTCGGGCAGCGAGTACGCCGGCCTGTGCCCATTCCACAACGAAAAGACGCCGTCGTTCACGGTCAACGACAAGAAAGGCTTTTACCACTGCTTCGGCTGCAGCGAGCATGGCGACGCCGTCAGTTTCGTCATGAAGACCGAGGGGCTGTCTTTCCCCGAGTCAGTCGAGAAACTGGCACGCGAGGTCGGCCTGCCGGTGCCACGTGCAACGCCCGCCGAGCGCGAGCGCGCCGAGCGCGCCTCGACGCTGCAGGACGTCGTCGAGTTGGCGGCACGCTGGTTCCAGAAGCAGCTTCGCCTGCCGGTCGGCCGCCAGGGCCTCGACTATCTGCGCGGTCGAGGCCTCAACGAGGAGACTATCGACGATTTCCGTTTGGGCTTCGCTCCGGATTCACGTGATGGGCTGCTGGCGGCGTTGAAGCGCGAAAACGTTCCCGTAGACAAGATCATCGAGGCCGGGCTTGCAATCCAACCCGAGGACAGCCGCGAGCCCTATGACCGCTTCCGGGGCCGCGTGATGTTTCCCATCAACGACCGGCGTGGCCGGGTGATCGCCTTCGGCGGGCGCGTAATGGGCACGGGCGAGCCGAAATATCTCAACTCGCCCGAGACGCCGTTGTTTCATAAGGGCGCCAATCTCTACTGCCTCGATCGGGCGCGACAGGCCGCAGCCAAGGACCAGCCGGTGATCGTGGCGGAAGGCTACATGGACGTGATCGCGCTGCATGGCGCGGGCTTCACAGGCGCCGTCGCCCCGCTCGGCACTGCGCTCACGGAAGGCCAGCTCGGCGAGCTGTGGAAACTCGCCGACGAGCCCTTCCTCTGCTTCGACGGCGACAATGCCGGGCGCCGCGCGGCGTCGCGGGCAGCCGAGCGGGCGCTGCCGCTGCTGCGGTCAGGCAAGAGCCTGCGGTTTCTTGGGCTCCCAGCCGGCGAGGATCCCGACAGCCTGATCCGCAGCCGCGGCGCCGAAGCAATCCGCCGGGTCCTCGACCTCGCCCGACCGCTTTCCGACGTGGTGTGGGATATGGAGACCGAGGGCAAAGCTGCCGACACGCCCGAGCGCCGCGCCAGCCTGCAGCGGGCCGTCGAGCAGCGGGTGGCCGAAATCGCTGACCCTATGGTGCGAGACTACTACCGGGCCGATATGCGCAACCGCCTGAATCGCATGCGCCGTCCCGATGGAGCGTCCTGGCGGCCAGGTGACCGCCGACCGTTCCGACGGGCCGGAGACCCCGAACCTGCACCCTTTGCAGCCGGCTCGGCCGCCCGCCGGTCCAGCGGCGAGCCCGATGGCTCGCGGCAGGAAAGGGCACTTCTGGGAGCATTGATCGAGCGTCCGGCGCTGCTCCATGTACTGGCCGAGGATCTGGCGGCGTTGCCCATTTCCGCGCCTGAGCTGGCGCGGTTGCGCAGTGCCCTGCTCGATGCCCTATCCATGATTCCTTCAGGGATCGACCCTGCCGCCGACGACGCGTTGGCCGAGGGGGGCGGGCCTGGCGACGCCCCCTTGGAGTCCCGACTTATTGAGGAGCATCTCCATCGAACCGGCCTGGAGCGGGTCGCTACCGCCGCCCGGGCCAAAGCCCGCGAGACATTCCGGGACGACCCGGCGGACACCGAGGGATGGGTCGGCCAGTGGCGGCGGGCGGCGCGGCACATCAGCCAACTGACAGCCGACCCGGAGGAGCTGAAACGGGCCGAAAAAGCCCTCGCCGACGACATGAGCGAGGAGAATCTGCACCGCCTGCAGGCCATCCTGGACCGAATGCGCCGGGAAAACCTTGAATCCAGTGCGGGATAGCGGGTTTGCCTCCAAATCCTGTGGGGGCGCCCTATCGCCGCTTGAACTTAACCCCCATATAGTAGAAGGGTAGTTTTTGCGGGATCGCCCTCCCGCCTCCCCTTCTTGCAGCCAAATCCACGGCCAGACCGGCCGCTGGAACCGTTTGTCGCACCCAAGGAATAGCAATGGCGACCAAAACCGCGACCGCAGCCCAGCCCGAAGCCGCCGATGCCCGCGAAGAGGGTCCTGATGCGCCCCTTCTCGATACCCTCGGCGCCGAACTCAAGAAACTGGTCCAGAAGGGCAAGGAGCGCGGCTACGTCACCTACGACGAGCTGAATGCCGCTCTGCCTCCGGACGAAGTGTCCTCCGAGCAGATCGAGGACACGATGGCGATGCTGTCGGAAGCCGGCGTCAACGTCGTCGAGGCCGAAGAGCAGGAAGAGACCGCTGCCGCCACGCCGGCCGAGCCGGCCAAGACCGCCGTGGTGGCGGCTGAAGCCACCGGCGAGGACGAGGAACTCGGACGGACCGACGACCCGGTCCGCATGTACTTGCGCGAGATGGGCAGCGTCGAGCTCCTGAGCCGAGAGGGCGAGATCGAGATCGCCAAGCGCATCGAGGCCGGCCAGGACAAGATGATCGGCGGCATTTGCGAGAGCCCGATGACGATCACGGCGCTGCTGGCCTGGCGCGACGCCATCAACGAGGGTCGTATTCTGCTGCGCGACGTGATCGACCTCGAGGCGACACAGGGAGGCGCGCCCGGCGAAGCCAAGGCCGCGATGGCGGCCAACCCGCCACCGGCGATGCCGCGTCCGGCAATGCCCAAGCTGGTGCGGCCAGCTGCGCCTGCCGTGAACGGAGCGGCGCCAAGCGAGGCCGCGGCCGAGGGCGCCGAGGACGACGAAGAGAACGCCCTGTCGCTGTCGGCGCTCGAAGAGAAGCTCAAGCCCGAGGTGCTGCGCAACCTCACCAAGATCGCCCGGGTCTACCTCGACATGTCGAAGGTCCAGAACCGGCGGCTTTCCACTCTGAATCGCGGCCAGAAGCCGAGTGCCGAGTTCGAGAAGAGCTACGAAAAGCACCGCAAGAAGATCGTCGACCTCGTTCGACAGATTCACATCAACGCCAATCGTATCGAACAGCTCAAGCTCGCGCTCTACGACCTCAACCGCCGGCTGATGATGCTGGAGGGAAAGATGCTGCGGCAGGCGGAGGGATTCCGCATTCCGCGCCAGGATTTCCTCGACCACTATCTCAACCACGAAATCGACCCGAACTGGCTCGACAAGGTCGGCAAGCTGCCGGGCAAGGGCTGGAAGGACTTCGTCAAGAAAAAGGGCGCCGAAGTCGAGAAAATGCGCGAGGAAATCCGCAACATCTCCGACCACGCCGGCGCGCCGATCTTCGAATTCCGGCGCATGGTCAAGACCGTCCAGGATGGCGAGCGCGAGATGATGCGCGCCAAGAAGGAGATGATCGAGGCCAACCTGCGCCTCGTGATCTCGATCGCCAAGA
>JAIETA010000230.1 GCA_019745575.1 Reyranella sp. | reverse complement strand
CGAGCGAGCCATCGACCTGCAGCGGCGTCAGCACCTGCTCGAGGCGCTGCAGAAACCCGGGCGCATGCGCCAGATGCCGGTACATGCTGGCCAGGATCAGCGGCTCGGCACGATCGCCCAGCCGGTTGAGCCGCGTCACCAGGGCCCAGGTCTCCGCCGTGACATCGGCCGCCGACGCGAGTTTCGGCAAGGCCACGTCGGGCGCCGGCAGACGCGGCCCGCCGGCCGGCAGCGGCCCTCCCGTCGCGGCCTCGCCGCGCAGCCAGGCGGCCAGGGCACCCAGCGCGAACAGGTTGATGGTGTTGGAATGGTCGTAGCTTGCCAGCACGGCGTCGACGCTGGCCGGCTCGTCGCCGGCAAGCGTCGCCAGCGTCGGCACGGTCATGACCGCGCGGAAGCGTCGCGCCGCCCCATCCGGCAGACCGGCCAGGTAGAGCGGCTTCAATGCCGCCCAGGCCCAGGGCAAGGCGTCGTCGAGGGTCGCCAGGTGACGCCACACCAGATTGACCACGCGGACGCCCACGGTGGCGCGGATGTCGGCAAAAAGAACAGCGGTTTCGCCCGTCGCCGAGGCTTCGGCGACGGCCGGAAACGGGTCGTTCACTCCGCCGCCTGCTTGGAATCCTGGCCGAGCACGGTGAAGAAGGACGCCGACTTGGGCTGGTTGGGGAGTTCAACCAGCGCTTCCTTGAGGCGGGCGAACCGCACCGCCTTGCCGCGCACGATGCGCCCCTCGTTGGGGCTCGGCATCGGGTTGCGCGCGATCGGCACCGCGTCGGCCGCCGTGTAGACGCAGATGTAGAGGCCGCGCGACGTCGCCGCCCGATTGGCGGCCGAGCCGTGCAGCAGGCGCGTATGCATGAGGCAGACGCTGCCCGCCTTGCCGAAGCACGGCACGGACTGCGCGAGCGCCCGCTTTTCCTCGTCGGGCGCCACCGCGCCGGTGAAGCGCTCGCCGTCGAACAGCGACAGCATCGGCCCCTTGTGCGAACCAGGCACGACGGTGAGCGCGCCATTGTCCGCGTCGACGTCGTCGAGAAACAGCAGCGCCGTCACGATGTCGTCGTTGGTGTGCGGCGTGTAGGCGAAATCCTGATGGTAGGCCACCTCGGTCTTGGCGCCGGGCAGCTTGAGGTTGATCTTGCAGTGGTGGAATTTGACGTTCGGTCCGATCAGCTCCGCCACCATGTCGACCGTGCGGGCGTCGAGCATGACCTCGCGATAGGCATCCGAAATGTCCGACGGGTTGTTGATGCGCCGGAGCGCCGGCTTCTCGGCGGTGTGTTCGGCGCCCATGTCGTAGCGCGGCCGGCCGTCGATCGTGGGCGGTCCGAACGGCGCCGTATGGGCGCGGCTCAGCTCGACCCACGCGGCGATCTCGCTGCGGAGTGCGGCAAGCTGGGCCGGAGTCACGGCGTCCTCGACCATGAGATAGCCGTCGCGCCAGAAGGCGTCGCGCTGTTGCTGTGTCAAAACGGGCATGGCCTTCTCCCTCAACGTCCCCGGAATACCGGCTTGCGCTTTTCCATGAACGCGCGCCGGCCCTCGATGTAATCCTCGGACTCGAAGCACTGCTTGACCAGGGCCGCCGCGCGGCCGAGGTCGGCCTGGCCGTCGAGCCGCGTCAGCTCCTCGATCGTGCGCTTGGCGGCGTGCATGGTGAGCGGCGCATTCTGCCCGATCAGCTTGCAGTAATTGTCGACATAGGCATCGAGCTCGCCGTCCGGCACGACGCGGTTCAGCAAGCCCATCTGCTGCGCCTCGCGCGCGTCGAACATCCGGCCGGTATAAAAGATCTCCTTGGCGTAGGCCGGTCCCACGACGTTCATCAGGGTCTTGATGCCCGCCGCGCGATAGCCGAGGCCGAGCTTGGCCGCCGGAACCGCGAACTTCGAGTTCTCCGAGGCGATGCGGAGGTCGCAGGTCAGCGCAACCGCCAGGCCGCCGCCGACGCAATAGCCGCGGATGCGGGCGATGGTCGGCTTGGAGCACTTGGTGAGCCGCGTGTTGGCCAGCTCGCCGATCTCGTCGTAGCGCCTGACCTGCTCCGGCGTCGATCGCGCGGTCTCGAACTCCGAGATGTCGGCGCCCGACACGAAGGCCTTGTCGCCGGCGCCGGTCACGACCACGACGCGGATCGCCGGATCCTTCTCGAATTCGTCGAGAATGACCGGGATCGCCTCCCACATGTCCGACGACGTCGCGTTGTGCTTGGCCGGCTTGTTGAAGACAATGCGGCCGACCGCTCCCGCCTTCTCGGCGATCATGTTGGGCGTCGGGCTGATCATCACACGACACCGCGCTTGCGGAAGTCGGCGATGGCCGCGGCATCGAAGCCGAACTCCTTCAGAACCGCGTCGGTATGCTCGCCCTGTTCCGGCGTCGCCGACTTCATCTCAAATTGCGTACGGCTCATGTTGATCGCCTGGCCGATCAGCTCGATCTCGCCCAGCTTGGGCGACTGCACGGGATGCGCCATCTTCAGGTGCTTGACCTGAGGATCGGCGAACATCTCGTCCATCTTGTAGATCGGGCCGGCCGGCACGCCGGCGTCGTTAAGGAGCGTGACCAGATCGGCGCTGGCATACTGCGCCACGCGCTTGTTGATCTCCTCGTTCAGCGCATCGCGGTTCTGGCTGCGCGCCTTGTCGCTGGCGAAACGTGCGTCGGTCATCAGCTCCGGCGATTTTATCGCCTGGCAGAATCGCTTGTAGATGTGGCCGCCGGACGCGGCGATGTTGATGTAGCCGTCCTTCGTCTGGAAGACACCGGTCGGAATCGACGTCGGGTGGTTGTTGCCGGCCTGCCCGGGCACGTCCTTGGCGATCGTCCAGCGCGCCGCCTGGAAGTCGCACATCGAGATCATGGCCTGCAGCAGCGAGCTCGACACCCACTGGCCCCGCCCCGAACTTTCGCGCTCCAGCAGGGCGATCAGCACGCCGATGGCGCAATGGAGGCCGGCGCCCACGTCGGCCACGGCGATGCCCGCCCGGACCGGGCCGCCGCCCGGCATGCCGGTGATCCACATCAAGCCGCCCATGCCCTGGGCGATCTGGTCGAAGCCGGCGCGTTCGGCGTAGGGGCCGTCCTGGCCGAAGCCCGAGATCGAGCCCAGAACGATGCGGGAATTCACCTTCTTCAGGCTCTCGTAGTCGATGCCGAGGCGAAACTTCACGTCGGCCCGGTAGTTCTCGACCACCACGTCGGCCTTCTCGACCATCTTCAGGAAGACCGCCTTGCCGTCCGGCTCCTTGAGGTTGAGCGTGATCGAGCGCTTGTTGCGGTGAAGATTCTGGAAATCCGGCCCATGCCGCGGTCCGCCCATGTCGGCGTCGCCCGCCCCCGGCGGCATCTCGATCTTGATGACGTTGGCGCCCCAGTCGGCGAAGTAACGCACGGCGGTGGGACCGGCGCGCACCCGGGTCAGGTCGAGGACGGTGAAGCGGGCAAGCGGTCCGGCTGTCATGATCTCACTCTGCGTTTGTCGATTACTCTACCCGTACCATGGCGGCCGGATCGATCTCCAGCCAGACCCGGCGGCCGACCTCGAAGACGGCGTTGGGACTGGTCGAGACGCGCAACGGCTTGGCGCCGGCCAGCGGCCGCACCTGATAGTCCCAGTACTCCCCGAGGTAGGAGCGCCCGGCAATCTCGCCTTCCACAGACAGGCCGGCGCCGGACGGGCGTTGGCTCGCCAGACCGATCGCTTGCGGGCGCAGCGAATAGAGGAGCGCGCCGCCGCCGGTCGTGCCCTCCAGCGCCGCGGCCGGCGCCGAAAAGCCGTCGAAGCGGACGTCGCTGCCCTGCTGGGCGGCCTCGAGGAAGTTGGTCCTGCCGATGAAGCCCGCCACGAACCGGCTCCTCGGCCGGCTGTAGAGCACGTGCGGCGCGTCGACCTGCTCGATCCGGCCCTTGTTCATCACCACGATGCGGTCCGAGGTCACCATGGCCTCGGACTGGTCGTGGGTGACATAGACCGTGGTGATCTTGAATTCGTCGTGCAGGCGGCGGATCTCGAAGCGCATCTCCTCGCGCAGGTTGGCGTCGAGGTTGCTGAGCGGCTCGTCGAGCAGCAGCACCTCCGGCTCGACGACGATGGCGCGGGCCAGCGCCACGCGCTGCTGCTGGCCACCCGACAGCTCGGCCGGATAGCGCCCCTTCAGATTGCGCATCTGCACGACGTCGAGGATCGCGTCGACCCGCCGGTCGATCTCGGCGCGCGACATCTTGCGCACCTGCAGGCCGAAGCCGACGTTCTCGCCCACCGTCATGTTCGGCCAGATGGCGTAGCTCTGGAAAATCATCGACATGCGCCGGTTCTCCGGCGGCACCACGCCGGACGGCGAGGAAATCTGCCGGCCGTCCATTTCGATGGTGCCGTCGGTCGGCGGCATGAAGCCGGCGATCATGCGCAGCGTCGTCGTCTTGCCGCAGCCCGACGGGCCGAGCAGCGACACGAACTCGCCCTTGGCAAGCTCGAGGGAGAAGCCGGAGACCGCTTCAAAGGCGCCGTAGCGCTTGGCGACGTTCTTCAGGACGAGCTTGCTCATGTCGCGTTGCGCCTTAGCATGAAATCCCTGCCCAGGGCCTTCTGGCCCAGCCACAGGAGCGGCAGGGTGAGCACCTGCAAGACCAGGGCCAGCGCGGCGAGGCGCTCGAAATTGCCCTCCTCGCTCATGTCGAAAATCATCACCGATGCCACCTTGGTGTTGGGCCCATAGAGGAAGATCGCCGCCGACAGCTCGCGCGTCGCCGGAATGAAGATCAGCAGCCAGGCCCCCAGCAGGTTGCGCTTGAGCAGCGGCGCCACCACGCGGCGCAGCGCCGTCAGGCGGCTGCCGCCCAGGACCCGCACGGCCTCCTCCATCTCCGGATTGAGGCTGTTGATCGCCGCGCTGGCGTTGACGTAGCCCACCGGCAGGAAGCGCGTGGTGAAGGCCAGGATCAGGATCAGCGCCGTCCCGTAGAGTGCCAGCGGCGGCGGCGCGTAGGCGGCATAGAAGCCGATGGCGAGGACGACGCCGGGGATCACGAACGGTGCCACGCAGAGGAACGCCAGGCCGCCGCCGAACGGCACGAGGCGGCGCACCACGATGTAGGCCACGCCCAGCGTCAGGAAGACGGCCACCGTGGCGCTCACCCCGGCATAGAGGAAGCTGTTGATCACCGACTGCGCCGCCGTGGAATGCTCGAAGAGGATGAAGCGAAAGTTGGCGATCGTGATGTTGTCGAGCAGGAAGCCGCGGCCCCACGCCTTGGCGAAGGCCGACTGGATCAGGAAGATGTAAGGCAGGAAGACGGCGAGGCTCGCCACGAACATGGCGTAGCCGAACATGACCCAGCGCCAACGCCCCAGCAGGATCGGCCGCCGTTCGCCGCCCTTGCCGGTCAGCGACACGAACCCCTTGCGGCGCGTGATCAGCCGCTGCACCAGCACCAGCAGCACCGTGACGCCGAGCAGCGGCATGGCATAGGCCGCGGCGACCTCGACGCGCACGGGGTTGCCGAAGAACTGGTAGAGCTGGGTCGTCACGACATTGAAGCGGGCCGGGATGGCGATCATGGCGGGCGACCCGAACAGGGCGATCGCCTCGAGGAAGCAGATGATCAGCCCGCCCAGGATGGCCGGCAGGGCGAGCGGCAGGGTCACGCGGCGCATCGTCCGCCACGACCCCGCCCCCAGGATGTTGGCCGCGTCCTCCATCTCCGAAGACACCAGTTCGAGCGCCGCCGTGGTGAAGATGAAGATGTAGGGAAACGAATAGAGCGCGATGACGACGGCGAGGCCGGTGAAGCTGTAGATGTTGAGCGGCCCTGCTTCGGCGCCGGTCACCAGCATGTAGAAGCGGTTGAGCCACCCCGCGTTGGGTCCGGCCAGCAGGATCCAGGCGACCGCGCCGGTGTAGGGCGGCGTGATGAAGGTCGCCAGCACCAGCATACGCGTCAGGCCGCGGCCGGGCATGTTGGTGCGAGCGACCGCCCAAGCGAGCGGCACGGCGAAGACGCCGGCCAGTGCGGCCGACACGGCACCGAGCTTCAGCGAGTTGAACAGCGCATCGACGTAGCGCGCCCGCCCGTAGGCCGTCGCATAGTTGGCGAACGTGAACTCGCCGGTCCGCTCGGCCTGGAAACTGGTGAGCACGAGGTAGACGAAGGGACTCACCACCAGGAAAAGCAGCACCAGGATGATGGCGATCCACAGCAGCCACGTCGCATCGAACGTGCTGGCGCGCTGCGGGCGCGCCAGCACCGTGTCGATCGCCGGAGCCGCGACGGCCATCTCAGCAGTCGCCGGTCAGTTGCCGAACGTGTCGCGCCACTGCTCGATCACCTCCGGAATGCCCTTGTCGATCTCCGCCACGGTCGGGCGGATCGTCTTGACCTCGCTGATCGGCTTGGCGCCCGGCGGCGACGGCACCTCGGGGCGCAGCGGAATGGCGAAGTGCTTGGCGTTGATCTTCGCCGCCTCCACCGAATAGAGGTACTCCATGAAGAGCTTTGAGGCGTTCGGATTCTTGCTGCCCTTCATGATCGCCGAGGGGGCGATGATGAGGACGGCACCGTCGGTCGGATAGGAGACGGCCAGCGGATTGCCGCGCGCCGCGCTGAACAGCGTCGAGCCGTCGGCCCCGGCGGCGACCTGCCGCTCGCCGGCGTTCAGCGCCGTCACCGTGTCGTTGATCGACCGGCCGATCTGCGGCTTGTTCTTCTCGAGCTTCTCGAAGTACTGCCAGCCGTAGAGCTTCTTCATCGTCAGCACCCAGGTGCCGACATAGCCGGAGAAGCCGGGATGACCGATCGACACCTTGCCCTTCCACTTGATGTCGAGCAGGTCCTGCCACTGCTTGGGCGCCTCTTCCGGTTTCACCTTCGCGGTGTTGTACGTCAGGGTCACCAGGCCGGCCGACGTGGTGTGATAGAAGCCCTGCGGGTCGAAATTCTGGAAGGCCGGCAGAATCTTGGACGACGCCTCGGGAATGTATTTCTCGAAGCGGCGCTCGGCGCTCAGACGGACGAAGTGGCCCACATCGGTCGACGAGAAGACGTCGCAGATCGTCTGGTTGTTCTTGATGTCCTGCAGCAGACGCTGGTAGGCGACCTGCGCCGTGGTCCGCACGACGTTGACCTTGACGCCATACATCTCGGTGAAGCCGCGGCCGAGGTCTTCGGCGCCCTCCGACGTGTAGTGGGCGATGTACCAGGTAAGCTCGCCTTCCTTCTTGGCGGCCTCGGCAAGCGCCTTGAGGTCCGCCCGCGCCGTGGCCGGCGCGACGGCCAGCGCGACTATGATGGCGAAGCGTGCCAGCATTTTCATGAATACCTCCCCGATGTGACTTGTTTGCTTCTTGCGGCTTTTCGCAGGATACGATCACACGCAGGCCGGCGCGACAAGCACGGGCGGCCGGGAGCGAGCGCATGACGGAAAGCGAACGGCTCGGCGGATGGGCCGCCTACTACGAAAAGCTGCGTGACCGCCCGCCACGGCGCACCTTGCTGGCGGCGCTCGACAGGTTCGATCCGCTTCCGCCGTCTGCGCTTGCCCTCGACCTCGGCTGTGGCGACGGCCGGGACACGGTCGAAATGCTGCGCCGCGGCTGGCGGGTCATCGCCGTCGACGCCGAGCCCGAGGCGCTGCGCCAGCTCCAGGAACGGCCGCTGCCGACGGACGCCCAGCTCACGCCGGTGCTGGCGCGCCTGGAGGACGTGCCCCTGCCAATCGGCGTCCACCTCGTCAATTCCAGTTTCGCCATGCCACTTTGCGAACCGGAAGCGTTCCGCCGCCTGTGGGAGCGCATTCGGGAGGGGCTGTCGGCCGGCGGGCGTTTCAGCGGTCAGTGGTACGGCCCACGCGACAGCTGGGCCGACCGCCCCGGCATCACCTTCGTCGACCGTCAGGAATCCCGCGCGTTGCTGGACGGGCTCGATCTCGAACTGTTCGACGAGGAGGAATCGGACGGCGTGACGCCGCGCGGCAAGGCCAAGCACTGGCATATCTTCCATATCGTTGCGCGGAAGCCCGGATAGCCGCCCAAGTGGACAAGCCGGCCACCGGTGTCCGACACTCCGGCGCGCCACCTCAGGAGGGAAAAATGGCCTCCCCGCAAGCCTCTGATTCACCGCGCACCACACCGGTCACCGCCGAGATCGCGCGCCGCGCCGCCACGCTCGCCTGGCAGGACCTGCCGGAAGATCTGGTGGAGCGCACCAAGCAGTGCCTGCTCGACTGGTTTGCCGTGACCGTCGCGGGTGCGCAGGAGGAGCTGACCGGCATCCTGGTCAGCGAAGCGCTGGAAGACGGCGCGCGCGGACCGGCCACGCTGGTCGGGCGCAGCGAGACCGTCCTGCCCTCGGCCGCCGCCCTGATCAATGGCGCCGCCAGCCACGCGCTCGACTACGACGACGTCAACTTCGCCATGTGCGGCCATCCGACCGTCACCGTGGTGCCTGCCCTGCTCGCTTTGGGCGAACAGACCAGGGCCTCCGGCCGGCTGTTCATCGAGAGTTTCGTCGCCGGCTACGAGACTTCGGGCCGGGTCGGGCGTCTCGTCGCGCCGAGCCACTATCAAAAGGGCTTTCATGTCACCGGCACGGTCGGCTCGTTCTCGGCCACCGCCGCCGCGGGGCGCATGCTGGGCCTCGATGACCGGCAGCTTGCCGTGGCCTTCGGCATCGCCGCCACCCAGGCCGCCGGCCTGAAATCCAACTTCGGCACCATGTGCAAGCCGCTGCACGCCGGCACCGCCTCGGAGCACGGCCTGCGCGCCGCCAGACTGGCGGCCAAAGGCTTTACCGCCCGCGGCGATTCGCTGGAGTGCGACCAGGGCTTCGCCTCCTCGCAAAGCAACCACTTCGCGGCCGATGCCGCCCTGGGCGAGCCGCCGTCCGGCTGGCACCTGCGCAACAACCTCTTCAAGTATCACGCCGCCTGCTACCTGACGCACGCACCGATCGAATGCGCCAAGGAGATCAGACTCAAGAGCAATTTTCCGCCGGAGCGCGTGCGCAGGATTCTCCTGCGCATCGATTCGGGGGCGGACAAGGTCTGCAACATCCCTCACCCGACGACCGGCCTCGAAGCCAAGTTCTCGCTGCGCCAGACCATCGCCATGGCGCTCACCGGCGTCGATACCGCGAACCTAGACTCCTACAACGAGGCGGTCACACAGGATCCGCGCATCCGGGCGTTGCGCGACAAGGTCGATATCGACTTCAAGCCGAACTGGGCGCACTCGCTGGCCGAGATGGCGATCCAGCTCGACGACGGCACGACGATCGAAGCAGTGCACGATTCGGGCATTCCCTGGGCCGACGTCGCCAAGCAGCGCCGCGCCCTTGAAACCAAGTACGACAGCCTCGTGCCCCCTGTCCTGGGCGCGGCCGGCGCGCGGCGTCTGCACGATGCCATCGAACGCATCGACAGTCTCGCCGACGTGGGCGAACTCGCCCGCGCCTCGGCCAGAGTCTGAGGAACGGAATGTCGGAGGATTTCTGGGCCCGCGCCCGGCCGATGCCGAAGGGCAACCGTTACGAGGATTTCGAGGTCGGCCGGATTTTCAGGCACCATTGGGGCCGCACCATCACCGAATCGGAAAGCACTCTTTTCTCGACGCTGACGTTGCATTTCAATCCGCACTACTTCAACGCCGCTTATGCCCGCGCCCACGGTCATCCCGGGCTCGTGGTCAATCCGCTGCTGGTCTTCACCACGGTGTTCGGCCTCACGGTAGAAGATCTGAGCGAGGGTGGCGGGCCTTTCCTGGGCGTCAACGAACTCACTTACCACCAGCCTGTCTATCCCGGCGATTCGCTGCGCGCTGAATCGAAGGTGCTCGACCGGCGGGTCTCGGACTCGCACAAGGGATTCGGCATCGTCACCTGGGACACCACGGGCCTCAATCAGCGCGAGGAGCTCGTCATCGACTTCAAGCGCACCAACCTCGTGCGCCTCAGGAATCCGCAACAATGACCTTCCTTACCGAAGAACGCCGCATGATCCAGGAGCAGGCGCGCGAATTCACGCTGAACGAGGTGCTCCCGGTCGCCAACCGCCTCGACCCCGAGAAGGGCGAGATCCCGATGGACCTGCGCGAAAAAATGGCGGCGCTCGGTTACTTCGGAATCCTGATCCCCGAGCAGTATGGCGGCCTCGGCCTGGGCTGCTCCGAGTACTGCCTGGTCACCGAGGAACTGTCGCGCGGTTGGATGAGCGTTGCCTCGATCGTCGCGCGCGGCAACCTGCTGATCGGCGCGCACATGATGAGCGAGGAGCAGAAGAGCCGTTACCTCACCCGCATGGCCAAGGGCGAGTTTCTCGGAGCCTTTTCCATGTCGGAGCCCAATGCCGGGTCGGACATCTCCAATATCTCCTGTCGCGCCAAAAAGGACGGCTCCGGCTACCTGATCAGCGGCAACAAGTACTGGTGCACCTTCGCCGACGGCGCGGATTTCATGATCATCATCGCGCGGACCTCCGACGCGCCGCCAGGCAAACGCCACCTCGGCCTGTCGATGTTTTTCGTCGAGAAGAAGCGCGGCGAACTGCCGAAGGGGTGTAGCGGCGCGCCCATTCCCAAGATCGGCTACTTCGGCTGGAAAACCTGGGAACTGGCCTTCGATAACTTCCGCGTCGATGCTGCCGACATGATCGGCGAGGAAGGCCAGGCCTTCTACTATGCCACCGCCGGGCTCGAGACGGCTCGCGCCCACACCGCCGCCCGGGCGATCGGCCTCGCCCAGGGCGCGCTCGACGACTCGATCCAGTATGCCAACGATCGCAAGCAGTTCGGCCGCTCGATCTCCGACTTCCAGGCCATCCGCTTCAAGATCGCCGACATGGCGACGCAGATCGAGGCGGCCCGGCAGCTCATGTATTTCGTCTGCGAGCAGATCGACACCGGCCAGCGCTGCGACAAGGAAGCGTCCATGGTGAAGCTGTTTGCGTCCGAGATGGCCGAGCGCGTCACCAGCGAAGGTCTGCAGATCCACGGCGGCGCCGGCTACACCACATTGCATGCGGTGGAGCGGCACTGGCGCGATGCGCGTCTCACCAAGATCTTCGAGGGCACCTCGGAAATCCAGAAGCGCATCATCTCCGACCGCCTGCTCGGTCGTGGGAGGAACTGATGAAAGTCTCCGCCCTTACCGGTCGGCACAACTACTTCGAGGACTTCAAGGTCGGCGACGTCCTGAAGCATGCCCGCGGCAAGACCGTCGAGCCGCTGGAGCAGGTGTGGATCACCAACGTAACCATGAACACGGCCGAAGGTCATTTCAACGAACACCTGATGAAGTCGAGCCCGTGGGGCAAGCGACTGGGCTTCGGCGGCGTCACCATCTCGATGTGCATCGGCCTTGCCGCGGAGGACACGGCGGAGAACGCACTGCGGGAACTCGGCATGGACAAGATCCGGCTGAAGGCGCCTGTGCACCACGGCGACACGCTGTACTGCTACACTGAGGTGCTGGACAAGACGGACGCCGGGCAACCCGACGCCGGGATCGTGCGCTTCAGGCACTATGGCGTGAACCAGGACGACAAGCAGGTCTTCGAAGGCGAGCGCACCGTACTCATCAAGCGGCGCAGTCACTGGGGAGACAAGTGAGCGACGAAAGTCCGCTCGGCGCGCTGGAGGGAGTCCGCATCGTCGATCTCACGCAGATGCTGGCGGGCCCCTTTTGCACCCAGCTTCTGGCCGACCAGGGCGCGGAGATCATCAAGGTCGAGCCGCTGGACGGCGACCATACGCGCATCGTCGGGCCCTATCACGACGACGACAAGCTGCGCGCCTTCGGCGGCTATTTCGCCTCGGTGAACCGCAACAAGAGATCGATCGCCATCGACCTCAAGCGGCCGGAAGGCCGCGATCTGGTGATGCGCCTGTGCGACGGCGCCGACGCCGTGGTCGAGAACTATCGCGGCGGCGTCATGGACCGCCTCGGCCTCGGCTATGAGGCCCTGCACGAGCGGTACCCGAAGCTGGTCTATGCCACCATCCGAGGCTTCGGCGACTGGCGCATTGGCCGCAGCCCCTACACCGACTGGCCGGCCTACGATGTCGTGGCCCAGGCTTTTGGCGGGGTCATGGCCATCACCGGCCCGGACAAGACGACGCCGATGAAGGTGGGCCCCGGCATCGGCGACCTGATGCCCGCCACCATGTGCGCCTTCGGAATCGTGAGCGCCATCTTCCGCGCCCACAAGACCGGCCGCGGCCAATTCGTCGACGTCGGCATGGTCGACGCCATCCTGTCGCTCTGCGAGCGCATCGTACACCAGCATGCCTACACGGGCGGCGTGCCGACGCCCGAGGGTAACCACCATCCCCTGCTCTGCCCGTTCGGCATGTTCCCGGCCAAGGACGGCTTCATCACCATCGCGGCCCACGCCGACGCCCACTGGCCGATCCTGTGCCGGCTGATCGGCAAGCCGGAGCTCGGCACCGACCCGCGGCTTGCCACGGTGCAGGACCGCAGGGCGCACCAGGACGAGATCATTGCCGTCGTGTCCGCCTTCACCGGCCAGCACACCAAGAAGGAACTGCTCGCCCATTTCGGCGGCCAGGTGCCGTTCGCGCCGGTCAACGACGTGCGCGATGTCTTCAGCGATCCGCACTTCGTCGCCCGCGACATGATCGTCCCGGTATCCCATCCCGGCCTCGATCACGAGACAAGGGTAGCAGGCGTGGCGATCAAGATGACCGAGACCCCCGGCCGCGTGCGCCATCGCGCCCCCTTGCTGGGCGAGCACACGGACCTGTATCTGGGATCGATCGGCTGCACACCGGTGGAGATCGCCCGCCTGCGCGCCGACAAGATCGTTGTCTGAGGAGATCGCAGAATGACCGACCGTCCCCGCCGCGCACGCCGCGTGCAGCTATCCACGCCCGGCTCCAGCGAGAAGATGATCCAGAAGGCCGCCGAATCGAAGGCCGATCACGTCTTCCTCGACCTCGAGGATGCCGTGGCGCCCAGCCAGAAGCGCGACGCCCGCAAGAAGATCATCCAGGGACTGAAGACGCTCGACTGGGGCAAGAAGACCCGCTGCGTGCGCATCAACGACCTGACGACCGAGTATGCCTACGAGGACATCATCGAGGTGGTCGAGGGTGCGGGCGAGCACCTCGACACCATCATGATGACCAAGGTCATGACGCCGGCCGACGTGCTGTTCGCCGACAAGCTGCTGCACCAGATGGAAAAGAAGCTGAAGCTCAAGCGGCGCATCGGCCTCGAAGCCCTGATCGAGGAGGTCGAAGGCATGCAGAACGTCGACGCCATCGCCAAGTCGACGCCGCGACTCGAGTGCCTGGTGTTCGGTATGGGCGATTTCTCCGCCTCGATGGGCGTCAGCAACAAGAACGTCGGCGAAACCGACGGCTATCCCGGCGACATCTGGCATTACGCCCGCTTCCGCCTGGTCATGGCCTGCCGCGCCGCCGGCATCGATCCGGTCGACGGGCCGTTCGCCGACTTCCGCAAGCCCGACGCCTATCGTGAGGAGTGCCAGCGATCGATGATCCTGGGCTGTGTCGGCAAATGGGCTATCCACCCCTCGCAGATCGACATCGCGCTCGATGTGTACTCGCCCAAGGCCGAGGACATCGCGCGCGCCCGCAAGCTCGAAAAGGCCTATGCCGAGGCCGAGGCCCAGGGCCTGGGCGCGATCAACGTCGACGGCATCATGGTCGACGTCGCCTCGATCCGCATCCTGCGTAACACCGTGCTGAACAAGGCCGATCTCTACGGGCTCTAGCGTGCGAACGGCTGCCTGGTCGGGCAAGGCGATTTCGGTCTGGTGACGAAGTCACCGGTTGCGCTCTGGCCAATCGCCGGCCTGCGTCCTATGTCGGGACAACCGTTCGAGGAGAGCGCCATGATCAAGGGCCTGCACCACAACGCCTATCGCTGCCGCGATTCCGAGGAGACCCGCCGCTTCTACGAGGACTTCCTCGGCCTGCCGCTGGTCCATACGCTCAAGATCGAGCAGACCAAGACCGGACGCGCGACTGGCGTGCTGCACACCTTCTTCCAGCTTGACGACGGCTCGTGCCTGGCCTTCTTCGAGGCGCCCGACATGCCGTTCGACTTCAAGGAGCAGCACGATTTCGACCTGCACATCGCGCTCGAAGTCGAGCCCGAGGCGCTCGACAGGATGATGGCGAAGGGCGAGGCCGAGGGCCGCGAAGTCCGCGGCGTCGCCGACCACCATTTCATCCGCTCGATCTACTTTCGCGACCCCAACGGCTATGTCATCGAGCTGACCGCCAAGGTGGCCGGCCGCGAAAGCGACATGGACCCCAAGAAGAACCGCGCGCGCGAGATTCTCGACCGCTGGCAGGACACCAAACCGCGGCCCGCCAAGGCAGCCTAACACAGGCGCCGACGATAGAGCGCGATCAGCCGCTCCCAGTGACGTTCGGCGGCGGGCTTGTCGTAGCACCAGCGTTGCGGGAAGGCGAAGCCGTGGTGGACGCCGGGATGGACCTCCAGCTCGCCGGCCGCGCCCGAGCCGTCGAACAGCCTCTTGAGTTCCTTCACCATCTCCGGCGGCGCCAGATCGTCGTGCTCGGCGCACGAGATATAGAGTTCGGCCCTGGCCTTGCCGAACGTCAGGTGCGGACTCTCGACCGCGTCGCTCACCAGCCAGGTGCCGTAGAACGAGGCTGCGGCCGCGATCCGGTCGGGAAATCGGGCGGCGGCGGCCAGCGCGTAAGGTCCGCTCATGCAGTAGCCATGAACGCCGACCGGCCCCGCCTTGATGTCCTGGAGGCCGTCGGCGAAGGCGATCAGGGCCGCGACATCGTCCATCACCGGCGGAATGGTCATCCGGGTCCGCACCGCGCGCATGCGCTGGTGCTCTGCACTGCCGTGGGTCAGGACGTCGGCCCCGTATTTCGTATCCCGGCCGGCGCGATAGTAGAGATTGGGCAGCATCACGCAGTAGCCAACGGTCGCCAGCCGACGTGCCATGTCGTGCAGTTCCTCGCGGATGCCCGGCGCGTCCATCAGCAGCAGCACCGGGGAATATGGGCCGCCGCGTTCGGGGCGGCAGATGAAGGTCTCCATGGCGCCGTCCCGCGTGGCGATGTCCAAAGTGCTCTCGATCATCTTCAGCCGTCTCCCTGCGCTTTGCCGCCATGACTGCATCTTGTTAGGCTTTGCTCAACAGGAATCCGGAGGATCCCGAGATGGCCGACCAGTCGAACGTCTATGCCGGCGTCGCCGGATACTTCGGAAAGCCCGACCATCCCGGCCGCGTCGGCGTCTTCCGGCGTGCCGCATCGGACGGCGACTGGCAGCACGTCCTGGGCACCGTCCAGGCCTATACGGTCTTCGTCCACCCCGACGATCCGGAAACCGTGTTCGCCGGCACCAACGATGGCGTGTGGCGCAGCACCGACCGGGGCGCCACCTTCCGACGCACGGCGTTTCCCGACTCCAAGACCCAGGTCTGGTGCTTCCTGGTCGACTCGCGCGACCGCAAGCGCCTCTTCGCCGGCGCCTCGCCGATCGACATCTACCGGAGCGACGATGGCGGCGCGAGCTGGCGCAAGCTCGCCACACCGGCCATCGCCACCCACTGCAAGGGGCCCTTCGCCTCCCGCGTCATGCGCCTGGTCCAGCACCCGACGCGCCCCGACGAGATCTACGCTGCGCTGGAGATCAACGGCGTGATGCGCAGCACCGATTCCGGCGAGACCTGGAGCGACTGCAGCCAGGGCCTGATCGATCTCGCGGCACAGCCACATCTGCAGAGCAAGCTGGTGAGCGACACCACGGCCGAAGGCATGCTCGACGTCCACGCCGTCGCCATCGACCCGGCCGACCCGGACGCGCTGATCCTCGCCGTCCGCATGGGACTGTTCCGCAGCACCGACCGGGGACGGAGCTGGAGCGACATGGAGGTCGGCCGCTTCTCGCCCACCACCTACGGCCGCGACATCAAGGCATCGGCGGCCGAACCCGGCACGCTCTACTCGGCGCTGAGCGTCGCCGCGGCCAGCCACGATGGCGGGCTGTATCGCAGCCAGGACGGTGGCGGGAGCTGGCAACGCTTCGACAAGGTCCAGGTCCACGGCACCATCATGTCGATCGGGCTGCATCCGCGCGACGCAGGGCAGGTCTATATCGGCGCGCGCTACGATGGCGAGGTGTTCGGCACACGGGACGCCGGGCGGACATGGCAGGCGATGCCGCTGCCCGGCGAGGTTCAGCACCTCTATGCGGTGGCCTGCGGCTAAGTCAGTCGATTGCATCGGCATAGAAAAGGCGGCCCGGAGGCCGCCTTCTCTCAAGAAAAATGGCCGGCCCTGAGGGCCGGCCATCCATCTCAATTCCGACTCTTAGATCGGCTTCTTCGCCGGCAGCGGCACGCGCGAATCCGTCAGCGCCTTTTCGAGCACAGGGATGCCCTTGGCAAAACGGCCGGCCGTGCAGTCGGCCATGGCTTCCGGAACCGGACCCTGCGCCGGCGCGGCCGTGCTGGTCTTCCGCCACGCAGCCATCAAGTCCTGGCAGTAGGCGGCTTCGTTGTAGCCGGCCGCCGGGATGCGCACGACGATCTCGACGCGGCGGTTCTGCGGCTCACGCACGCCGTCGCCGGTCTTCACGAGCAGGCCGGCTTCGCCGACGCCCGTGGCGGTGATGGCAGCAGCCGGAACGCCTTCCTTGACCAAGCCTTCCTTGACGCCGTTGGCACGACGCACCGACAGCGCCATGTTGTATTCCGGCGCGCCCGACGTGTCGGTGTGACCGGTCGCCGTCACGCCCGTGCCGCCCCGGCTCTTGTAAGCCATGGCAGCCTGCTGGAGCGTGTTCATCGCCTGGGTCGACAGGTTGGCGCGATCCCAGTCGTAGAACACCATGAACGTCGGCGGCGGCGGCGGCGGCGGCGGTGCGGCGGCCTGCGGCGCAGGCTCGTCGCAGGCGCTCAGCAACAGCGCTGCACCGATAACTGCGATAAAAGACTTCAACATGACTCCCCCTCTAGGTTGACCTTGCGCGGCGCATGATGAAACACTCCGCCCTCGACGTAAAGTGCTGCCTTCATGCAATCCTCCGGCCATGGCGTCCCCAGCGGGATTCGAACCCGCGTCGCCGCCGTGAAAGGGCGGTGTCCTGGGCCTCTAGACGATGGGGACGAAGCCAGAAGAGCCGCAGCATGTAGCGTTTGAAGCCCCCGAAATCAAGCAAGCACCGATCCTGACGCAGGCGCCGCGTCGTCTATCTGCAGACGGACAGATTCACGCCCGCCGAAACGATCGAGGCGAAGCGCACCGGCGACGTGAAGGACCGGTCGGGCGGGATCGAGGAGCGCCGGGCCCAGCGCCGTCTGGCCGGCGCGAAAGGCGATCGCCTCCAGCCAGCTGCGCTCCGATCCGACCAGGGTGCAGCGCACATGCCCCTCGCCCACCGGCTGGGCGTAGCTGACGCGGACGCTGGTGAGAACGAATCGCGGCAGGGCATTGCCGGCGCCGAACGGTCCGGCACGCTCGATCATGTCGATCAGCTCCCGGGTCGCAGCGCCCGCCGCCAGGGCGGCGTCGATGCCGAGTTCGCGCACCGGCGGCGCTGCGCCGAGCTGCGGCGCGATGCGTTCGTCGAGGAAGCCCGCCAGGGCGGGCAGCGAGTCGCGGGCCACCGTGAGGCCCGCCGCCATGGCGTGGCCGCCGCCGTTCACCAGAAGGCCGGCCTGGCGCGCCGCGATCACCGCGGCCCCGAGATCGACGCCGCGCACCGACCGGCCGGAGCCCTTGCCGAGATCGCCATCGAGGCCGATCACGAAGGCCGGCCGGCCGTAGCGCTCGACCAGGCGGCTGGCGACGATGCCGATCACGCCGACATGCCAGCCGTCGCTTTCGACCACCAGCACCGAGGGCAATCCGGTGCGGTCCGGGCCATAGAGGCCCTCGATCCGGGCGATCGCCTGGTCGAGTACATCGCGCTCGATGGCCCGGCGTTCGGCGTTGAATTCGTCGAGCCGCAGCGCCAGCGCACCGACCTCGTGGGGATCGTCGCTCGACAGCAGCCGGGCACCGAGGTCGGCCTGGCCGACGCGGCCACCGGCATTGACCCTCGGTCCCAGCAGGAAGCCGAGATGATAGGCGCCGGGCGCCTCCTTGAGCCGCGCCACGTCGGCCAGCGCTGCCAGGCCTACATTGCGCCGCTCGGCCATCACGCGAAGACCGTGGCGCACCAGGGCGCGGTTGACGCCGGTGAGCGGCACGACATCGCACACCGTGCCCAGCGCCACGAGATCGAGCCACTGCCGCAGGTCGGGCTCGGCCCGCCCGGCCGCGCCAGCGGCCGCGTACCAGCCCGCCTCCCGCAACGCCCGGTTGACTCCGACCGCCAGCAGGAACGCGACACCGACCGCGGCCATCTGCTTGTGCGGGCTGGAATCGTCGAGCCGGTTGGGGTCGACGACGTCGATGGCGTCGGGCAACGCGATCTCGGCCATGTGATGGTCGATCACGATGGTGTCGAGCCCTGCCCGTTTGGCCTCGGCCAGGGGCTCGAACGCCGTCACGCCGCAGTCGACGGTGACGACGACCGCGGCACCCTCGGCCTTGAGCTTCAGCAGTGCCGCGGTATTGGGGCCGTAGCCTTCCTTGCGGCGGTCGGGAATGTAGACGCCGATGTTGCCGCCGACACTGCGGAAGAAGCGCAGCAGCAGCGCCGCGGACGTCGCGCCGTCGACGTCGTAGTCGCCGAACACCACGATGCGCTCGCCACCCTGGACAGCGCGCACCAGCCGCGCCACCGCGGCCTCCATGTCCTTGAGATGCAGCGGGTCGGGCAGGAAGCGACGCAACGTCGGGTCGAGGAAGTCGGGCACCGCGTCGAGGTCGACATCGCGCGCTGCGAGCAGCCGCGACACCGCGTCGGGCAGCCCGTGACGCTGCGCGATGGCCAGTGCCGTCCGCTCGTCGGCCAGCCGGGCCGCCCAGCGCCGGCCGGTCAGCGACCGTTCGACGCCGAGAAACGCCGCGCGCTCGCCGCGTTCCACGTCGCGCCTAGGCCCAGCTCGGCAGGCCGGTCTTGATCGAGAAATTGTGGTGTGCGGAAACCCAGCGCACCGTGCCGGTCTTCGAGCGCATGACGATGGAATGCGTCTCGGCGCCGTTGTGAAAGCGGCGCACGCCCTTCAGCATCGAGCCCGACGTGACGCCGGTGGCGGCGAACATGACGTCACCCTTGGCCATGTCGGTCATCGAGTACTTGCGGTTGAGATCGGTGATGCCCCACTTGCGCGCACGCGCCTTCTCGTCGTCGTTGCGAAACAGCAGCCGGCCCTGGATCTGGCCGCCGATGGCGCGCAGCGCCGCCGCCGCCAGAACGCCCTCGGGCGCGCCGCCCGAGCCCATGTAGATGTCGATGCCCGAATCGCCGGTCGAGGTGGCGATGACGCCGGACACGTCGCCGTCGCCGATCAGCATGATGCGGGCGCCGGCCTCGCGGACCTTGGCGATCAGCTCGCTGTGGCGCGGCCGGTCGAGGATGCACACCACGAGGTCGGCGATCTCCACCTTCTTGGCCTTGGCGAGGTCGGTCAGGTTCTGCTTGGCTGACTTGTCGAGGTCGACGATGCCGTCGGGCAGGCCACCGCCCACCGCGATCTTGTCCATGTAGACGTCCGGCGCATTGAGAAACCCGCCATGTTCGGCCATCGCCATGACGGCCAGCGCATTGGGCAGCCCCTTGGCGGTGATGGTGGTGCCCTCCAGCGGATCGAGCGCGATGTCGATGCGGGGGCCGCCGCTGCCCACCTTCTCGCCGATATAGAGCATCGGCGCCTCGTCGCGCTCGCCCTCGCCGATCACCACGGTGCCGTCGATCGCCAGGGCGTTGAGCGACGTGCGCATGGCGTCGACCGCCGCCTGGTCGGCCATCTTCTCGTCGCCGCGCCCCATCAGCTTGGAGGCCGCCAGCGCCGCCGCCTCGGTGACACGCACCGCCTCCAGCGCGAGATTGCGGTCCATCTTGCCTGCGTCCGACATCGCTTCCTCCGTCCGGCGTCTAAAGCGCCTTCCTAGAATGCCTCTATTCTGATCACGCAGGGCTCCTGGGCCACCGCTTTCAACCTGTCGATTCGCGCCAGGGCGCGCCGCATCGCGGCTTCCTCCGTCTCGTGCGTCGTCAGCACGACCGGCACCTCGCCCGACTGCGAGCGTCCGCGCTGGAGCATCGATTCCAGCGAGATATGCTCCTTGGCGAGCGCCCCCGACACCGCCGAGATCACGCCCGGCCGATCCTGCACCATCAGGCGCATGTAGTAGGCGCCGACATGGCGGTCCATCGGCGAGGTCTTCTTGTCGGCGAGGCGCGTCGCCGGCACGACGAAGGCCGGCATGTGGCGGCCGCGCGCCACGTCGACCAGGTCGGCCACCACTGCCGAGGCGGTCGGCCCCTGCCCCGCGCCGCGGCCCTGGAACATCGTGGTCCCGACGAAGTCGCCCTCGACCACCACGGCATTGAACACGCCCTCGATGTGGGCGATCGGCGCGGCGAGCGGCACCATGCACGGATGGACACGCTGCTCGATGCCATGCCGGGTTTCGCGAGCGAGGCCCAGCAGCTTGATCCGGTAGCCCAGTTCCTCGGCGAACTGGATGTCCATCGAGGTCACGCGGCGGATGCCCTCGATGTGAATGCCGGCGAAATTGACCCTGGCGCCGAACGCCGCCCCGGTCAGCACGGCGAGCTTGTGCGCGGCATCGATGCCGTCGACGTCGAAGCTCGGGTCGGCCTCGGCGTAGCCTGCGGCCTGCGCCTCGGCCAGCACGACGTCGAAGTCGCGACCGGTCTCGCGCATCGTGCTCAGGATGTAGTTGCAGGTGCCGTTCAGGATGCCGTAGAGCCGGCCGACCTTGTTGCCGACCAGGCCCTCGCGCAGCGCCTTGATGATGGGGATGCCGCCGGCCACCGCGGCCTCGAAGGCCAGAATGCGGTCCCTCTTCTCGGCCATGGCCGCGATCTCCGCGCCGTGCAGGGCGAGCAGCGCCTTGTTGGCGGTGACCACGTGCTTGCCGGAGGTCAGGGCCTTCTGGACCAGCCGGCGCGCAACGCCGCCGCCGCCGCCGATCAGTTCGACCACGACGTCGACGTCGGGGGCGATGGCGAGGGCCAGCGGGTCCTTCTCCCAGCGGACGCCTGTGAGGTCGATGTCGCGTTTCTTGGTCCGCGAGCGGGCGCTTACGGCCACCAGCTTGAGCGGCCGGCCGCCGCGCAGGGCGAGCAGCCGGCCATGTTCGGCCAGCAGCTTCACGACACCGGCGCCCACCGTGCCGAGGCCGGCGATGCCTATTCTGAGGGGTGACTTCATGGGCGCCTGATACGACAGGATGCGGTCAGGCGCGAGCCTTGATCGGCGTGATGTTGTCCCCAACGCCGCGCAGATAGAGGTCGATGGCCCGACCCGGGTCGGCCATGACCTGGCGGATGTTGCGGACGGCCTGGCGAATGCGGTGCTTGTTCTCGACCAGGGCGATGCGGACATGCGCGTCGCCGTGCTCGCCGAAGCCGAGGCCTGGCGAGACCGCGACGTTGGCCTGCGTCAGCAGGAGCTTGGAGAAGGCGAGCGAGCCCAACTCGGCGAACTCCCTGGGGATCGGCGCCCACGCGAACATGCTGGCCGACGGTGCCGGCAAGTCCCAGCCGGCCGCGAGCAAGCCTTCCATCAGCACGTCACGGCGTTCCTTGTAGGTGTTGCGCGCTTCGGCCACGCAATCCTGCGGGCCGTTCAGCGCCGCCGTCGCCGCCACCTGGATCGGCGTGAAGGCGCCATAGTCGAGGTAGGATTTTATGCGGGTGAGCGCCGTGATCAGCGTCTTGTTGCCGGCGGCAAAACCGATGCGCCAGCCGGCCATCGAGTAGGTCTTGCTCATCGAGGTGAACTCGATGGCGATGTCGCGCGCGCCCGGCACCTGCAGCACCGACGGCGGCGGCACGCTGTCGAAATAGATCTCGGCATAGGCGAGGTCCGACAAAATCCAGATGCCCTGGCGTTTGCAGAAGTCGACGATGGCGCCGTAGAAGTCGAGATCGACCACCTGGGCGGTCGGATTCGACGGATAGTTGAGCACCAGCGCCAGCGGCTTGGGCACCGCGTGCTGGACGGCGCGTTCGAGGGCCGGCAGGAACTCGGCCAGCGACGTCGAACCCGGCACCGCGATGTGGCGCACCGAGCCGCCGGCAATGATGAAGCCGTAGGGATGGATCGGGTAACTCGGGTTGGGCACGAGCACCGTGTCGCCCGGCGACGTGATCGCCTGCGCCAGATTGGCCAGCCCCTCCTTCGAACCCAGGGTGACGATGACCTCGCTTTCCGGGTCGAGTTCGACGCCGAAGCGGCGTGCGTAGTAGGCCGCCTGCGCCTTGCGCAGGCCCGGGATGCCGCGCGACGCCGAGTAGCCGTGCGCGCGCGGGTTGGCCGCGGCTTCGGCAAGCTTGGCCACGATGTGCGGTGCGGTCGGCAGGTCGGGATTGCCCATGCCGAGATCGATCACGTCCTGGCCGGCGCCGCGGGCCCGCGCCTTCATCGCGTTCACTTCCGCGAACACGTAGGGCGGCAGGCGCTTCAGCCGGTGGAATTCGGAATCGTCCATCTTGTTCTTCCTTGACGGCCTAGAAATCGATGAAGATTTCGGCGCGTCGGTTGGCGGCAATGCCGCGGGCCGTGCTGGTCTGGTAGATCGGCTCGTCGTCGGACGCCGCCTCGGCGAGGATGCGGTCGGCCGGCACGCCGAGCGCGCGCAGTTGCCGCGCCACGGCGAGCGCGCGGCGGCGCGACACCTCGAAATTGCCGCGCTCGATCTGCGTCACCGAAGCCCCGAAGGCGTCCTGATCGGCGTGCGCCACGATGCGGATGGTGCCGCCATTGCGGCGCTGGATCTGCGCCACGCGCGCCAGCACGTCATAGTCGTTTCCGCCCAGTCCCGACGAGGCGCGGCCGAACTGGATCACCGCGACCTGCATCGGCCCGCCGAACGGCGGCGACTTGATCTCGCTGAACGGCACCGCACCCGACTGCGCCGCCGCGATGTTGGCTTCGATCGGCATCGCCGGCGCGGGCGGCGGTGCGGGCATCGCCGCGACGACAGGCGCCGGCGCGACCTGTGCCGGCGCGACCGGTGCTGCCATGACAGGCGGTGGCGCGGACACCACCGGCGCAGGCATCGGCGCAGGCA
>JAIETA010000350.1 GCA_019745575.1 Reyranella sp. | reverse complement strand
ACGATCACCGGCAAGGGGGTGATCAACAACCGCATCTCCGAGTTCCTGATGACCAAGCTCGGCGAGATCGGCGTGCCGACCCACTTCATCCGCCGCCTCAACATGCGCGAGCAACTGATCCGGCAGGTCGAGATCATCCCGCTCGAGGTGGTGGTGCGCAACGTGGCCGCCGGCTCCTTCGCCAAGCGCTTCGGCGTCGAGGAAGGCACCCAGCTGCCGCGCTCGATCATGGAGTTCTTCCACAAGAACGACGCGCTGGGCGACCCCATGGTGACCGAGGAGCACATCACCGCGTTCGGCTGGGCGACGCCCCAGGACCTCGACGACATCGTGGCGCTCACCCTGCGCGTCAACGATTTCCTGTTCGGCCTGTTCCTAGGCTGCGGCATAAAACTGATCGACTTCAAGGTCGAGTTCGGCCGCCTCTACGAGGAGGACATGGTCCGCATCGTGCTTGCCGACGAGATCAGCCCCGACTCGTGCCGGCTGTGGGACCTCAGGACCAACGAGAAAATGGACAAGGACCGCTTCCGTCGCGACCTCGGCAAGGTCGAGGAGGCCTACCAGGAAGTGGCGCGGCGACTCGGCATCCTGATCGACCAGGGGCCGGGCGACGTGCGCGGCCCCACGACGCTCCAGTAGCCACGCTGCAGTAAAGAGGCGAGATGAAAGCCAGAGTTCATGTGACGCTGAAGAACGGCGTGCTCGACCCCCAGGGCAAGGCCATCGGACATTCGCTCAACCGCCTGGGATTCCCCGAGGTCGGCGACGTCCGCCAGGGCAAGTACATCGAGCTCGAAATCGCCGAGACCGACAAGACCAGGGCCAAGGCCCGCCTCGACGAGATGTGCCGCAAGCTGCTCGCCAACACGGTGATCGAGAACTATTCGATCGCAGTCGCCGACGAAATCGACTGGAAAAAAGAGTGATGAAAGCGGCGGTAAACCTCATCCTGAGGAGCGTGCGCAGCGCGCGTCTCGAAGGATGGGCAGCAAACAGGGTGCTCGTTTCCACCCTTCGAGACGCGCTCCTTCGGAGCGCTCCTCAGGGTGAGGCCCTTGCTGCCAGGGGCACACCGAAATGAAGGCGGCGGTTCTCGTCTTCCCGGGCTCCAATCGCGAAGGCGATGTGGCCCAGGCGATCGAACTGGTCACCGGCCGCCGGCCCGCCATGGTGTGGCACGGCGACGGCGACTTCGAGACGACCGACCTGATCGTGGTGCCGGGCGGCTTCTCCTACGGCGACTACCTGCGCTGCGGCGCCATGGCGGCGCAGTCGCCGGTAATGGCGGAGGTCAGGCGTCGCGCCGCCCGGGGCGTGCCGGTGCTGGGCATCTGCAACGGCTTCCAGATCGTGACCGAGGCCGGGCTGCTGCCGGGCGTGCTGATGCGCAACGCCCACCTGAAGTTCGTCTGCTCCGACGTCCACCTCAAGGTCGAGACCAGCCAGAGTCTGTTCACCAACCGCTACCAGGCGGGCCAGGTGATCCGCGTCCCGGTGGCGCATGCCGAGGGCAACTACTTCGCCGATGCCGAGACGCTGAAGCGACTGGAAGACCGCGGCCAGGTCGCCTTCCGCTATTGCGCGCCCGACGGCACGGTCGACGGCAGCGGCAATCCCAACGGCTCGATCAACAACATCGCCGGCATCTTCAACGAGACCAAGACGGTGCTGGGCCTGATGCCGCATCCGGAGAACGCCGTCGAGCCGATGTTCGGCGGCAGCGACGGCAAGGGGCTGTTCGAAGGCATGGTCGAGGCTCTTTCATGAGAGACGCGTCGTGACGATCGCCAAGGAAAAGAATCCGCCGGTCAAGCTGCCCAACGAGCCCACGATCACGCCGCAGATCGTGGCCGAGCACGGCCTGGCGCCCGACGAGTACGAGCGGCTGCTGAAGATCATGGGGCGCACGCCCACCATGGTGGAGCTCGGCATCTTCTCGGCGATGTGGAGCGAGCACTGCTCCTACAAGTCCTCGAAGGTGTGGCTGAAGAAGCTGCCGACCCGCGCGCCCTGGGTCATCCAGGGTCCGGGCGAGAACGCCGGGGTGATCGACATCGGCGATGGCCAGGCCGCCGTCTTCAAGATGGAGAGCCACAACCACCCCTCCTACATAGAGCCCTACCAGGGTGCCGCGACCGGCGTGGGCGGCATCCTGCGCGACGTCTTCACCATGGGCGCGCGGCCGGTCGCCAACCTCAACGCGCTGCGCTTCGGCGATCCCGCCCACCCCAAGACGCGGCACCTCGTGTCGGGCGTGGTGGCCGGCATCGGCGGCTATGGCAACTGCATGGGCATTCCGACCGTCGGCGGCGAGACCAACTTCCACGCCGCCTACAACGGCAACATCCTGGTCAACGCCATGACCGTGGGCATCGCGCCGACCGACCGCATCTTCTATGCGGCGGCGGCCGGCATCGGCAATCCGCTGGTCTATGTCGGCTCCAAGACCGGCCGCGACGGCATCCACGGCGCCACCATGTCGTCGACCGAGTTCAACGAAGACAGCGAGAGCAAGCGGCCGACCGTCCAGGTCGGCGATCCGTTCGTCGAGAAGCTGCTGCTCGAAGCCTGCCTGGAACTGATGGCGACCGACGCCATCGTGGCCATCCAGGACATGGGCGCCGCCGGCCTCACCTCCTCGTCGTTCGAGATGGCGGCCAAGGGCGGGCTCGGCGTGATCGTCGAACTCGACAAGGTGCCGATGCGCGAGACCGGCATGAACCCCTACGAGCTCATGCTGTCCGAGAGCCAGGAGCGCATGCTGATCGTGCTAAAACCCGGCCGCGAGGAGATGGCGCGCAGGATCTTCGAGAAGTGGGAACTCGACTTCGCGGTGATCGGCCATCTCACCGACACCGAGCGCATGGTGCTGTCGTGGCACGGCGAGGTCGTGGCCAACATCCCGATCCCGCCGCTGGTCACCGAAGCGCCGATGTACGAGCGGCCGTGGACGCTGACGCCCCTTCCCGCTGTGCTCGACGCGGCCAAGGTGCCGGCGCCCCAGGACCACAAGGCTGCGCTGCTGCGGCTGATGGGCTGCCCCGACCTCGCCAGCAAGGCGTGGATCTGGAAGCAGTACGACCATCTCATCATGGGCAATACGGCAATCCGCCCGCAGGACGGCGACGCGGCGCTGGTCCGCGTGCCCGGCGGCCACAAGGGCCTCGCCATGACCTCGGACTGCACGCCGCGCTACGTCCAGGCCCATCCCGAGACCGGCGGACGCCAGGCCGTGGCCGAGGCGTGGCGCAACATCACGGCGACCGGCGCCCGGCCGCTCGCCGTCACCGACAACATGAACTTCGGCAACCCGACCAAGCCCGAGATCATGGGCCAGTTCGCCGGCGCCATCATGGGCATGGCCGAGGCCTGTGCGGCGCTCGACTTCCCCGTCGTGTCGGGCAACGTCTCGCTCTACAACGAGACCGAGGGCCGGCCCATCCTGCCGACGCCGACCATCGGCGCGGTGGGCGTGATCGAGGACATCGCCAAGGCGGTTGGCTCGCGCCTGACGCAAGCCGGGCTCGCGCTGGTGCTGCTCGGCGAGACCACGGGCTGGCTCGGCCAGTCGCTCTACCTGCGCGAGATCTGCGGCCGCGAGGAAGGTGCGCCGCCGCCTGTCGACCTCGCCGTCGAACGCCGCAACGGCGACTTCGTGCGCGGCGAGATCCTGGCCGGCCGCATCGCCGCCTGCCACGACCTGTCGGACGGAGGGTTGCTGGTCGGCCTGGCCGAGATGTGCCTGGCGGGCGGCACCGGGGCGTCCGTGAAACTGCCGGCCACCGCCACCGCGGCGCACGCCTTTCTCTACGGCGAGGACCAGGGACGCTACTTGGTGGCCACCGACGACGGCGCCGCCCTGCTGGCGGCGGCAGCCGCGGCCGGCGTGCCGGCGGCGCTGCTGGGCTATGCCGGCGGACAGGCGCTGGCCGTGGAGGGCCTGCTCGCCCTGCCGCTCGGCCAGCTACGCGCCGTCCACGAAGCCTGGTTGCCGGACTATATGAACAGCGCAGCCTGACGGAGAGCGCCATGCCGATGCAAGCCGACGACATCATCCGCCTCATCAAGGAGGGCATTCCCGGCGCCGAGGTCGAGATCCAGGATCTGGCCGGCGACGGAGACCACTATGCGGCTACGGTCATTTCATCGGCTTTCGCGGGAAAGTCGAAAATCCAGCAGCATCAGATGGTCTATGGCGCGCTGGGCGGTCGCATGGGGGGTGTCCTGCACGCGCTCAAGCTGACGACCATGGCGCAGAGGCCCTGACGCCCCTATATTCCACCCAAATGGCGCCCTCCAGGAGATCGACATGAGCGAACCCGAAGTGTTCGAGCGCATCCGCGACGAGATCGGCAAGAACGACGTGCTGCTGTTCATGAAGGGCACCCCGGTGTTCCCGCAGTGCGGCTTCTCGGCCGCCGTGGTCGACGTGCTGAGCCAGCTCGGCGTGAAATTCCACGGCATCAATATCCTGGTCGACCCGGACCTGCGCGAGGGCATCAAGGAATTCAGCCAGTGGCCGACCATCCCCCAGCTCTACGTGAAGGGGGAATTCGTCGGCGGCTGCGACATCGTCCGCGAGATGTTCGAAACCGGCGAACTCGAGCAGATGTTCAAGGAAAAGGGCGTCTCCCTGGCCGACGCTGCCTAGCGCGTTCCGAAGGAGCGCGCCTTAGCCAAACGCGTAGGAAGCCATCGACAGGTTCCCCAGCGTAAAGCTGCGATGCAGCGCCCGCCCGCGCGCGCCCGGGCCGGCCGCCCCGAAGGCCACGTGCAACGGCAGGAAGTGCTCGTCCGTCGGATGGGCGTCGCTGGCATTGGGCGCCTGCGCGCGATAGTCGGCCAGCGCCGCCTCGTCGCCCTTCTCCACCGCCGCCGCCAGCCAGTCGTCGAAGTCGCGCGCCCACGGTTCCGGCTCGGAGTCGGCGCCGCGCACCAGGGCGCGCAGATTGTGGATGGCGCTGCCGCTGCCCATCACCAGGACCCCCTCGCCGCGCAGGGCGGCGAGCTTGCGGCCGAGCGCGATGTGGTCGGCCGGGCTCGCGGCCGGCTGCACGGAAAGCTGGAAGATCGGTACGTCGGCCTCGGGCCAGGCCAGCATGGCCGGCACCCAGGCGCCGTGGTCGAGGCCGCGATGATGGTCGTGCGCCGCGCCCACCAGCCTGGCCACGCGCTCGGCCAGTTCCGGCGCGCCCGGGGCGCCGTAGCGCAGCCGGTAGAGGGCTTCCGGGAAGCCGTAGAAGTCGTGGATGGTGTCGGGCCGGCGGGCCAGCGAGACGGCCGGCAGGTCGGTGTCCCAGTGCGCCGACACCGCCACGATCGCGGCCGGCCGCGGCAGCTGCCGGCCGAGGCCGGCCAGGAACGCCCGTGCCGGCACGTCGTCGAGGATCAGCGTCGGCGCCCCGTGGGACACGAAGATCGTCGGCATCGACATCGCTTTATTCCTCGTCCGGCGCGTGGCAGCCTGCATTCCGTCGGGGGGACCGACAGAGGGAAGGGCAGATCATGCATGTAGCACGGATATTGGGCCGGCTGGCGGCCGGACTGGGGATCGGGCTTGCGCTGGCCGTGCCCGCGGCGCAGGCGCAGACGACGCTGCGCATGGTGGCCCACTCCGACCTGAAGGTGCTGGACCCGATCTGGACCACCGCCTTCATCTCGCGCAACCACGGCTATCTGATCTACGACGTGCTGTTCGCCCAGGACGCCGAACAGCGGATACAGCCGCAGATGGTCGGCAAGTACGAGACCTCGCCCGACAAGCTCACCTGGAGCTTCACGCTGCGCGATGGCCTCGAGTGGCACGACGGCAAGCCGGTGACGGCCGAGGACTGCGTGGCCTCGATCAAGCGCTGGGCCGTACGCGACTCGCTCGGCCAGCAGATGACGGCCGCCATGGCCGAGATCAAGGCGGTCGACGCCAAGACCTTTACCATCGTGCTCAAGGAACCGTTCGGCCTGCTGCTCGACGCGCTGGGCAAGCCTTCGTCCAACGTGCCGTTCATGATGCCCAAGCGGGTCGCCGATACCGATCCGGGCAAGCAGATCGACGACTACACCGGCTCCGGCCCGTTCATCTTCAAGAAGGAGGAATGGAAGCCCGGCGAGAAAGTGGTCTACGTCAAGAACACCAAATACAAGCCGCGCGCCGAGCCGCCCTCGATGCTGGCCGGCGGCAAGATCGCCAAGGTCGACCGCGTCGAGTGGCTGGCCATTTCCGACCCGATGACGGCGGCCAACGCGCTCATCCAGGGCGAGGTCGACATGATCGAGTCGCCGGTGCCCGACCACTTCCCGATCCTCAGGGCCGACAAGAACGTGGCCCTGTTCGGCTGGAACCAGCTCGGCAGCCAGATCATCATGCGCTTCAATCACCTGCATCCGCCGTTCAACAACGTCAAAGCGCGGCAGGCCGCGATGTATGCCATCGCCCAGGAGGATTTCCTGCAAGCCCAGGTCGGCAATCCCGAGATCTACAGCGTCTGCAATGCGCCGCTGGTCTGCGGCTCGCCCTACGAGAAGAGATACGGCGACCTGCTGATCAAGCCCAACCTCGAAAAGGCCCGTCAGCTCCTGAAGGAAAGCGGCTACGACGGCACACCGATCGTCATGATGCACCAGACCGACCTGCAGTCGTCCAACCAGCTGCCGCCGGTCGGCAAGCAGGCGCTGGAGAAGGTCGGCTTCAAGGTCGACCTGCAGGCCATGGACTGGCAGACGGTGGTGGCGCGGCGCTCCCGCAAGGACGCGCCGGACAAGGGCGGCTGGAACATTTTCTACACCACGACCGTGACCTCCGGGACGGAAAGCCCGGCCAGCAACTCCTTCACCAGCGGCGGCTGCGACAAGGCGTGGTTCGGCTGGCCGTGCGATCCCGAGATCGAGAAGCTGCGCGCCGACTTCGCCCGCGAAACCGACCCGCAGAAGCAGAAGCTGCTGGCGATCGCCGTGTCGGACCGCGTCGTGGACCAGGCCATGTATGTCGTGCTCGGCCAGTACAAGTCGTTCGGCGCCTACCGCAAGGACCGACTGGACGGCTGGATCCCAGCCCCGGTGCCGATCCTCTGGAACATCAGCAAGAAGTGACCAGCCGGCAGGCCGTCATCCCGCGTGGTTCGGGATGACGGCCCCGCCCCTTACGCCGCCTGGGCGAGCGGTGCCGCCTGCCACCTCAGCGCCGCCTCGGCGACGCGGCGGCCGAGCGCCTCGAAGGTCTTGAAGTCGGACGCGGCGATGCCCTCGACGCCCTGGTCGGCGTTGGCCTGGGCCATTGCGCCCAGGAAGGCGCCGAGCCGGTTCAAGTCGTCGTTCGATCCCTTGGAGCTGTTGTAGCCCGGCGGCAGGCCGAGGCCGACCCACAGCATGCCGTGCTGCATGGCAAGCGTCATGAGCTGCGTCAGCGTGTTCTGCTTGTCGCCGTTCCACGATGCCGAGGCGGTGAAGCCGGCCGCCAGCTTGTTCTTCCAGGCGCCCGACATCCAGCGCTTGGACGTCCAGTCCTTGAACCGCGCGAACTCGGCCGATGCACTGCCCATGTAGGTCGGGCTGCCGAAGACGATGGCATCGGCGGCGTCCAGCTCGGCGCCGCGGGCCTCGGCGTCGGCCACCGGAATGAGGCTCGCCGTGGCCCCCGGAACCGCCCGGGCGCCGGCGGCGACAGCCTCGGCCAGCGCCTGGGTGTGGCCGAAGCCCGAGTGATAGACGATCGCAACACTGACCATATTACTCTCCATTTCATCTCAAATTACGAGAAGTGACTGGAATGAGTTAAGGAGAGAACTATATATTTGCCAGTAGGTACCAATTCGTAACTTCAAGGTTGATCCGATGACGCCGACCGTCGAGCCGCGCAAGGAGAGCGCCTCCTGCCCTATGGACTTCATCCTGCGCATGCTGATGGGGCCGTGGACGACCTACATCCTCTACAACCTGAAAACCCACGGCCCGCAGCGCTTCGGCGAGTTGCGACGGCGGGTGGCGGGCGTCTTGGCCAAGATGCTGACGGAGCGGCTGCGCACGCTCGAAGGCGCAGGCCTCGTGCGGCGCGACTACGAGGCCACGATCCCGCCCAAGGTCACCTACTCGCTGACCGTGCGCGGCCACGAACTCGACGACGTGCTGGGCCGCCTGGCCGAGATCGGCACGCGCTGGGAAGCCGAGGACGCCGCCCGCCGCCAGCAGCGCGGGGCGGAGCTGAAGGCGGCGGAATGACGGCCCGCGGCCGTCATCCCGAGCATTTGCGAGGGATCTTGTAGATCCCTCACTACGTTCGGGATGACAGCTTCGCTGTCACTTTTTCGTCATGCCCCAGAAGACGGTGACCGGCGGCGGCACCTCGCGTGTCTGGACGTTGGCCCGCACCGCGCCGACGCCGTACCACTCGCCGAGCGGCACGTGGGTCACGACCTGCAGCGCCCGGCGCTGGGTCTCCTCGGCGATCGCCTTCTTGTCGGCCTCGCTTGAGGCGCGGGCGAACCTGTCGCGGAGCTTCTCGACCTCCTCATCGCACGGCCAGCCGGCCCGCCCCTTGTCGCAGTTGGCCTGGAGAAAAGGCGTCATCAACGGATCGAGGATGTCGACCTGCGACCAGCTCGTGGAGAAGGCGTTCCACCCGCCGTCGCTCGGCGGCGTCCTCTTCTGCAGGCGCACGTTCATGGTCTGCCAGTCGAGCGACTGAAGGTCGACCTTGAAGCCGGCGCGCTCGAGCAACGACTTGGCGACCGGCCCGAGCTGCTTGATGGCCGCAAGATCGGTCGGCGCCAACAGCACCACCGGCGTACCGTCGTAGCCCGCTTCCGCAAGCATCTGCCTGGCCTTCGCCGAATTGCCCTCAACCAGCCCCTGCATGCCCACGTCGGTGGCAAGCGGCGTGCCGCAGGTGAACATCGCCTTGCATGTCCGATAGAGCCGCTTGTCGCCGACGTTGGCCTGCAGGAAATCCTCCTGGTTCAGCGCCATCGCCGCAGCCTGCCGGATCTTCTCGTTGTTGAACGGCGGCTGCAGCCAGTTCATGCGGAACACGTACTGGTTCGATGTCCTGTTGCGGATGACGCGGATGCCTTTGTCCTTTTCGAGCAACGGCAAGTGGTCGGCACTGACGGCTTCGATCATGTCGATCTCGGCATTCAGTAGCGCGTTGATCGCGGTCTCCGGATCGACAATCGTCAGCCATTCGACCCGGTCGAGACTCACCACCTTGCCGCCGGCAAGGCCCGACATTGGCTCGGCGCGCGGCTTGTACTTGGCGAACCTGGTGAAGACGAGCTTCTCGCCGGGCTTCCATTCGTCCTTCTTGAACACGAACGGACCGGAACCGATGTAGTCGTCGATCTGCTTGAACGGGTCGGTCTCGGCGACCCGCTTGGGCATCATGAACGGCACCACCACCGACGGCTTGCCGATCGCCTGCAGCAGCGCACCGAACTTCTCCTTGAGCACGATCCGGAAGGTCTTCTGGTCGACTGCCTTGTATTCGACGATCGACTGGGCGAGCTTCTGCCCCATCGCATCGCGCGCCGACCAGCGCTTCAGCGAGGCGATGCAGTCCTCGGCCGTCACCGGCTGGCCGTCGTGCCATTCCAGCCCCTCGCGCAGCGTGAACGTCCAGACAAGGCCGTCGTCGCTGGTCGTGTAGCTTTCGACCATCTGCGGCTTGATCTCGAACTTCTCGTCCATGGCGAACAGCACGTCGTAGACGAGATAGCCGTAGTTGCGCGTGATGTAGGCGCCGCTCCAGATCGGGTCGAGCGCCTTCAGATCGGAGTGCATCACGACCTTGAGGGTCTGCGCGGATGCCAGCGACGAGACGGCGGTCGCCAACGCGATGGCCGATGCCAACAGGAAACGACGCATGGCGAAACCTCCCGAAAAAGCGGAGGTCCCGATCCTAGGCCCGCGCCGGGCGGGCTGTCACCGGATCAGTCGAGCATGCCGGTGACTTCCGGCAACCACAGCGACAGGCTGGGAAAATAGAGGCAGAGGAACAGGCCGATGACCTGCAGGATGAGGAAGGGGTACATGCCGCGGTAGACGTCGGTCATCGACACGCCGGGCGGCACGGTGCCCTTCATGTAGAAAAGCGTGGCCCCGAAGGGCGGCGACATGAACGAGGTCTGGAGGTTCACCGCCACCAGGGTGGCGAACCACGGCATGAACCAGGCATTGTTGCCGATGTGGCCGGAGAAATCCATCTTGGCCAGGATCGGCCCGAAGATCGGCAGCACGATCAGGCAGATCTCGATCCACTCGAACGGGAAGCCGAGCAGGAAGATCAGGACCATGACGAAGATCAGCATCTCCCATGGCGTGTCGACGCCGAGCGCCAGGAGCGCGCTCAGCATCAGCTCGTCGCCGCCCAGCTCACGGAAGATCAGCGAAAAGCCGGTGGCGCCCAGCACCACCATGAAGACGAGACCGTTGGCACGGCAGGCGTCGCGGATGGCTTCCCGGATCATCTGCAGGCTGAAGCGGCCGTTCATCCAGGCGATCAGGATGGCGCCGGCGCAGCCGACGCCGGCACTCTCCGTCGCGGTGGCGAAGCCGGCGAAGATCGAACCCAGCACGACCACCATCAGGACGGTCATCGGCAGCATGCCGAAGGCCACGACTTTCCAGACCTCCGCCCAGGTCTGCGGCCCCGATTCCTTCGGCATCTTGGGCGCCCAGGAGGGCTTGGCGATGGCGACGCCCCAGATGTAGGCGAGATAGAGGCCCGACAGCAGGAAGCCCGGAATGGTCGCCGCGGCGAACAGCGAGCCCACCGAGGTGTTCAGCATCTCGCCCATCACGACGAGCATGATCGAGGGTGGGATCAGGATGCCCAGCGTCCCCGCCGAACCGATGGTGCCGATCGACAGGCGCTTGTCGTAGCCCGCCTTCAGGAGCGGAGGCAGTGAGATCAGCGACAGCATGATGACCGAGGCACCGACCACGCCGATCGGCGCCGCCAGGATGGTGCCCATCACCATCACCGCGACGGCGAGCCCGCCCGGCGTGCGGCGCAGCATGACCTGAGAGGCGTCGAGCATGTCCTTGGCCACGCCGCTTCGTTCGAGCAGCGCGCCCATGAAGATGAACATCGGCAACGACACCAGCACGGGATCGACGGCCACGCCGCCCCACATGCGGAGCAGGATGTTGGTGAGCTTGACCAGCGGGAAATCGCCCAGGCTCCAGGCGATCAGGCCGAAGGCGAGGCCGGTACCCCCCAGCACGAAGGCCACGGGATAGCCGCAGAAGATGACGACGAACATCGTGGCGAACATGACGAGCGCCAGGTTTTCGCTCAGCCACGCGATCATGAGAGCACGCCGAAAAACATCACGTCGGGTCGACGAAGCGTTCGATGTTGAGGTCGGCGCGACGACCCGCCACCCCGCCGGAGAGAAAGACGGTCAGCCGCAGGATCACGGCGACGATGGCGGCGACCAGCATCCACAGGCCGAGCACGAACAGGCCCTTGATGATCCAGCGCTGCGACAGGCCGACGACGGCTTCCGAGCCTTCGCCGGTCAGATACGAGGTGGCGACGAAGCCCAGGCCGAACCAGGCGACGATGCCGGCATAGGGCAGCGCGAAGGCGATGCAACCCGCGATCTCGACCCAGGCGCGCGTGCGCAGCGAGCGGTGGGCCGTCAGGGTGTCGACGCGCGGATGGGCGTTCAGGATGTAGCACTGGCCGAGCCACATCGAGAACAGCACGGTGTGCAGGTGCCACTCGAGTTCCTGCAGCCGGGTCGAGCCCAAGCCGGGGATCTGGTAGCCCATCTTGCGGCTCATGATGTCGAAGCAGATGACGACCATCAGGACGATCATCAACCAGCCCGTCCAGTCGGCGATCATCCGCAGCACGCGCTCGATGACGTCGGCAACAGTTAGCAATACGCGCATGCACAAATCTTTTCGGTTCTTCCCTTCGCCCTATGTCCGGTCAGTCAAGGAAGCCGAAGTGTCGCGGCAGAAACAGGATGATCTCCGGCCAGATGATGCAGAAGGCAAGCGCCACCATCTGCAGGATCACGAACGGAATGATGCCGCGGTAGATGTGCATCATCGTCACTTCCGGCGGCACCGTCGCCTTCATGTAGAACAGCGCGAATCCGAAGGGCGGCGTCAGGAAGGCCGACTGGAGGTTCACCGCGACCAGGATCACGAACCAGACCATGAAGTCCTTGTTCTCGGCGATGTGCGGCGTGAAGTCGATCTTCAGCAGGATGGGCGCGAAGATCGGCAGAACGATCAGGCAGATTTCCAGCCAGTCGAAGAAGAACCCCATGATGAAGACCAGCACCATCACGAAGATCAGGATCTCCCATCCCGTGTCGATGCCGACCGCCTTCAGCAACTCGGCCACGAGGTCGTCGCCACCGAGCGCGCGGAAGACGAAGGAGAACAGCGTGGCGCCGAAGATGATGAAGAACACCAGGGCGTTGGTGAGCGCCGAACTTTCGATCACCTCGCGCAGCGTCTTCATGTTGAGGCGCTTGTTCCACCACGCCAGCAGCAGCGCACCGGCGCAGCCGGTACCGCCCGCCTCGGTCGGCGTCGCCCAGCCGCCGAAGATCGAACCCAGCACGACGAAGATCAGGAAGGCCGGCGGCAGGAAGCTGCGAAAAAGCATTCGCGTCATCTCGGCCGACCCCTGGGGTCCGACGTCGGTCGCCAGCGGCGGCGCCAGGTCCGGTCGCACGGCGGCCAGGATGCCGATATAGACGAGGTAGACAGCCGACAGCACCAGGCCTGGAATGATCGCCGCGGTGAACCGCGTGCCGACCGACAGCGTCATCAGGTCGCCCATGATGACCAGCATGATGCTGGGTGGAATCAGGATTCCCAGCGTCCCCGCCGAGGCGATCGTGCCAACCGACAATTCCTTGGAGTAGCCCATCGCCAGCATGGTGGGCAGCGCGATCAGAGTCAGCATGATCACCGACGCGCCGACGATGCCGGTGGTCGCCGCCATGATGGTGCCCATCAGGGTAACCGACATGGCGAGCCCGCCGGGAATCCGCCGGGTGAGCACCTGCAGTGCCTTGAGCAATTCGTCGGCGACGCCGGATTTCTCAAGGATGGTGCCCATGAAGACGAACATTGGCACCGCGATCAGGACCTGGTTCTGCACCGCCTGCCCCCAGATACGCGGGATCAGGCTGCCGAACTGGGCGGGGCGGAATACATCGAACATGATGCCGAGCGCGCCGAAGGCGAGCGCCACGCCGCCCAGCACGAAGGCCACCGGATAGCCCACGAACATGATGAACGTGAGCACCAGGAACATGAGGACGGACAGGTGGTCGGCGATCCATTCCATGATACGCGCCCCTCAGTGGCTGGCCGCGGGCGTGGCGGCGCGCGCGGCGAGATCGGGCGGCCCAAAGACCTGGACCAGTTTGCGGAACATCACCGAGGCCACGGCGGCATCGAGCAGGACGAGCCCCAGGAACAGACAGGCCTTGATGATCCAGCGGTAAGGCAGGCCATTGGGCGCGTCGGAACTCTCGTTCTGCAGGAACGAGGTCTGGGCGAACAGGTAGGCGAAGTAGGTCGCCAGCAGGCAGTAGGGTATGGCGAAGACGAAGATGCCGAAGAGCTCGAGCTTGGCTTGCTCGCGCGGCGTCTTGTGCGAGGTGAAGACGTCGATGCGGACATGCACGTTGCGGATGTAGGCGTAGCCGAGCCAGAACATGAACAGCATGCCGTGCAGATGCCACTCCAGCTCCTGGATGGGCGTCGAGCCGAAGCCCGGGATCTGGAAGCCGAGTTTGCGGGTCAGCACATCCCAGCAGATCACCGCCACCAGGGCGAGGAACAGCCAGCCGGTCGCCGACGCGATCCGCTGCAGGACGCGGTCGATCGCGTCGCTCAAACTCAACATTGCCTGCATGGCGAAGAACTCCCCCGGAAAGAAGCGGCCGCCCGATGGGGGCGGCCGCCTATGCTCGATGGATGGCTACTTGAGGTAGCCGCGCTCCCTCCAGACCGCATATTCCTTGCGGAAGTTGCTGAGCGAGTCCCAGGCCTTCTTGAACTCGGGGCTCTTGGCCGACTGCTCGACCGCAACCTCGTCCCACGCCTTCTGGAAGGCGGCCAGGAACTCAGGTCCCCACGTCATGAGCTTGACGCCCTTGCTTTCGATCTCAAGCAGCGCCTTGGGCTGAAGCGATTCCCCCAGGCTCATGCCGCGCAGCACGGTCTGGTCGCACGATGCCTCGACGACGGCCTTCTGGTGCGGCGAGAGCGAGTCCCACTTGGCCTTGTTGACGATCAGGTCGCCGACGGTCGCCTGCTGGTGCCAGCCGGGGAAGTAGTAGAACTTCGCCACCTGGTGAAAGCCCAGGCTCAAGTCCATGACCGGCATGGAGAACTCGGTGGCATCGATCGTGCCGAGCTGCAGGGCCTGGAAAATTTCGCCGGCCTGCAGGAGCTGCGTCGAGACGCCGAGCTTCTGCATGACGTTGGCGCCCAGGCCGAAGAAGCGCATCTTCAGGCCCTTCAGATCCTCCAGCGTCTTGATCTCCTTGCGGAACCAGCCCGACGCCTCGGGCGGGATCAGGTGACACATCACGGCATGGATGTTGTACTTGGCGTAGAGCTGCTGCATGAGCTGCTCGCCGCCGCCGTGCTTCATCCAGGCGAGGTATTCGCCGAGACCCGGGCCGAACGGCACAGTCGAGAAGACCGCAAAGGCGATGTCCTTGCCGGTCCAGAAGCCCGGCGTCGCCCAGGCGGCATCGAGTGCGCCCGACGACACCGAGTCGAAGGCCTGCCCCGGCGGCACCAGCGCGCCGGGCTCGAAGAACTTGATGTCGATGCTGCCGGCCGACAGTTTCCTGATCTGGTCGACCGTGTAGTTCGCATTCGGCCCGAGCAAGGCCAGGGTCGACGCGAAATTCGACTGCATCTGCAGTCGGACTTTCTTGTCCTGGGCGACGGCGGTGCCGGCGCCCAGTGCTACCGACGCTGCAGCCGCCAGAATTCCCAACTTGCCAATCAAGCGCATGTTTTTCCTCCCGTAGGTCCACGCCACGGCGAAAGACGATCGACTTTGGTGGTCTTGTCCTTCGCTCCCTGAGCCGGCGGCCGTTGATCGACCTGCCGGTTGCCGCCCCGATCCCGGATGCAACAAATTATCTTGGCGAAGAAATTGAAGGCCGATGACCGGAATGTCAAACGGCGCGTCAATCGAGCCGGTAGATCCGCCGGGCAGTGCCCGAAAACAGGGCAGTCTTCTCCGTGGCCGACGCGCCGGACGTGAGGCGCTTGAAGGCATTCCACAAGACGCCGTAGCCCGACGTGATCTTGTCGACCGGGAAGTTGCTCTCGAACATGCAGCGCCCGGCGCCGAACAGTTCGATGCAGGTCCCGATCCACGGCTTGAAGGCATCGGCCAGCATGTGCGACGTGGGCGGCGCGGGCCGCCGATAGAAGTCGAACCAGCCCATTGGCATGCCGAGGCCGCCCAGCTTGACCGTCACGTTGGGCCGCTTGGCGAGTTCCGCCATCGACTTCTTCCAGGCGGCGAACACGTCGCCATGCCGTCCCGCATAGGGACCATACCCCAGCGGGCCGCCGACATGGTCGAGCACGATCGCGGTGTCGGGAAAGGCATTGGCGAGATCGCCCAGTTCGCCGAGCTGTGGGTGATAGAGCCAGGCGTCGAAACTCAACCCGAGCCTGCCCAGTTGGGCGAAGCCTTCACGCCATGTCCGATCAGCCATCAGGCCCGGCGGCGGATTGGTGTGGGTGCGGCGGATCTCCTCGCTGGGGTCCCAGCCTGTGGCATAGCGGATGCCGCGGAAGCGGCCGTTGCCCGCGGCGATGTGGGCCTCCAGCACCTCGCGGGCCCGCGCGCCGAGGCGCAGGTCGGCATAGCTCACGATGCCAGCGCAGGCGCGCATCGCGCCGTAGCCGCCGCTGGCGCTCATGGCCGCCACGCCGTTGGCGAATTCGGTCTCGCCGATCGGCCGCATCTCCTGCGGCCCGTCCTTGCGGTACATGGAGCGGCAGTCAATGTAGACGGTCGCCACGATGTTGTGGCCGGTGTTGGTGTCCGAGAGCAGGTCCGGCAGCAGGTAGACCTGGCCGTCCTCGCGGTGCCAGAGGTGATGGTGCGGATCGACGATCGGCAGTTCGGGGTCGAGCGCCGCCTCATGGTGCTTGGCGACCCACGCCGGATCGGGCGGCAAGGTGTTGCCGAGGCGCGGCAAGGCGGGCGTGCTCATCGGACGATCACCACAGCGGCTTGTCGTTGACGGTCGAGACGTGGGCGGCGATCACCTTCCAGCCCAAGTCAGGAAAGCGCACCCAGGTCTGGCTCTGCCGGCCGACGAGATCGCGACCGCGCACCTTGAACTCGAGATTCACCGTGGCGATGTCGCGGCCGAGCGTCAGGATTTCCAGCCGGATACGCTTTTCCTTGATGCCGGGGCCGGGCGGCCGCGCCACGCGATGGGCGTGGATCTCGGCGAAGCCGTAGCCGTTCTCGTTGAGCGCATAGCGGATGGTGTGCGGGCTGTTCCAGAAGGTGGCATCGAGCACGTCGACATTCTTGTCAATCAGCGCCTGCTCGTAGCGCTCGAACAGCTGGCGCACCTCCTCCACGACCGCGGGAATGTTCGGGACGAAATCGCTCATGCCGCCTTCTCCATTGCCTGGGCCACCGCCACCAGGGTGGCGTCGCTGCCGCGCGGGCCGACGATCGAGAGACCGACCGGCAGGCCGCCGACCGTGGCTCCCGGCAGGCTGACCTGGGGATGACCCGCCAGGCCGCCGTGGGCGCACAGGCAGGTGATCCGGTCGCGCAGCGGATCGAGCACCTGTAGAGGCTGGCCGCGCAGCGGCGCCGGAAACGGCGTCGTCGGCAGGCAGAGAACGGTGCCGGGCGGCAACAGGTACGCCATGCGTGCCCTCGCCTCCTGGCGCATCAGGCCGGCCCAGGCGCGGTCGGTCTCGGCGATCATCGAGCCCATCACCAGCGCCCTGGCGACCGAAAAGGCAAAGCGCGGATTGCCCTTGTCCAGCCAGTCGCGGAACGTGGTGTAGGCCTCGTGCGGTTGCAGGGTGCGCCGCGCCCGCGCCCACACCGACAGGCCGGGCGGCGCCATGATCTCCTCGCGGCTGGCGCCCACGACCGCGGCGAGACGCTTCACCATCGGCTGCAGGGCCGCCGCGACCTCGGCGTCGGCGAAGCCGAAGGCGTCGACCGCGACGACCAGTTGCGTCGGCAGCCTGGCGGGAATCGCCTCGCCCAGCAGGACGCCCGAGACGCGGGCAAAGGTTTCGGCGTCGCGCGCGAACCAGCCGGTGGTGTCCGAGGTCGGCGCCTGAGGCATCATGCCCGAGAGGTCGAGACGGCCGTGCGTCGGCCGGATGCCGTGGAGGCCGCAGAAGCTGGCCGGCACGCGCACCGAGCCGCCGGTGTCGGTGCCGAGCGCGGTATCGCAGAGGCCGGCGGCGACCGCCGCCGCGGAGCCGGACGAGGAGCCGCCCGGCACGCGCCCCGGCGCACGGACATTCACCGGCGTGCCGTCGAAGGCATTCTCGCCCAGGATGCCGAGCGAGACCTCGTCGGTGATGGTCTTGCCGATCAGCGTCGCGCCGGCATCGAGAAGCGTCTGCACCGCCCAGGCGTTGTTCTTCGGGATGGGCCGGCCCGTCGGCCAATCGTGGTTGCCGCCGCCGGTCGGCACACCGGCGACGTCGAACAAATCCTTGGCGGCGAAAGTGAGGCCCGCCAGCGGCCCGCCGGCGCGGCCCTCGATGCGGACGCGCGGTCCGGGCACGAACGCGCCGATGTCGTCGGTCATGCGGACGGCCTTGGTGTTCGCGCGCGGCTATTCGGCCGGCGCGGCCGGCAGACGGCCCCTGGTGCGCCAGCGCTTGGCCCAGCCCGGGCTGAGCCGCATGCCGGTCAGCCGGTCGAACCAGATGTAGACCACCGGCGTGATGAACAGCGTCAGCAGCTGCGACACCAGCAGGCCGCCGACCACCGCGATGCCGAGAGGCTGGCGCAGCTCGGCGCCGGCGCCGGCGCCGATGGCGATCGGCAGGGCGCCCAACAGCGCACAGACCGTCGTCATCATGATGGGCCGGAAGCGCAGCAGCGAGGCCTCGACGATCGCAGCCTCCGCGGTCGCACCCTGGGCGCGGCGTTCGATGGCGAAGTCGACCATCATGATGGCGTTCTTCTTGACGATGCCGATCAGCATGACGACGCCGATCATCGCGATGACGCTCAAGTCCATGTTGAACAGCATCAGCGTCGCCAATGCACCGATGCCGGCCGAGGGCAGGCCGGACAGGATGGTGAGCGGGTGGATGAAGCTCTCGTACAGGATTCCCAGGATGATGTAGATCACCAGAACCGCGCCGAACAGCAGCAGGCCCTGGTTGGCGACCGCCTGCTGGAAGACCTGGGCGCTGCCCTCGAAGCTGGTCGCAATGCCGGCCGGCAGGCCGATCTCGGCCGCCGCCGCCTGGATGTCGCGGACCGCCTCGCCGAGCGCCACGCCGGGCGCCAGGTTGAACGAGACGATGACCGACGGAAGCTGGGCGATGTGATTGACGGTGAGCGACGTCGGCTTGTCGATGCGCTTGGCCAGGGTGTCGAGCGGCACGAGGCCGCCATTCGGTGTGCGCACCTGGAGGCGGCGCAGGATGTCGCTGGCGTCGGCGTACTTGGGATCCGCCTCGAGGATCACCTGATAGGTGTCGTCGGAGGCGTAGATCGTCGAGACCTGGCGCGAGCCGAAGGCGGAATAGAGCAGCAGGCGGATCTGGTCGACCGAGACACCGAGCCGCGAGGCGGTGTCGCGATCGATCTCGATCAGCGCCGACCGGGCCCGTACCTGCAGATCCGAATTGACGTCGAGGATGCTGGGGATTCGCCGCATCCGCGCTTCCATCTGCGGGGCGTATTCGCGCAATGTCTTGAGATCGCTCGACCGCATGCCGAACTGGTATTGCGCCCGCGTCTGCGTGGTGCCGATGTTGATCGACTGCGACGGCTGGAAGAACACGTTGATGCCGGGCACGGTCGCGGACGCGCGGCGCAGGCGGGCGATCACCTGCAGGGCGCTGTCCTTCCGCTCCGGCTTGTCGCGCAGCATGATGAACATGCGGCCTGAATTGACGGTGGCCGCGGCGTTGCCGCCGCCGACCGTCGACACCACGGACACGACATCGGGATCGCGCCGGATCACCTCGGCGAGCGCCGACTGGCGGGCGACCATGGCGTCGAAAGACGCGTCGTCCGGGCCGACCGTCGATCCCTGGATCTGACCGATATCCTCCGACGGGAAGAAACCCTTGGGGATCGCCTGGAACAGCATGAACGTCACGACGAAAGTACCGAGGGTTATGCCGAGCACCAGGCGCGGCAGCCGCACGGTATGCCGCAGCGCCCAGGCGTAGCCCGCGGTCACCTTGTCGAAGCCCCATTCGAAAGCCCGCACCAGGGCGTTGTGCTTCTCCTGGTGGTCGATCGGCTTCAGCAGCCGCGAGCACAGCATCGGCGTCAGGGTCAGCGACACGATGCCCGAGATCAGGATGGCCATGCTGATGACCAGGCCGAACTCGTTGAACATACGGCCCACGACGCCGCCCATGAACAGCACGGGAATGAACACGGCGACCAGCGACAGCGTCATCGAGACGATGGTGAAGCCGACCTCCTTGGATCCCTTGAACGCCGCCTCCATCGGCTTCTCGCCGGCCTCGATGTGGCGCACGATGTTCTCGAGCATGACGATGGCGTCGTCGACGACGAAGCCTACGGCAAGCGTCAGCGCCAGCAGCGAGATGTTGTCGATCGAATGGCCGAACGCATACATGCCGGCGAAAGTGCCGATGATCGAGATCGGCAGCGCGATCGCCGGAATGAGCGTCGCGCGGAAGGTCCGCAGGAAGAAGTAGATGGCGATGATCACCAGGACGGCGGCCAGGACGAGCGTGAACTCGACGTCGGCGATCGCCTCGCGGATCGACTTGGACCGGTCGGCCAGCAGATGGACCTCGACGCCCGACGGCAGCTCGGCCTGGATCTGCGGCAGGATGGCCTTGACCCGGTCGACGACCTCCACTGTATTGGCGTCGGGCTGGCGGTAGACGCCCATGACGATCGCACGCGTTCCGTCGAGCCAGCTCGCGACCTTGTCGTTCTCCACGCTGTCGACCGCGGTGGCGACGTCCGAAATGCGGACCGGAGCGCCGTTCTGCCAGGTCACGATCACCGGCATGTAGTCGGCGGCCTTGTTGATCGGCCCGGTGGCGTCGAGGATGGCGTTCTGCTTCTGATCGGCGATCGAACCGACGGGCTTGCTGGAATTGGCGCTGATGATCGCGGTCTGCAGCTCCTGCAGGGTGAGACCGCGCACCGCGAGCTGGTCGAGGTCGGCGCGCACCCGCACGGCGAACTTCTGCGACCCGAAGATCAGCACCTGCGCCACGCCGGGCAGGGTCGAGACGCGCGGCAGGATCGCCCGGTTGGCGAAGGCGTCGATATCCGACAGCCGGACCTGCGAGGATCGCAGCGCCAGGAACATCACCGCCCAGTCGGCCGGGTTGACCTTGCGGAAGCTGGGCGGCGTCGTCATCTCCGGCGGCAGGCGCCGCATCGCCGAGGAAATCGCCGACTGCACGTCGAGTGCGGCGCCGTCGATGTCGCGATTGAGGTCGAACTGCAGGACGATCGAGGTGTTGCCGAGCGACGACGTCGAGGACATCGCGGTCACGCCGGCGATCGTCGCGAACTGGCGTTCGAGGATCGACGCCACCGACGCGGCCATCGTCTCGGGGCTGGCGCCGGGAAGCTGGGCGGTGACCTGGATGGTCGGAAAGTCGACACGGGGAATGGCGGCGACCGGCAGCTGCTTGTAGGCGAAGAGGCCGGCGATCACGAAGGACGCCATGACCAGGATCGTCATGACCGGGCGGCGGATGCAGATGGCCGAAATGTTCATGTTCGTCTCCGGCCGATCAGCCGCGCGGGGGTGCTGCGGGCTTCGCAGGCTCCGGCGTCGGCGTCCGAATCGCAACCGCCGCACCGTTGACCAGCCGCAACTGACCGTCGATCACCACCTGCTCGCCGTCCTGCAGGCCCTTGCCGATGACCGATTCACCATCCTGCGTCCGCTTGACCACGACCTGCCGCAGCTCGGCGACGCCATCCTTGACGACGAAGACATAGGCGCCCTGGGGGCCGAGTTGAACCGCCGCCGACGGCACCGCGATCGCGTCGGGCTCGACGCCCAGAATGACTTCGACCTTGACGAACTGGCCGGGCCACAGGACTTCGCTGGCGTTGGCGATACGCGCCTTGGCCGTCACCGTCCCGGTGTTGGGGTCGACGGTGTTCTCGATGAACGCCATCGCGCCGGGCGGCTTCTTGGTCTGCTCGACGATCGCATTGACCGCGACCGGACCCTTGGCCATGGCGGCGCGCAGGTCGGGCAGGATGACCTGCGGGATTGCAAAGGTGACGAAGATCGGGTCGATCTGGTTGATGGTGGCGAGCGTGCTGTTGACCGAATTGTCGCCCACCCGCACGACGGCGCCGGCCTTGCTGGCAATCGAGCCGATGCGGCCCGATACGGGCGCGCGGATCTCCGTGAAGGTGAGCAGCGTCTGAACACTGGCCTTGGCCGCTTCGTCGGCCTCGAGCTGCGCCTCCGCCGCCTTCACGGCGGTTAGCGCCGAATCGCGCTGAACGACCGTACCGGCATTCTTGCCCAGAAGATCTTCGAAGCGCTGAAGATCGCGGCGTGCCTGGACAAGCTGCGCCTGGGCCTTGCGGATCTGCGCCTCGATCTGACCGAGTTGGGCCCTGAGCGTCCGCGCGTCGAGTTCGAACAGCAGGTCGCCTTCCTTGACCAGGGCGCCCTCCTCGACATGGACCTTCATGATCTGGCTGTCGGTGCGCGGTTTGATCTGGATCGAGGCGATGGCCTGCACGGTGCCCACCGCATCGACGATGATGGGCATCGGCTTCTGGGCGATCTTGGCGACCACCACGGGCACCGGACCGCCGGGATTGGCCCGGCCGCGACGGCCGGGCGGTTGGGCCATGGCCGCCGGACTGCCGGCAGCCTGCTCGGCCGCCTTGGCCGACGTGCCAAAGCCCAGAAGCCGGGCCACCTCGCCGCGGTAAACGTAACCGGCGCCGCAGACCACGACCGCGACCGCCGCCAAGACTCCCAAACGGATGGTCCGCATGAACGAAGTCTCCAAACCCCAAGCCCCAACAGGAATTATAGGCCCTGTCCGGCCGGCGGCACAGCCGGAACCGAGGCTGGATCGAGGAATTCCGAAACAAGAAAACCCGCCACAAAGGGCGGGTTTTCGCGGTGTTTGTCAGCTGCTGCCGCTTAGCGGCTGTAATATTCGACGACCAGCGACGGTTCCATCTGAACGGGATAGGGCACGTCGGCGAGCTTCGGCCCGCGCACGTAGGTGCCCTTCATGTCCTTGTGATCGACCGAGACATACTCCGGCACGTCGCGTTCGGCGGTCTGGGTGGCCTCGATGACCCGGGCCATTTCCTTGGCCTTCGAGGTCAGCTCGATCACGTCGTTGTCCTTCACCAGGTACGACGCGATGTTGACGCGGCGGCCGTTCACCTTGACATGGCCGTGGCTCACCAGCTGGCGCGAGGCGAACACGGTGATGGCGAACTTCATGCGGTAGATCACCGCGTCCAGCCGGCGCTCCAGCAGCTCGACCAGGTTCTCGCCGGTGTCGCCCTTGCGGCGCACGGCCTCGAGATAGTAGCGGCGGAGCTGACGCTCGCCGACCGAGCCGTAGTAACCCTTCAGCCGCTGCTTGGCCATCAGCTGCAGGCGATAGTCGGTCGGCTTGGTGCGACCCTGGCCGTGCTGGCCGGGGCCGTACTCGCGCTTGTTGATCGGGCTCTTGGGACGGCCCCACAGGTTGACCCTGAGGCGGCGGTCGATCTTGTACTTCGAAT